>DHKK01000128.1 GCA_002404795.1 Clostridiales bacterium UBA4696
ATTGCCTCATAGGGGAAGCCATTTTTTACGGGTGCACCCTGTAGGGGCCGATGTGCATCGGCCCCCACGAACTTTGCCCCGCCCCTACAGAACGTACCATCCAAGGCTCTCCACGCAGGGGAGGCGTTGCGCTGCTTGCCCTCAGCTCTCTTTTGCCGCTGCCGGGCCGGGGGTTTGGGCGCGGCGGAGGGCTTCGAGGGTGAGGAGCAGGCAGATGCCGAGGATGAAGCCGAGCCAGTCAAAGCGCTGCAGGCTGACGGGCGGCTGAGGGGCGTCCAGTCCGGCCGGGCCCATGACGATGGCGTAGAGCGAGCCCGCCATCAGCCCCAAAATCATCCAGACCATCTGGCTGCGGTATTTTTTGAGCGCGGCGCGGATGGCGTGAATGGAAAGTCCAATCCCGGCGATCACGCCGAGGCCCAGCGCGATCAGCCCGGGCAAAACCGAAAAGTCCAGCCCCAGAAACGCCTTGACCGCCCCGATGGCGGGCAGATACACGCCCGCGATGAGCAGGATCGTCGAGCCGGAGATGCCCGGCAGCACCATCGCGGTGATGGCGACGGCACCGGAGACGAAAATGTAGCCCAGCATCCAGACCGGCGCGCCGGCAAAGCGGATGGCGACGCCCGCGGCGTTCGTCCGCAGCAGCGTCAGAAGCACGACGAGCAGCAGGCCGAACAGGGCGAAGGGGCAATTCCGCGCCTGCCCCTGCAGCACGCGCCGCTCCGCCCGGATGACGAGCGGGAACGAGGCCAGCGTCAGCCCCAGAAACAGACTGCTCATAAAATAAATATGCGCCGCGAACAGCTCCGCGAGTACGACTACGCTCACGCCCATCCCCACGACCCAGCCGAGGCCGAGCTGCAGAAGATAGCGGACGGCGGCTCTGCGCGCGTCCTTGTCCTTCCCGAACAGCTGATGCAGCGCGTCAAGAAACCGGTCGTAAAAGCCCAGAATAAACGCGATCGTTCCGCCGGATACGCCGGGGACGCTGTCGGCCAGCGCCATACAGAACCCATGAAATGCTGTCAGACCCATAAAGGCTGCTCCTTCCCGGCGGTCCGGCCGCCGTGTGATCGGATCATAAATGAATGAAACGGGAAAATACGCTTCTGCCAGAGACAGTATAGCATATTCGGTGCGAAAGTGAAAACTGTTTTGAAACGATCCGCGCCGGGCGGGGAAAGTGCCGGTTTTTTCACCAAAAGACACCGGAAAACCGGCGATTCGACGTATTGACAATTTTTCTGCCCGTGTTATAATGGGGCTGTCTGAAAAAATATAAAATTGTAGCGTCTGGGTGTCCGTCGGGAGGCGGGTGAAAAGGGAATCCGGTGTGAATCCGGAGCGATGCAGTCACTGTGTACGGGAGCTGACCTGTAAAAACCACTGGGAGACCGGGAAGGGCAGGGCAGCGACGATCAAAGTCAGGAGACCTGCCCAGACGTGGAATTTCAATTCCGCTGTCTACGGATTGACCTTCCTGCAAGTTTGTACTGTCCCCACGCATTTGGGCACAGACGATACGGCTAGGGAGAACGGCTGCGGAAATGCAGCCGTTTTTTATATTTCTTTCAGAACATTTTTGAAAAGAGGTAGATCCCCAATGAAAAAGACCATCGCACTCCTGCTCGCAGCCGTGATGCTGCTGAGCCTGCTTGCTGCCTGCAGCAAGACCGAAGCCCCCGCAGAGGAGCCTGCCCAGGAAGAGCAGACCACCGAAGCGCCCGCACAGGAACAGACCCCCGCCGAAGAGCCCGAGCAGCCCGCCGAGGAGCAGCCCTCGCAGGAAGAACTCGATCAGGAAGCCGCCGACAACGTCGCCGCGCTCATCGACGCCATCTATGTGCAGGAGCGCACCGATGACACCGACGCGCAGTGCGAAGCGGCCAAGGCCGCGTGGGACGCGCTGACCGACGCGCAGAAGGAACTCGTCGAGGGCGAGGAAGCCAGCCCCGAGTACTTCGGCCGCGACACCGGCGACGCCTCGCTGGATGATCCCCGCAACCAGGACGAGATCGGCGAAAACGAGCTGCTGGTCGTCTCCTTCGGCACGTCCTTCAATGACAGCCGCGTGGCTGACATCAAGGGCATCGAAGACGCGCTGCAGGCCGCGTACCCCGACTGGTCCGTCCGCCGCGCCTTCACCGCGCAGATCATCATCAACCACATCCAGGCCCGTGACGGCGAGAAGATCGACAACATGACCCAGGCACTCGACCGTGCGGTCGCCAACGGCGTCAAGAACCTTGTCGTCCAGCCGACGCACCTGATGCACGGTGCGGAGTATGACGAGATGTGCGAAGCCATCGAGACATACAAGGATCAGTTCGAATCTGTCTCCATCGCAGAGCCGCTTCTCGGTGAGGTCGGCTCCGACGCTACCGTCATCAACGCCGATAAGGAAGCCGTCGCCAAGGCCATCACCGCCGCTGCCGTCTCCGAGGCCGGCTTTGAGAGCCTCGAGGCTGCCAAGGACGCCGGTACCGCCTTCGTCTTCATGGGCCACGGTACCGCGCACGTCGCCAAGGTCACCTACAGCCAGATGCAGACCCAGATGCAGAACCTCGGCTATGAGAACGTCTTCATCGGCACCGTCGAGGGCGAGCCGGAGGAGACCTCCGCAGAGGCCGTCATCGAGGCCGTCAAGGCTGCCGGTTACACCAACGTCGTCCTGCGCCCGCTGATGGTCGTTGCCGGCGATCACGCCAACAACGACATGGCCGGTTCCGACGATGATTCCTGGAAGACCATGTTTGAGGCTGCCGGCTTCACCGTCGACTGCCAGATCCACGGCCTCGGCGAGATCGCCGATGTCCAGGCGCTCTACGTCGCCCACACCAAGGCTGCGATCGATGCGCTGAACGCATAAAGATCCTGATCACCCGGCTCCGGGGCGGCAGCGGCCACCCCGGAGCGAACTGCGCTCTATGGAGGAGAACCCAATGAAAAAGCTGATCGCACTTGCCCTGTCTGCGCTGCTGCTGTTTGCCCTGCTGACCGGCTGCGCACAAAAACCGGCCGAACCTGCCGCCGCAGAGCCGGCGCAGCCCGCCGCCGAAGTCCCGGCAGAAGCCCCCGCGGCCGAAGAAGCTCCCGCAGCCGAGTCCGCCGAGGAGCCCGCGGAAGAACCGGCTCCCGCCGAGCCCGCCCTGCCCGACGGCGTCTACACGGCGGAGTTCAATACCGACAGCAGCATGTTCCACGCGAACGAAGCCTGTGACGGCAAGGGCACGCTGACCGTCAAGGACGGCAGCATGACCATCCACGTCAGCCTCGCGTCCAAGAGCATCGTCAATCTGTTCTATGGTCTGGCCGAGGATGCGCAGAAGGACGGCGCAGAGCTCCTGCAGCCCACGACCGACACCGTCACCTATTCCGACGGCCTGTCCGACGAGGTCTACGGCTTCGATATCCCTGTCCCCGCGCTGGATACGGAGTTTGACGTCGCCCTCATCGGCAAGAAGGGCGTCTGGTACGACCATAAGGTCTCCGTCACGGACCCTGTCCCGCTCGCGGAAGCCGGGAAGACCGTTCAGGACCTTGGTCTGGCCGACGGCGTCTATACCGCCGAGCTCACCTTCGCGGGCGGCTCCGGCAAGGCGCAGGTCCTTTCGCCCTGCACCCTGACCGTGCAGGACGGCGCGGCTGCGGCCACGATCGTCTGGAGCAGCAGCAAGTATGACTATATGCTGGTAAACGGCGAACGCTATGACGTGTTGTCGACGGAGCCCGGCTCGACGTTCGAGATCCCCGTCGACGCCTTTGACACCGACCTGACCGTCATCGGCGACACGACCGCCATGAGCACGCCCCATGAGATCGAATACACCCTGAACTTCTCGTCTGCCAGCCTGCAGGCGGCGGGCGAATGAAGCCGCGCCTGCTTGCGCTGCTGCTGGCGCTTTTGCTGCTGTGCGGCTGCGCCGCCCCGCAGCAGGCCCCGGCGGAGCAGTCCGCACCGGAGCAGCCCGCGGCCGCAGCCGCGTGGGACAGCCTGACGTTTGACCGCGCGCTGCCCCTCGCCTACGCCGAGCAGTTCACGGTCTGCTATGCGGGCGAGGACTATACGCGCATCACCATCGGTGCGGACCAGACCGTTCTGCTCGTGGCCGAGGGCGCGCCGGTCCCGGCGGGCGTGCCGGCGGACGTGACCGTCCTGCAGCAGCCGCTGGACCACATCTATCTCGTCGCCACGGCGGCGATGGACTTTTTCCGCGAGCTTGACGCCGTGGACCGCATCGCGCTCAGCGGCCAGAAGGAATCGGACTGGTATATCGATGAGGCGAGAGCCGCCATGCAGGTCGGGACCATGGTCTACGCCGGAAAATACTCCGCGCCCGACTATGAGACCATCCTGGCAGAAGGCTGCGATCTTGCGATCGAAAACACCATGATCTATCACACGCCGGAGGTCGTCGAGCAGCTGGAGTCGGTCGGCGTGCCCGTGCTCATCGAGCGCTCGAGCTACGAATCGGACCCCCTCGGCCGCATGGAATGGCTGAAGCTCTACGGCGCGCTGGTGGGAAAGGAAGACGAGGCCTGCGAAGCCTATGACGCGCTGCTGCAGGACCTGCAGCCCGTGCTCGCGCAGGAGCCGGCGGGCAAGACCGTCGCCTTCTTCTACATCACCACGACCGGCGCAGTCAACGTGCGAAAATCCGGCGATTATATCGCCAAGGCCATCCGGATGGCGGGCGGCGACTACGTCTCGTTCGACGAGAGCGGCGAGGAAAACGCCCTCTCGACCATGACCATCCAGATGGAATCGTTCTACGACGCCGCGGCGGACGCGGACGTGCTCATCTACAACAGCACCATCGACGGCGAGCTGGACTCGCTGGACGCCCTGCTGGCCAAAAGCCCGCTGCTCGCGGACTTTAAAGCCGTGCAGACGGGCAATGTCTGGTGCATCACCAAAAACTTTTATCAGGAATCGCTCGCGCTCGGCGATCTGATCCTCGACGTCCACGCCGTTCTGAACGACAAGGACGCGGACGATCTGCGGTTCCTGCGGAAACTATCATAATACAGGAGGAGCAGTATGGAAAAGACCCGGAGACTACGGATATGGGGCGGTTTTCTGCTGCTCCTTCTGCTGCTTTTGATTTTTTTGATCTGGAACATCCTCGCGGGGAGCGTCCGGCTCCCCTCGTCAGAAATATGGGCGATCCTGCAGGGCGGGGGCGAAGGCTCGCAGCGCAGGATCCTGCTGCAGATCCGCCTGCCGCGGCTGCTTTCGGCGCTGATCCTCGGCGGGGCTTTGTCGGTCTCGGGGTATCTGCTGCAGACGTTTTTTCATAACCCCATCGCGGGCCCCTTCGTCCTCGGCGTCTCGTCCGGCGCGAAGCTGACGGTGTCGATCACCATGGTCGCGCTTCTCAGCCGGGGGCTGGTGTCCACGTCGGCGGTGCTGATCGCGGCGGCGTTCGCGGGCGCGATGCTCTCGATGGGCTTCGTGCTGGCGATCTCCAGGAAGGTCCGGCGCATGAGCCTGCTCGTGGTCTGTGGCGTCATGATCGGCTATATCTGCACGGCGCTGACCGACTTCATCGTCACCTTCGCCGACGATTCCAACATCGTGAACCTGCACAACTGGTCGCTCGGCTCGTTCTCCGGCATGAGCTGGGAGAACGTGCGGACCATGGCGCTGGTCTGCGGCGCGGCGCTGGTGCTGGCCTTTTTCCTCTCGAAGCCCATCCGGGCCTACCAGCTGGGCGAGGTGTACGCGCAGAACATGGGCGTCCACCTGCGCGCGTTCCGCACGGCGCTGATCCTGCTCTCAAGCATCCTGTCCGCCTGCGTGACGGCGTTCGCCGGGCCCATTTCCTTTGTCGGCATCGCCGTGCCGCACCTCATGAAATCCCTGTTCGGGACGGCCGAGCCGCTCATCCTCATCCCGGCATCCTTCCTCGGCGGCGGTGCGTTCTGCCTGCTCTGCGATCTGATCGCCCGCACGGCCTTCGCGCCGACCGAGGTCAGCATCAGCTCCGTGACGGCCGTGTTCGGCGCGCCCATCGTCATCTACATGATGATCCACAGAAAGGCGGGATAAGATGGAAGCCTATCTGCAGACAGAAGACCTTGCCGTCGGCTATCAGGGCAGGACCCTGATCGGCGAAATTTCACTTGCCGTGCAGCGCGGGAAGATCGTCACGCTCATCGGCCCGAACGGCTCCGGCAAGTCGACCATCCTCAAGACCATCGCCGGGCAACTGCCGCGCATCGGCGGCACCGCGTATTTGGACGGCGAGGAGCTGCGCGCGTGCAGCCGCAACGCCATCGCCCGCCGCATGGCCATCCTCATGACTGCCCGCATGGACCCGGAGCTCATGACCTGCCGCGACGTGGTCAGCAGCGGCCGCTACCCCTATACGGGAAAACTCGGCATCCTGACCGCGGAAGACAAAAAGATCGTGGACGAGAGCCTGCGCCGCACGGACGCGGAGGCCTTTGCCGACCGCCCCTTCCAGGCCGTCAGCGACGGCCAGCGGCAGCGCATCCTGCTCGCCCGCGCGCTCTGCCAGCAGCCGGAGCTCATCGTGCTCGACGAGCCGACGAGTTATCTGGACATCCGCTATAAGCTGGAGCTGCTGACCATCCTCAAGCGCATGGTGCGCGAGGAGAATCTGGCCGTGCTCATGTCGCTGCACGAGCTGGATCTGGCGCGGCGCGTGTCCGACACCGTCGTGTGCGTCGCGGGCGACCACATCGACCGCGTCGGCCCGCCGGAGGAGATCTTCACGCGCGACTATATCGCAAAGCTCTACCACATGGAGCCGGGGCGGTACGACCCCTGCTTCTCCACGCTGGATCTCGTACCATAGGGAGGACCATGGAACAGAATCATACGGGGATCCT
This sequence comes from Clostridiales bacterium UBA4696, assembly GCA_002404795.1. Classification (GTDB taxonomy): domain Bacteria; phylum Bacillota; class Clostridia; order Oscillospirales; family Oscillospiraceae; genus CAG-170. The sequence goes on from DHKK01000128.1 coordinate 6,862, forward strand.
TTACGCTGTCAGCGTCGGCCCCGGCGACCCGGAGCTGCTGACGCTGCAGGCTGTCCGGACGCTGGAACGCTGCACCGTCATCGCCGCACCGCAGACGGCTTCCGGCCGCACGCTCGCGCTGGATATCGTCCGCGCGGCGATGGATCTGCAGGGAAAGACGATCTTGCCGCTGGCTTTTTCCATGTCGCCGGATGCTGCAACGCGCGAAGCGCACTGGCGTGCGGCTGCGGACGCGGTCGAGACCGTGCTCGCCACGGGAGAGGACGTTGCGCTCGTGAACCTCGGCGATGTCTCGCTCTACGCCACGGCGTATTATATCCTCGATCTTGTCCGCGCCGACGGCTACGCCGCCGTCATGCTGCCCGGCGTCATGAGCATCTCCGCCGTCGCTGCGCGCCTCACCCGCAGCCTGACCCGGATGGAGCAGCCGCTGCACGTCCTCCCCGGCAGCACTGATCTGACTGACGCGTTGCGGCTGCCGGGCACGAAGGTACTCATGAAATCCGGCCGCGCCATCCACGAAGCCGTGGATGCGATCGAGCGGGCGGGACTTCTGGACCGGGCGGCGCTGGTGGCCGACTGCGGCCTGCCGACGGAGCAGGTCTATGAAGATCTCCGGCAGCTGCCGGAGCAGCTGAGCTATTTTGCTACGATCCTCGTGTACTGAGGAGGGAACGGATGGAACAGAAGCTACCCCGGCTCGTGATCGCCGGGACGAACAGCGGCTGCGGGAAAACGACCGTGACCTGCGCCGTTCTGCAGGCGCTGGTGAACCGGGGGTTGCGCGTCGCCGCGGCCAAATGCGGCCCGGATTACATCGACCCCATGTTCCACAGCCGCATTATCGGCGCGAAAAGCGCAAATCTCGACCCCTTTTTCTTTGACGAGGCGACGCTCCGCTATCTGCTCGCGCAGAACGCCGCGGGCTGCGCCGTCACCATCATCGAGGGCGTCATGGGCTACTATGATGGCCTCGGCCTCACCACCACGCGTGCGAGCACCTGGGAGATCGCGCAGAAGACCGCCAGCCCCACGATATTGGTCGTGAACGCGCGCGGCGCGGCGCTGTCCGTGCTGGCCGCGGTGCAGGGCTTTCTGCAGTTCCAGCCGCACAGCCGGATCCGCGGCGTCATCCTCAACGGCTGCACGGCCATGAGCTACGCGCCGCTTGCCAGAGAGCTCGAAGCGCGCTTCGGCATCAAAGCCTGCGGCTATCTGCCGCGCCTGCCGGAATGCACGCTCGAAAGCCGCCATCTCGGCCTCGTCACGGCTGCGGAGGTGGCGGATCTGCGCGAAAAGCTGCAGCGTCTCGCCGCCCAGGCGGAAACGAGCATCGATCTGGACCTGCTCCTGCGTCTGGCAGACGAAGCGCCGCCCCTTGCCGTCTGCCCGCCGCCGCTGCCGGAAGCGGGCGAGCCCGTCCGCATCGGCGTGGCACGCGACCGGGCGTTCTGCTTTTACTATGAAGACAGCCTCGCGCTCTTATCGTCGCTCGGCGCAGAGCTCGTGCCCTTCAGCCCGCTGGAGGACCCGGCGCTGCCGGAGGGGCTGCACGGGCTGTACCTCGGCGGCGGCTATCCGGAGCTTTCCGCCGCGCAGCTGAGCGAAAACGCTTCCATGCGCGAAAGCGTCCGCGCCGCTGTGCAGCGGGGCCTTCCGTGCATTGCCGAATGCGGCGGGTTCATGTACCTGCTGGACGCCATCGGCGATCATCCGATGGCCGGCGCGATCCCCGGCCGCAGCTTTGACGCCGGGAAGCTCACGCGCTTCGGCTACCTGACGCTGACCGCGCAGCGGGACAATCTTCTTTGCCGCGCGGGCGAGTCGATCGCCGCGCACGAATTTCACCGCTGGGACGCGGACGACCCCGGCGAGGCCTTCCTGGCCGAAAAGCCCACCGGCCGCCGCTGGCCCTGTGTCCACGCGACAAAAACGCTCTATGCGGGCTACCCGCATTTCCACTTTTACGCGAATCCGGCCTTCGCCGCGAATTTTCTCGCCGCCTGCCGAAAGGAGAAGCACCGCCATGCTTGAGACCTGCAGACCCATGGACATCGAAGCGCGCAGCTTCGAGATCATCACCGAGCTTCTGGGCGACCGGAAGCTCGACCCGGAAAACGCGCCTGTCATCAAGCGCGCCATCCACACCACCGCGGACTTTGACTACGCCGACAACCTCGTCTTCTCGCCCCACGCCGTGCGGAAAGGGCTCGAAGCCCTGCGCGCCGGCTGCGATATCGTCACCGATACCCAGATGGCGAAGGCCGGGATCAACAAGACCATCCTCGCCTCTCTCGGCGGCGAGGTCCACTGCTTCATGTCCGATCCAGACGTCGCATCCGAGGCCAGATCGCGCGGCGTGACCCGCGCCTGGGTCTCGATGGCGAAGGCCGCGCAGCTCAAAAAGCCCTGCATTTTCGCCATCGGCAACGCGCCGACGGCGCTGGTGTCGCTCGACGCGCTCATGGCGGCGGAGCGGCTCCGGCCCGCGCTGCTGATCGGTGTGCCGGTCGGCTTTGTGAACGTGGTCGAAAGCAAGGAACTGATCATCGAGGGCTGCCGCGCGCCCTATATCGTCGCCCGCGGGCGCAAGGGCGGCAGCAACGTCGCCGCCGCCATCTGCAACGCCCTGCTCTACCAGATCCGGCGATAACATGGAGGAATACATCGTCAAGGACGGAAAAAAGCTCCGTCTCGGCTATACGACCGGCTCCTGCGCCGCCGCGGCGGCAAAGGCCGCGGCCTACATGCTGCTGACCGGCCGGGAAGCCCCGACAATCGACCTGCTGACGCCTAAGGGCATCGCTCTGACGCTGCCGGTCCTGCAGACGACCCGCGGCGCGGACTTCGTTTCCTGCGCCATCCGCAAGGACAGCGGCGACGACCCCGACGTGACGCGTGACACGCTGATCTTTGCCCGCGTGCAGAAGACCGACGCCCCCGGCGTCACGATCGACGGCGGCGCGGGCGTCGGCCGCGTCACAAAGCGCGGGCTCGACCAGCCGGTGGGCGCGGCGGCCATCAATTCCGTCCCCCGCCGCATGATCGAAGAGAACGTGCAGGCGATCATGCGCCTGTGCGAGTTTCCCGGCGGCCTGTCCGTCGTTATCTCCGTACCCGAGGGCGAGGCGCTGGCCCGGAAGACCTTCAATCCCCGCCTCGGCATCACCGGCGGTATCTCCATCCTCGGCACGACCGGCATCGTCGAGCCCATGAGCGAGCAGGCGCTCGTCGACACCATCCGCGTCGAGCTGCGCCAGCGGCGGGCAGACGGGGCCGACTATATCCTGCTGACCCCCGGCAACTACGGCGCGGACTACATCCGCGGCTCCATCGGCCTCGACCCGAGGACGGCCGTCCTGACCAGCAACTTCATCGGCGACGCGCTGGAAAGCTGCCGGGAGCTGGGCTTCCGGGGCGCGCTGCTCGTCGGGCATATCGGCAAGCTCGTGAAGCTCGCGGGCGGGATGTGGAACACGCACTCCCGCTTCGGCGACTGCCGCATGGAGCTGCTCGCTGCCCACGCCGCGGCGCTGGGGCTGCGGCAGGAAAAGACGCAGGAGCTGTTGTCCTGCGTCATGTGTGACGATGCGCTTCGCATTTTGCAGGAAGAAGGGCTGTATGCGCCGCTTCTTTCCCGGCTGGCAGAGCGCATCGAGTTTCACCTGCAGCACAAATGCGGGCCGATGGCCGCCGGTGCGATCGTTTTTTCAAAGGAATACGGCCGCCTGTGCCAGACCGCACAGGCGCAGGCTCTGTTGGAGAAAATAAAGGAGAACTGAAATGGTACATTTTGTCGGCGCCGGGAGCGGCGCGGCCGATCTCATCACCGTGCGCGGGGCAAGGCTCCTCGGCGAGGCGGACGTGGTCATCTACGCGGGCTCGCTGGTGAACCCGGCGCTGCTGTCCTATACGAAGCCGGGCTGCGAGATTCACAACAGCGCGAAAATGACCCTCGAGGAGGTCATTGCCGTCATCTGCGCCGCCGAAGCGGCAGGGAAGACGACCGTCCGCCTGCACACCGGCGATTCCAGCATCTACGGCGCGGTACGTGAGCAGTTTGACGAACTGGAAGCGCTCGGCATCGCCTATGATGTCTGCCCGGGCGTGAGCGCCTTCTGCGGCGCAGCCGCGGCCTTAAAAGCAGAATACACCTTGCCGGATGTCAGCCAAACGGTTATTATAACAAGAGCGGCGGGCCGCACGCCCGTCCCGGCGCGCGAGTCTATCCGTGCCCTGGCCGCCCACCGGGCGACAATGGTGCTCTTCCTCAGCACCTCGCTCACCGAAAAGCTGCAGGAGGACCTGCTCGCGGGCGGCTACGAAGCGCAGACCCCGGCCGCCGTCGTGTACAAGGCGACGTGGCCGGAGGAGAAGATCTTCCGCTGCACCGTCGGCACGCTCCACAGGACCGTGACGGAAAACGGCCTGACCAAGACATCCCTGATTGTCGTGGGCGGGTGCCTCGGAGACACCTATCTGCGGTCGCTTCTGTACCATCCGGGCTTTACGACAGAATACAGGGAGGCGACGCAATGAAGCTCGCCGTCTTTGCCTACACCCGCGCGGGCTGCCGGACGGCCGGGCGCGTCTGCCGGGCTTTGCCGGAGGCGGAGCGCTGCTGCTATGCGCCGTCCCGGCTCGAAGCGCCGGGCTTTGCCGCGCTGGACGCGGGCGTCTACGGCGAGGCCTTTGCCAATATGGACGCGCTGATCTTTGTCGGCGCCTGCGGCGTCGCGGTGCGGAGCATCGCGCCCTTCGTCCGCGATAAAAAGACGGATCCGGCTGTTTTATGCCTCGATGAGCGGGCAGACTTCGTCATTCCGCTCCTTTCCGGCCACATTGGCGGCGCGAACGCGCTGGCCGCGCGTCTGGCCGGTGCCCTTGGCGCGAAAGCCGTCATCACCACCGCGACGGACGTGAACGGAAAATTCGCCGTCGACGCCTGGGCCGCGCAGAACGGCTGCGCGATCGAAGACTTTGCGCTTGCCAAACGCTTCGCGGCTGAAATTTTGGAGCACGATCTGCCGCTCTGCAGTGAATTTCCGGTCTGCCCGCCCCTGCCCGGCGGCGTGGTTGCCGCGGAAAGCGGCCCGTTCGGCGTCTATATCGGCTGCCGGGAGGAAACGCCGTTCGGCGTGACGCTCCGCCTCATCCCCAGAAAGCTCCGCGTCGGCCTCGGCTGCCGCCGCGGGACCGAGCAGGCGGCCATCGAGGCCGCCGTCTGGCAGGTCTTCCGGGAGAACCGGCTGGCGCTGGCCGCCATCTCCGGCGTCTCGTCGATCGACCTCAAGCAGGACGAGCCGGGGCTGCTCGCGGCCTGCCGCGCAAACGGCTGGCAGACCCGGTTTTATTCTGCGGCGCAGCTGCGCGCCGTGCCGGGCAGCTTTACGGGCTCGCGCTTCGTCGCCTCCGTCACAGGCGTGGATAACGTCTGTGAGCGCGCGGCGCTCTATGGCGGCGGGCGGCTGCTGGTGGGAAAACAGGCGCTTGGCGGCGTGACCGTCGCCGTCGCCGAGGAACCTTGGGAGGTACGCTTTGGGTAAGGTACAGATCGTGGGCATCGGCCCCGGTAACTTTGAAAATATGACCATCCGCGCCGACCGCGCGCTGGCCGCGTGCGACGTGATCGTGGGCTACCCGGTCTACGTCGATCTGGTCAAGGACCGCTATCCCGGCAAGGAGCTGCTTGCCACCCCCATGACGCAGGAGGCCAAGCGCTGCCGCATGGCGCTCGAGCTGGCCGCGGCAGGGAAGACCGTCTGCCTGGTCTGCTCCGGCGACAGCGGCATCTACGGCATGGCCGCGCTGGTCTATCAGCTGCGCGGCGAGGCGCAGGAGCCGGAGGTGGAGGCCATCCCCGGCCTCACCGCCGCATGCAGCGGCGGCGCGCTGCTCGGCGCGCCGCTGACGCATGATTTTGCCGTCGTCAGCCTCTCCGACCGCCTCACGCCGTGGGAGAAGATCGAAAAGCGGCTGCTGTGCGCCGCTGAGGCGGATCTGACCATCGTCTTATATAACCCCGCCAGCCACGGCCGGCCGGAGCACCTGCACCGCGCGTGCGAGATTTTGCTCCGCGTACTGCCGGAGGACCGGCTCTGCGGCATCGTCCGCTGCATCGGCCGCGAGGGCGAGAGCCGCCGCGTGCTGACGCTCTGCGAACTCAAAACGGCGCAGGCCGACATGTTCTGCACCGTCTTCATCGGCAACGCCGCCGCGCAGGCGGTCGGCGGGAATTTTATCACACCGAGGGGATACCGCGATGTATAAGCTCTGCGTCTTCGGCGGCACGACGGAGGGCCGCGAGCTGGTCGAATTTTTAAATACCCAGCCCTGCCGCGTGACGGCCTGCGTCGCCACGGAATACGGCCAGACCCTCCTGCCGGAGGGCGAAAACCTGACTGTCTCGGCCCGGCCCCTGCCGGTCGGGGAGATCGGGGCCATGCTGCAGGCCGAACACTTTGACCTTGTGATCGACGCCACGCATCCCTACGCCGCGTCGATCACCAGGAGCATCGCGGCCGCCTGCGAAGCGGCCGGAGTAGAGCACTGGCGGCTGCTGCGCGGCGCGTCCGAAGCGCCGGAGGACGCGGCGTTTGTTGAAAATACGGACGAAGCCGTCCGTTTCCTGTCCGGCACGGAGGGGAATATCCTCCTCACGACCGGCAGCAAGGAGCTATCGAAGTTTGCCGCCCTGCCGGACTTTGCTGCGCGCTGCTGGGCGCGCGTGCTGCCGCTGCCGGCCTCGCTGGAGGCCTGCAGTGCGGCGGGGCTCAGCGCCTCGCATGTGTTCGCCCTGCAGGGCCCGTTCCCGCAGGAGATGGACGAGGCCATGCTGCATTGGACCGGCGCGCGCTGGCTCGTCACCAAGGACGGCGGCACAGCCGGCGGCTTTCAGGAGAAGGCCGCCGCGGCCAGGCGCACGGGCGCGCGTCTGCTCGTCATCGGCCGCCCCGCGCAGGAGACGGGAAGCTCGCTTTCCGAGACTATCGGCGCCCTGTGTGCCCGCTTCGGCTTTGCCTGCCGCCCGCAGGTGACGATCGTTGGCATCGGCCCCGGCAGCGAGGCCGCGCAGACCGGCGAGGTCCGCGCGGCGATCTGTGCGGCGGACGCGCTGATCGGCGCGCGGCGGATGCTGGAGGCCGTCGCCCGGCCCGGTCAGCTGGCGCTGGACGCCATCGCGCCGGAGGCGATCGCGGAGCGCATCCGCGAGCATCCGCAGTGCCGCCGCTTCACCGTCGTCATGTCGGGCGACACCGGCTTTTTCAGCGGCACGAAGAAGCTCCTGCCGCTGCTGCAGGACTGCGAAACGACCGTGCTTCCGGGCCTCAGCTCGCTCAGTTATCTCTGTGCCCGCCTTGGCGTCAGCTATGAGTCCGTCTTGCCCGTCAGCCTCCATGGCCGGACGCACGATATCGTCCCGGACGTGCGCCGGAACAAAACCGTATTCGTCCTCGTCGGCGGCGAGGGCGGCATGGCCGCCCTCTGCCAGCGGCTCACCGAAGCCGGACTCGGCCAGATCCGCGTCAGCGTCGGTGAGCGGCTGAGCTACCCGGACGAGCGCATCACCCGCGGCACGGCCGCGGAGCTGGCGGAGCAGACCTTCGACAAGCTCAGCGTCGCCCTGCTAGAAAATCCGACGCCCGACGCCGTCGTCACCCACGGCCTGCCGGACGAGCGCTTTCAAAGGAGCCTCGCCCCCGGCCATGTCGTGCCGATGACCAAGAGCGAGGTGCGCAGTGTCTGCCTGTCCAAGCTGCAGCTGACGGCGGACGCCGTCTGCTGGGACGTGGGCGCGGGCACCGGCTCGGTCGCCATCGAGATGGCGCTGCAGGCCGCGCGCGGCAGCGTCTGGGCCATCGAGCGCGAGGCGGACGCGCGGACACTTCTGGAGCAAAACCGCGCCGCCTTCGGCACGGAAAACCTGCACCTCGTCTCCGGCAGCGCGCCGGAGGCCTGCCGCGAGCTGCCCGCGCCGACGCACGCCTTCCTCGGCGGCACCGGCGGGCAGGTGCGCGAGATCCTGCAGCTGCTGCTCGAAAAAAATCCGCGTGTGCGCATCGTGGCGACGGCCGTCACGCTCGAATCCGCCGCCGCGCTGACAGCGTGCATGCGGGAATTCGAGTTCTCTGAATGCGTCTCGCTGTCCATCGCCAAAGCCCGCGCGGCAGGGCCCTATCACCTGATGGCCGGGCAGAACCCCATCTACATCTTTACGCTGCAGAACGGAGGAAACACGCCTTGAAATGGTCCCTTTTCGCCCTTTTGATCGGCTTTGGCATCGATCTTATCGTGGGCGACCCGCATGGACTGCCGCACCCCGTTGTCGGGATCGGGAAGCTGATCTCGCAGCTCGAGCGGCGGTTCCGCGCGCTGTTTCCCAGGACGGCGCGCGGCGAGATATTCGCGGGCGCGTGCATCTGGCTGTGCACGGTGCTCGTCTCGGCGGGGCTCCCGGCGCTCATCCTCTATGGCGCGCAGCGGGTATCCGTCTATCTGCGCCTCGCGCTCGAGAGCGTGATGTGCTGGCAGATCCTCGCGGTCAAGTCCTTGAGGGAGGAGAGCATGCGCGTCTATGCCGCCCTGCAGACGGGAAGCCTTCCTGCCGCGCAGCAGGCGGTAAGCATGATCGTCGGCCGCGATACCGCGCGGCTGGACGCCGCGGGCGTCACACGAGCCGCCGTCGAGACTGTGGCGGAAAACACGTCCGACGGCGTCATCGCGCCGCTTCTGTATCTCGCGCTCGGCGGCGCGCCGCTGGGCTTTTTCTACAAGGCCGTCAACACCATGGACTCGATGCTCGGCTATGTGGAGCCTCCGTATAAAAATATCGGCCTCGTCCCGGCGAAGGCGGACGACGTGCTGAATTTCATCCCCGCGCGGCTGTCGGCGCTGTTTCTGCTGGCCGCGGGCGCGATCCTGGGCCTGGACGCGAAGAACGGCTGGCGCATCTTCCGGCGCGACCGGTACCGGCACGCGAGCCCGAACTCCGCGCAGACGGAGTCGGTCTGCGCGGGCCTGCTCGGTCTGCGCCTCGCGGGCGACGCGTGGTACCACGGCGTCCTGCACAAAAAGCCGTACATCGGCGACGAGCGCCGCGCCATCGAGCCGGACGATATCCCGCGCGCCTGCCGGCTGATGACGGCCGCAGCCGTCCTTGCCCTGCTCGTGTGCGCGGGGGTCAAAGCGCTCTGCATCTTCCTCTGACAAAGGAGACCTGCCTATGCTCTACAACACGCGAAACCCGCATGGCGGCGACATCTACAGCGCAGTCGTCACGCTCGATTTTTCCTCCAATGTCCATCCGCTCGGCACGCCGCCGGGCGTCGTCGAGGCGATCCGCGCCGCCGCCGCACAGGTACGGCAGTACCCGGATCCCTACTGCCGCGCGCTGACCGCGGCCATCGCCGCGCACGAGGGCGTGCCGCAGCCGTATGTGCTCTGCGGCGGCGGCGCGGCGGAGCTCATCTATGCCTACTGCGACGCCCTGCGCCCGCGTCTGGCGGCAGAATTCGCGCCGACGTTTTCGGAATACCGCACGGCGGCCGCGCATTTTGGCGCGCAGCTCGCGCAATATCCGCTCCGCGCGCCGGATTTCCTGCCGGACGAGGGGCTGCTCGCCTTTCTGCAGGAGCGGAAGCCGGACGTGCTGTTTCTGTGCACGCCCAATAACCCTACCGGCATGCTCCTCCCGCGAGGACTTCTGGAAGCTGCCCTGCGCATCTGCCGCGCGCAGGGCACGCGCGTGCTGCTCGACGAGTGCTTTCTGGACTTTACGGACGCAGCGAGCGCCAAGGACCTGCTGGAGGCATACCCGAACCTGCTGATCTTAAAGGCGTTCACCAAGAATTACGCCCTTGCGGGCGTGCGCGCGGGCTGCTGCCTGACAGCAGACGGGCAGCTGCTCGAGAAAATGTCCGCCTGCTCGCAGCCGTGGAACGTCTCGGTCCCGGCGCAGGCCGCGGCGCTCGCCGCCCTGCGCGAGCCGGACTGGCCGGCAAAGGCCCGCCCGCTGATCGCGGCGCAGCGGGACGTACTAGCCGCTGGACTCACGGCCCTTGGATTTACGGTCTGCCCGTCGCAGGCCAATTATCTGCTGTTCCGCGGCCCAGCCGGGCTGGATGCCGCGCTGCTGCGGCAGAAGATCGCCATCCGCAGCTGTGCGAATTACCCGGGCCTCGGCGAGGGCTGGTACCGCACGGCGGTGCGGCTGCCGAAAGAAAATGAAGCGCTGCTGGACGCTCTGCGGCGCGGGATGGAGGAACTGTCATGGCGCTGAATCTGATGCTGCAGGGTACGATGTCCAACGCGGGCAAGAGCCTGCTCGCCGCCGCCCTCTGCCGGATTTTCAAGCAGGACGGCTATCGCGTTGCGCCCTTCAAGAGCCAGAATATGGCCCTCAACTCGTTCATCACCGCTGCGGGCGGCGAGATGGGCCGCGCGCAGGTCGTGCAGGCCGAGGCCGCGGGCCTCGCGCCCGACGTGCGCATGAACCCGATCCTCCTGAAGCCGACGACCGACGTCGGCAGCCAGGTGATCGTGAACGGGCAGGTCGTGGGCAACATGCGCGCGATGGAGTATTACCGCCGCAAGCGTGATTTCCTCCCGGCCGTGCTGGACGCCTACGCGGGTCTGGACAGGGAATACGACGTGCTCGTCATCGAGGGCGCGGGCAGCCCGGCGGAGATCAACCTCAAGCAGGACGACTTCGTCAACATGGGCCTGGCCAGACTGGTGGACGCGCCGGTGCTGCTGATCGGAGATATCGACCGCGGCGGCGTCTTCGCCCAGCTCTACGGCACCATCGCCCTGCTGGAATCGGACGAGCGCGCGCGCGTCAAGGGCACCATCATCAACAAATTCCGCGGCGACCGCGCAATCCTCGAACCGGGCCTGCGGCAGCTCGAGGCGCTCTGCGGCGTGCCGGTGGCGGGCGTCGTGCCCTACACGCGGGTGGATATCGACGAGGAAGACAGCCTCACCGAGCGTTTTTCCCGAACTGCGGGGCGCAGGCTTCTGGACCTGGCCGTGATCCGTCTGCCGCGCATCTCCAACTTTACCGATTTTTCTCCCTTTGAGCGCTATGCGAACGTCTCGCTGCGCTATATCTCCTCCGTCGGCGAGCTCGGCACGCCGGACATGATCCTTCTGCCCGGCACCAAGAGCACCATCGCCGACCTCAGCTGGCTCCGCCAGTCTGGGCTCGAGGCTGCCATCTGCAAGGAGGCCGCGCGCGGCACGCCCATCTTCGGCGTCTGCGGCGGCTATCAGATGCTGGGCCGCAGCGTCTCGGACCCGGACGGCGTGGAGGCCGCGGGCCTGACGCAGATCCGCGGGCTGGGGCTTCTGGACATGGACACCGTCTTCCACGGCGAAAAGGTCCAGCGGCAGACCGCCGGCACGTTTTCCGGCGTGCAGGGGCTGCTCTCCGGCCTCAACGGCCTCGGCTACGAGGGCTACGAGATCCACATGGGCCGGAGCGAGTCGGCCATGCCGCCGCTGGCCGGGTCCGGCATCGTCTACGGCAGCTATATCCACGGCGTGTTCGACGCGCCGGGCGTCGCCGACGCCATCCTCCGTGCGCTCTGCGCGCGCCGCGGGATCGACGCGTCGGCCCTCGGCAGCTTTGACGCGCAGGCCTATAAGGAGCGGCAGTACGACCTGCTGGCGGACGCCGTCCGCCAGGGCCTCGATATGGACTACGTCTACCGCGTTCTGCACCGGAAGGCATAAAAAGCGGCGCACCCGTCCGGGTGCGCCGCGTGTTTTTGTTGTTCCAATGCCACGTCATCCTAATGCCACGTCCAGCACCATCATCAGGCTGAAGCCGATGGCGAAGAAGATCGTGCCGACGTTGGTGTGCGTCCCCTGCGACATCTCGGGGATCAGCTCCTCGACCACGACGTAGAGCATTGCGCCCGCCGCAAAGCTCAGCAGATACGGCAGCGCCGGGATGACATGCCGCGCCGCGAGGATTGTGAGGACCGCCCCGATCGGCTCCACCACGCCCGAGAGCACGCCGTCCAGAAACGCTCTGGATTTTTTCATCCCCTCCGCGCGCAGCGGCAGGGAGATGATCGCGCCCTCCGGGAAGTTCTGGATGGCGATGCCGAGCGAGAGCGCCAGCGCGCCCGCCGCCGTGATCTGCGCCTGTCCGGACAGATACCCCGCGTACACCACGCCGACGGCCATGCCCTCCGGGATGTTGTGGAGCGTCACGGCCAGCACCATCATCGTCGTGCGCTGCAGGCGGCTCTTCGGCCCCTCGGCCTGCCCGCTTTTCGCGTGCAGATGCGGGATGATGCGGTCCAGCGCCAGCAAAAACAAAATGCCGACCCAGAACCCCAGCACCGCCGGGAGAAACGACCACCGGCCCAGCGCCGCTGACTGCGCAATGGCCGGGATCAGCAGGCTCCATACGCTCGCCGCCACCATCACGCCCGCGGCAAAGCCGGTCAGCGCGCGCTGCACCGCGTCGCTGAGCGTCTTTTTCAGAAAAAACACGCACGCCGCCCCCAGCGACGTGCCGAGAAACGGGATCAGGATCCCATAGAAGGCTTCCATGACCATTGCCTCCGTTTCTGGTTAAATATATTTAACCACAGTATAGCAGACGCCCGCCTGAAAGTCAAACCGCCGCGCCCCAGCAGAACTCTGCACATTTGGGGATAGCAATGCCCACGCCGCTGCGCTATAATACAAAGAAAAACGGCGATATTATCGAATTGAATTTCCGTTTTTGCAAAGCATTTCACAGAAAAGCATGATACAATGTAAAAAACAGAGAGGCAGCAATCATGTACTTATGGATCTTCGCGGCGGTGGCCGCTTATTTTATCAAGGGCCTGTGCGGCTTTGCCAATACGCTGGTGTTTACGTCGATTTTGAGCTTCGGTGTACCCAACGCCAACATTTCTCCAATCGACCTGCTGCTGGGCTACCCGACGAACCTGATCCTGACGTGGAAGAACCGGAAGCGTCTTGTACCGAAGGTGTATCTCCCGCTGGCCGCGCTGGTGCTGGCGGGCAGTATCCCCGGCGCGTTTTTGCTCAAGCATGTGGACGACCGGGCCGTCAAGGTGCTGTTCGGCGTCGTTGTAGCGGTATTGGGCGCGGAAATGTTTTCGCGGGAGTACAGCAAAAAGCGTCTGCGCTCCTCCAGGATCGTGCTGGCGATCATCGGCGTGACGGCGGGCGTGCTGTGCGGGCTGTTCGGCGTGGGCGCGCTGCTGGCCGCCTATGTCAGCCGCGTGACCGAGGACGGCGATTCGTTCAAGGCAAATATCAGCGCGGTATTTATCGTGGACAATACGTTCCGCATTGTCCTGTACAGCGCATTGGGCCTCCTGACGCTGGACACCCTGAAAACCGCCCTGCTGTTGATCCCGTTTGCGCTCGTGGGGCTGTTTCTCGGCATGAAGTGCAGCAGCCGCATGGATGAGAGCCTCGTCAAAAAGATCACGGCGGTCCTGCTGGTGCTGTCCGGCATTTCCCTGATCCTGAAAAATCTGTAAGGGGTATGCGGCAATGACTGAGAATGAAATGTGGGAAGCCGTGCAGCGATCGGATGAAAGCTACGACGGCCTGTTTTTCTACGCGGTGAAAACGACGGGCATTTTCTGCCGTCCCTCCTGCAGATCCAAGCCGCCGAAGCGGGAAAACCTCTGCTATTTTGCCTCCGGGGAAGAAGCCCGTGCCGCCGGCTTTCGTCCCTGCAAGCGCTGCCGCAGCGACCTTCTGGAGTATCAGCCCATGCGGGACATTGCGGCAGAGATCAAAGCGCGGCTGGACAAGGCGGCTTCTCTGGCTGATGTTGGCCTCACGCCGCGGCGGATGACCGATATTTTCAAGCAGGAATACGGCGTCACACCGAAGGCGTATGCCGACACCCGCCGTCTGCACACGTCAAAGCAGCTGCTGGCCGGGACGCAGGAGAAGGTGATCGATGTGGCGGCACAGTCCGGCTTTTCCAGCCTCGCTACGTTCAACCGCTTCTTCAAGCAGCAGACTGGTCAGACGCCGACACAATACCGAAAAAGCACGAAAGGGTGACAGCTATGGTTTTTGCATATGGAGAGACGGAGCTTGCCTGGCTGCGGAAAAAGGACAAGCGGCTCGGCGAAGTCATCGACCGCATCGGGCGCGTCGAGCGCGCGGTGGACCCGGACCTGTTTTCCGCCGTCATCCACCACATCATCGGCCAGCAGATCTCCATGAAGGCCCAGGCGACCATCTGGCAGCGGATGCAGGACGCGCTGGGGACGGTCAACGCCGAAACGATCCTGGCCGCAGGCGTCCCGAAGCTGCAGTCGCTCGGCATGACCTTCCGCAAGGCGGAATACATCACGGACTTCGCCGAAAAGGTCCATACCGGCGCGTTCGACCTGGACGCCGTGGCGCATATGTCCGACGCGGACGCCATCCGCGCGCTCAGCAGCCTCAAGGGCATCGGCGTCTGGACGGCGGAGATGATCCTGCTGTTCTGCCTGCAGCGCCCGGATATTTTCAGCTACGACGATCTTGCCATCCAGCGCGGCCTGCGCATGGTCTACCACCACCGGGACATCGACCGCAGCCGCTTCGAGCGCTACCGCCGGAGATTTTCCCCCTATTGCAGCGTCGCCAGCCTCTACCTCTGGGCCGTCTCCGGCGGCGCGATCCCGGAAATGAAGGACTACAAGCCGAAAAACAAACAGGAGGCACACTGACATGGTCTACACAACCGAATACCCCTCGCCCCTCGGCACGATCACGCTGGCGTGCGATGAGGAGGCCATCATCGGCCTCTGGTTCAACGGGCAGCGGTATTTCGGCAATATCCTGCCGGAGCAGACCGAGCGGCAGGAGCGGCCGCTGTTTCAGGATGCCCGGCGCTGGCTGGACGTTTATTTCTCCGGCCGCGAGCCAGATTACCTGCCGCCCTTGCGGTATGACTCCACCCCGTTCCGCAGGCTGGTCTGCGACATCATGCTGACCATCCCCTACGGAAGCACCATGACCTACGGCCAGATCGCCGCCGAGGTCGCCAGACGGCAGGTGCTTGCGAACATGTCCGCGCAGGCCGTCGGCGGTGCGGTGGGGCACAACCCGATCTCGCTGATGATCCCGTGCCACCGCGTCGTCGGCACGAACGGCAGTCTCACCGGCTACGGCGGCGGGATCGCGCGGAAGGTGAAGCTGCTGGAGCTGGAGCATGCGGACATGCACCGCTTTTTCGTGCCGAAAACAGGCACGGCACTTTGACGGGAGGGAACAGAATTATGAAAAACGTTGCGGCCGCGACCCGGAAAATGATCGGATTTTACCACGGAAACAAGCACGATATCGCCCATTTCCTCAAGGTCTGGGCCATGGCAAGGACCATCGGCGAGCTGGAGGGGCTGGACGGGCACACGCAGGAGGTGCTGGAGCTGGCTGCCGTGGTGCATGACATCGCCTGCCCGCTGTGCCGGGAGAAATACGGCGATACCAACGGCAAGCATCAGGAGCTGGAGAGCCCGCCGCTGGTGGAGGCATTCTTTGCCGATCTGCCCGTCAGCCGTGCGGACGTGGATCGCATCAGCTGGCTGGCGGCGCACCACCATACCTATACCAATGTGGACGGCCCGGACCACCGGATCCTGCTCGAGGCGGATTTCCTCGTCAACGCGGACGAGGGCGCCTGCGCCCGTCCTGCCATCGAGACCATGCGCGAGCGCGTCTTCCGGACCCCTTCCGCGATCCGCCTGCTCGATACGATCTACCTGGCATAACAGACGCAGCGCCCGCCCGGATGCCCGGGCGGGCGCTGCCCGGTTTGCGGCGATTTTCTTCAAATTTTGGCACAGATCAGGCGCTTCCCGTCTTGAAAAGTGCGTGCGGCGGTGCTAGAATACCCTTGAAAAAACGGTCCGGAGCGGGGCAGGCCCGCGGCGGCTTTTTTGCGCCGCTGCGGTTAGAAACATCTAACCGAGAAACATCGGCTGCCGCATGGGCCAAAACAGCGGGAAAATGAAGACACAGGAGGAAACGAAAATGATCGGTCAGGTACTTTTGGAGGGGCTGGGCCTTGGCGTGCTGCTGGTCCTTGTCTGCGCGGCCGGCATCCGCAAGGGCGCGGTGGGGATGGTCCACCTCTATCACGCCGACGTGCAGGAACGCTGCGTCGAGCTGGGCCTTACGACCCACGAAGCCATCCGAAAAAACAGTCTGCGCTTCAAGTGCATCTGCATGCCGGGCTATATCGCCTACGTGCTGATCTGCGTGTACGCGGTCAACGGCGCGCGGGGCTTTCTGCCCGGCTTTTGGCAGCTGCTCGTCATTCTGTCGGTCATGAACGTGATCGACCGGTTCCTCATCGACGACTGGTGGGTCGGCCATACCAAAGCCTGGACCATCCCCGGCACAGAGGACCTCAAGCCCTATATCACCGGCAAGGATAAGGCGCGCAAATGGCTCTTCGGCACCGCCGGGATGGCCGTGATCGCTGCGATCCTCGCGGGTGTCATGGCGCTGCTCGTGAGATGAAAAGGAGGACCGCATGGAACGAAAAGAAGCGATCCGCAGCGCGTACCGTCTGACGGGCAGCAGCAGCTTTTACGACGGCATGATGACCTGCTCCACGCTGCCGGGCAGGCTGGTGTGCCGTCTGGTCTGGGATATGGATCAAGAGATGTGCAGCGAGTATCAGGAAAAAGCCCTGTCCGGCATCCCGGAGGACTTTTCCGGACGGCTGCTGGAGGTCCCGGTCGGGACGGGCATCCTCACCATGCCGTTCTATCAGACGCTGCCCAAGGCAGAGGTCACCTGCCTCGATTACTCGCCGGACATGATGGCGCAGGCGAAGGAAAAGGCGGACCGGCTGGGACTGCAGAACGTCTCGTTCCGGCAGGGGGATGTGGGCGCGCTCCCGTTTGAGGACGGCAGCTTTGACGCACTGCTCTCGCTCAACGGCTTCCACGCCTTCCCCGACAAGGAGGCGGCCTACCGCGAGACCTTCCGGGTGCTGCGCCCCGGCGGAACGTTCTGCGGCTGCTTTTACGTGTCGGGCGCGTGCCGGCGGACAGACCGGCTCATCCGGCGCGCGTATGAACCGATGAAATTCTTTACCCCGCCCTATGAGACGGTGGACAGCCTGCGGGCAAGACTGCAGGGGATGTACAGCACGGTGCAGCTCGGCAATGTCCGGAGCATCGCGTGGTTCGTCTGCAGGAAGGGAGAGGAGCGGAACGTATGAACGAACAGCTGAGCCTGCGGCGCTACCGCCGCGACTGTCTGATCGGCGCGCTTGGCGGCCTGCTGATGCTGGTGGGCGATCTTTGCCTGAGCGTCATTCCTGCGAGCGCGGGCGACAGCGGGCTGTTTCTGCGCGAGGCATACTTAAGCGGCGCGTATGAGCCGTGGCGGCTGCCGCTGCTGCTCGTGACGGGCCTCATTGGCATGGCGCTCGGCTTTTTTACCGTCCGCGCGTCGTATCAGCAGATCCGCCCGCAATACCGGAAGACGCGGCTGGCGGTCCTGATCGGCGGCGTCATGTATCTGGCCTCGGCCGGGGCCATCCACGCGCTGATCGGCAGTCTCGCCGACTGGACGAGCGCGCTCGGCCCGGCCCTTGGCCGCGAACAGGCCTCGGCGCTCGTCATGGGGCAGTACGCCCGGATCATGCCCGCCCTGCTGCCGGGCTACGCGGGGATGCTGCTGCTGATCTTCGGCAGCGCCTTCGCCGTGCTGACGAAAAAGACCATTCTGCCGCGCCGGATGCTGGCGTTTCACCTGATCATTGTGGAGCTGGTGCTTCTGCTGATCCCCGATGTGCGGCAGGCGCTGGGCGCGCGGGTGTCGACCTGGGACTTCGTCCTGAGCCAGGGCTCCGGCAACGCGGCGCTTGCAATCTGGATGCTGGCCAACGCGATCTGGGCGGGCCGGCAGATCAAACGGGAGGAGAACTAGTGTGAAAGTGAGTACCGGACCAGCACAGAGGAGAAAGGGCGCACAAAAACGTCCCTGCAAACAGACCGTTTTGCAAGGGCAGATTGTATTCACTCAGAGCTAAGCAACAGATAATCCCTGCTTTTCAAGGAAGCGTGTAGCCTGTTTAATGGCTTTGGCGAGCTGTTGCTCCTTCAAATGTTCTGGCATATCGACTTTGTAGAGATCCACAGGATTCCACACTTCACCGGTGCAGAACATGGAATAAACAGCAGTCAGAATCATTCTGGCAATGGCAATAATAGCCCGTTTCTTACCTCTGCGTTTTGCAATTCGCTCATATTTCAGCTTGTAGTAAGGATGATCGTTGTCATTTACCGCAGCGTGAGCGACTTGTACCAAAGCCGGCTTCAGGTATACACCGGCACGGGAAATCCGCACAGACTTCTTTTTCCCGGCAGATTCATTGTTGCCGGGTGTCAGGCCAGCCCAACAGCAAAGCCGTTTTGAGGAGCCAAACTGGCTCATATCCGTGCCGATTTCAGAGATGATGGTAATTGCAGACCTGCGGTCAATACCCGGAATGGT
>DHKK01000151.1 GCA_002404795.1 Clostridiales bacterium UBA4696
ATGGCGAAGAGGAACGGCTCGTCGAGCTTGAACTCCACGATCTCCTCCGGCGGCATTTCTGCGGTCTCAGTGACCATGAGGATGGTGTACGCCGCGGCCTCGCAGCCGTCCTCGTCGATCTTCACGCGCGCGGCATGCTTCGCCTCGGTGAGAGCCAGCGGCAGCTGGTTCGCGGTCGTGAGCGGCGTGAAATCCGCCGCGCCGGGCGTCTGCACGTCCGTCATGCCGAGCTGCGCCAGCGCGTCCAGCAGATCAAGGTCCGACGAAACGTCAAACTTTGGCAGGCTGAGGTCGACCTCGGCCTGCTGCGTCTGCGACCAGCTGCCGTTTGCCAGCAGGAAGCCCACCGCGTCCTCACTTTGCAGCAGGTCCTCCGGCGTCACGCCCGCGTCCGGCTTCAAAAGCCACATCGACCCGCTGCTGCGCAGCGGAAGCTCCGCCGCCATGAACCCGTCGCCGTAATACACCGTCCCGGACCGGCTGCTGTGCAGAAACGTCGCGGTCTCATCGCCCGTGGGAGCGTGGAAGGTCTCCTGCGTGTTGTTGCCCTCGTAAAACTGGTCGCTCCACTGCGCGCTGTAGTAGATCGTCGACACCAGCGCGAGCACGGTCTCGGGCCGCAGCTGCACGCTGCCCGCCTGCTCGGTCAGCAGCCCGCCGGTGTTGTCGTTGAGCCAGCTTTGCAGCTGCTTGTTATAGTCCTCAGAGCCCATTTCCCCGGAAAAGGCCGAGGCGAAAAACTCCTCGCCCAGCTTTTTGAGCGTGTCCTCGTTGTATTCGTATCCGTCCTGCAGCCAGATGGAGTTTGCGAGCAGGCTCGTGACCAGCCCGTCGTCCCAGCTGTTCTCCTGCCAGAGCAGCGCGGCGCGCGTCTGCAGCTCATCCAGCGAATCTGCGCCCAGCGCGTCCAGGATCTGCCCCTGCGTCTGCCCGTCTGTCACCGCCGCCAGCATGGCGAGTGCCATATAGATATTCAGCGGCGAGCACACGCGGTTTTCATCTCCCGCGCCCTGCAGCAGCACCGGAATGCTGCTGGTGAACCAGTGCGCCACGTCGGCAGGGTCGATCGTGGTCTGCAGCTTCTCCTGCCAGGCTTCCAGCCAGGCATCATACGCCTGGTCGTAGGCGTCATAGTCGACCGTTCCGTTCCTGACATAATCCATCTCATCCGGATACGGCACCGACGTCACCTCCGGCGGCGCAGCCAGCTGCCCGTCGGCCATCGATGCCTCCGGCAGCGTGATATCGCCGCCCGTCTTCGCCGCGCACGCCGCCATCGACACCGCGCACGCCGCCGCCAACACGATCGCAAGAAGTTTTTTCATATCTGTCGCTCCTTTTTCATTCAGAATTTGTAAGGTCAAGAGAATGCACAGTCCAAAGGCTCCCCTTGCAGGGGAGCTGTCAGCCGCAGGCTGACTGAGAGGTGGTCCCTTCCCGGCACAACCTCTCCGTCACGGCTTCGCCGTGCCACCTCCCCTCTCAGGGGAGGCAGGGCGCTGCGCCCCAAACATTTCCTTCCTCTCTACAGACGCAGAAAAACCGCAGAAGTTGCGCCCTCTGATTTTATTCAATTTGCCGACTTGCCTTTTTCCATGATTTGTGTAAAATACGAAGTAGAATGAAACCAAAAGGAGGCCGTTTTATGGCTGTCGATACGCAAAAATCCCTGCGCAATCAGGTCCTGTATTCCATCTACGTCCGCAATTACTCGAAAGAGGGCACCTTCGCCGCCGTGCAGGCCGACCTTGACCGCATCAAGGCCCTCGGCACGGATATCATCTGGCTGCTGCCTATCCATCCCACCGGCGAGAAACACCGCAAGGGGAGCCTCGGCAGCCCCTATGCCATCCGCGACTACCGCGCCGTCAACCCCGAGTTCGGCACGCTCGACGATTTCCGCCATCTGGTCGACGCCATCCACGCCAGCGGCATGAAGTGCATCATCGACGTCGTCTATAACCACACCTCGCCCGACTCCTGGCTGGCCGAAAACCACCCCGAGTGGTTCTACCACAAGCCCGACGGCTCGCTCGGCAACCGCTTCGGCGACTGGTGGGATGTGGCCGATCTGGACTACAGCCACCCTGCGCTCTGGGACTACCAGATCGAAACGCTCAAGACCTGGGCGCGCCTCGTCGACGGCTTCCGCTGCGATGTCGCGCCGCTCGTCCCGCTGGAGTTCTGGAAGCGCGCCCGCGCAGAGGTCGCGGCCGTCCGTCCCGGCTGCTTCTGGCTGTGTGAATCGGTCGAGCGCGGCTTCCATGTCGCCGCCCGCGCGCAGGGCTTTGCAAGCCTGTCCGACGCCGAGCTCTATCAGGCGTTCGACGCTGCCTATGACTACGACGTCTACCCCTACTTCCGCGACTACCTCGAAGGCACCATCACCCTCGCGCAGTACGCCGACCGGCTGGACGCCCAGGAATGGCTCTACCCCGACAACTACGTCAAGCTCCGCTTCCTCGAGAACCACGATCGCGCCCGCGCGGCCCACATCCTCCCGGATGAGACCGTGCGCCGCAACTGGACGGCCTTCAACTACTTCCAGCGCGGCCTGACCCTCCTCTACGCCGGGCAGGAGGTCGACGATCCGCACGTGCCGTCCCTGTTTGACAAGGATCCGGTCCACTGGCAGACCGGCCGTGACCAGTCTGACTTCCTCATCCGCCTCGCCGCGATCAAGCGCGACCCCATCTTCGCCGAGGGCAGCTACACCCTCACGGCCCTGCCGCACGACGTGCTGCTGGCCGTCTACGAGCAGAATGGCCGCCGCGTCGCAGGTCTGTTCAGCCTCCGCGGCGCGTCCGCGCTCGTCCGCTTCCCGGCGCCGAACGGCGTCTATCATGACAGCATCACCGGCCGCCCCGTCGAGATCTACGAAAACCAGCTCGCGACCGACGGCCAGCCGCTGATCCTGGAGCTCTGATCCGGATTTCCCGGAACAAAGCGGAAAAAACAACGTCTAAATCCATATCAATGAAATGGAGGACCTTCTGATGAAGAAACTGTATAAAAGCAACAATCGTATGATCTGCGGCGTCTGCGCCGGCGTGGCCGAGTATTTCGGCATCGACCCGACGATCGTCCGCCTGATCTGGGCCGCGCTTGCCCTGAGCGGCACAGGCATTCTCCTGTATATCGTCGCCGCCATCGTCATGCCCGAAAACATGGACGTGATGTAAGCGAGAAAAACAAACCCCGCCCGCTGCATTTGATATGCTCCCTCTATGAGAG
>DHKK01000196.1 GCA_002404795.1 Clostridiales bacterium UBA4696
TAGAGCTGCTGGGCGATCATCATCGTGCGGCGCGGGGTCATGTTGAGCTTCCGCGAAGCCTCCTGCTGGAGGGTCGAGGTGATGAAGGGCGGTGCGGGCGTGCGCTTCTTTTCGGTTTTTTTGACGCCCGTGACCGAAAACGCGCCGGACTGCAGCTCGTCCAGAACGGCCTGCACATCCTGCTCGCTGGCAAGCTCGCGCTTCTGCGGGTCGCCGTAGTAATGGGCCGTAAAGCTGCCGGGCTTGCCGACGCGACTGAGATTCACATCCAGCGTCCAGTATTCCTGCGGCTGGAAGGCGCGGATCTCGTTTTCCCGGTCGACGACCAGACGCGTGGCGACCGACTGCACGCGGCCGGCAGACAGACCCTTGCGGATCTTCCGCCACAGCAGCGGGCTGAGCTGATAGCCGACGATCCGGTCGAGCACGCGGCGGGCCTGCTGCGCATCGACCAGGTTCTGGTCGATGGGACGCGGATGCTGGATGGATTCCTGCACGACGCCGCGCGTGATCTCGTTGAAGGTCACGCGGTAGGTCGCATCGTCCGGGATGGACAGCAGATATTTCAGGTGCCAGGAGATGGCCTCGCCTTCGCGGTCCGGGTCCGTTGCGAGATAGACGCGGTCGGCGTGCTTTGCGGCCTTCTGCAGCTCCGAGATGATCTCTTCCTTGCCCTTGAGCGGATAGTATTCCGGCTCAAAGTCATGCTCGATATCGACGCTCAGCGTGCTCTTCGCCAGATCGCGCAGGTGGCCCATGCTGGCCTTGACCTGATAGTCGGGGCCGAGATATTTTCCGATGGTTTTGGCCTTCGACGGAGATTCCACGATGACCAGATTCTGTTTTGCGTTCGGCATAGACGCCTCCATGTTATTTTTTCGCCAGCTCGTAATATCTTGCCGGCAGCCGCTTGACATAGCCCTTGACCTCCAGCAGCGTGAGCGCGGACAGGATCCGCCCCGCGGGCAGCTGGGTCTCATCGATCAGCCGGTCGACCGGCTGTTTACCGTCTTCGAGCAGCCGGAGCACAGCGGCTTCGTCCGGCGATACCTGCGGCAAAATTTCCTGTACGTCAATATAAGCCCTGTTTTCCTGCTTGTCAACGGCTTTTGTGTCAGTTTTTTCCGGCGCGGCGGCAGTTTCCGCCACAACGACGCTCCCGGCGGCCTCCTGCGCGGTGAGCGTCATGGGCCCGGCGGGCCGCTGCCGCTGCGGCAGCTCCGGATAGAGATAGGTATATTCCTGCAGGATATCCCAGCCCTCTTCCACGAGGATCGCGCCCTGCTTGAGCAGCTGGATGTTGCCCGCGCAGGTGGGATTGCCGAGGTTGCCGGGGAGGGTGAATACGTCCCTTCCCTGCTCGAGCGCGTGGCGGGCGGTGATGAGCGCGCCGCTCTTTTTCGGCGCTTCGACCACGACGGAGCCGAGCGCAAGGCCGCTCAGGATGCGGTTGCGGGACGGAAAATGCTCCGGCAGCGGCGGCGTGCCGGGCGGAAGCTCGCTCATGACGCAGCCGTTGGTGCGAAGATCCTCAAACAGGCTCCGGTTGGCCGCCGGGTAGTCGACGTCCACGCCGCAGGCAAACACCGCCACCGGCGGCGTCCCGGAGGAGACGGCGCCGCGCAGCGCCAGTGTATCGATGCCCGCCGCGCCGCCGGAGACGACGATCGCGCCGTAGCGCCCGAGCTCGTAGCCGAGCCGCTTGGCCTGCAGCAGGCCGTAGGCCGAGGCGCGGCGCGTGCCGACCATGGCGATGACGGGCTCGGCGTCAAAATCGGGCAGAACGCCCTGATAATACAGCACGAGTGGCGCATCGTCAATGTTTTTGAGCCGCTGAGGGTAGACGGCGTCCTGCAGCGTCACGATATGGATGCACTGCCGGTAGCACTGCTGCAGGATCTGGCGGGCCGGGGCAAGCTCCTTATTGGCGAGTGAGGTACGGCCGTCCGGCCGGATATCGGACGGATATTCCGCGTCCGAGGCGCAATAGACCGCCTCCGGCGTGCCGAACTGCTCAAGAAGCGCACGCAGCCCGCGCACGCCGAGCCCCCTGCGCCCGGACAGCCACAACCAGTACTCCAGCATAGGATTTCCTCTGTCTTTCTCTTTTCTATCTCAATTATCGCTTCATCTGCCACATTACGATCGCAGCGGCGACGGCTGCGTTCAAGGACTCGCAGCGGGGCGACATGGGGATGATGATCTTGCCCTGCGCCGCGTCAAACAGCTCCTGACAGATCCCCTGCCCTTCGCTGCCGATGATGACGGCGGCGCTGCGCAGCTCCGCCTGACGCAGGTCGACAGCGTCGGCGGACATGGCCGTCGCCAGAAGCGGGATCCCCGCGTCCCGGCAGGCAGCGATTGCCTGCGGCCTTGTCATGCGGACGGGCTGGGTGCGGAATACGGCGCCCATCGAGGCCCGGACCGTCTTGGGGTTATAGGGGTCGGCGCAGCCGTCGAGCAGAACAGCCGGGATCTGCAAAGCGTCGGCCGTGCGCAGGATGGTGCCGAGATTGCCCGGGTCCTGGATGCCGTCGAGCAGCAGCGTGCCGGGCATCAGGGCCGCAGGCACAGCCTCCGGCAGGCGGCAGAGGAAAATAGCCCCCTGCGGCGCGTCCATCAGGGAGATGGATTGCATCACGTCCTTCGGCACGCGGACGACACGGGTCTGCTCCGGAAGTTTACATAACTCTATTCCATCCTCCGCGATCACGGTCGTCAGGCCCGGATACCAGCGGGCAGCCTCCGCCAGGAGCTTGACGCCGTCGGCGGCAAACTCGCCCGTTTTTTCCCGGTAGGGCCGGGAGGTCAGCAGCTTTTTCGTATGCGCCAGAAGCGGGTTTCGGCGGCTCGTGATCCGTTCTTTCATCACGGCTTCACCCGCGCCAGACGGTCGTTCTCGCCCAGAAGGACGAGGGTGAGCTTTTCGTTGAGCGGCCGGTTGGCATCGAGCGTGACATGAACCTTGCCATTCTCACGCACGGCAATGACGTTGACGCCGTATTTTGCGCGGATGTCCAGCTCGCGGATGCTCTTGCCGCACCATTCGGGCGGCGTCTGCAGCTCGGCGATGCCGCAGTCGGGCGAAAGCTCGATAAAATCCAGAATGCTCGACGAGGTCAGCGACTGCGCCAGCTTGATGCCTGTCTCACGCTCCGGCACGACGACGCGGTCGGCCCCGATCTTCTCAAGCGCGCGGCGCTGCGTCTCGTCGGTGGCCTTGCACACGACGGTCTGCACGCCGAGCTCCTTGAGGTTCAGCGTCGCCACGACACTGGTGGCCAGATCGCCGCCGATGGCGACGACGGCGCAGTCATAATTGCGCGCGCCGAGCGCGCGCAGCGCGTCTTCATCCCGCGCGTCGCAGACGGCCGCGCAGGTAACCTTGTTTTCCATTTTCTGCACCAGCTCCGGGTGCAGGTCCACAGCCATGACCTCGCTGCCGAGCTCATACAGCCGCTGCGCGACTGCGGAGCCGAAGCGGCCGAGGCCGACGACCAGATATGTCTTTTTCATTGTATCATCCTCATTTCAATCAGCCGATCATGATTTTTGTTTCCGCATAGCTCACGCGCTCTTCGGCGCGGTTGGCTGCCATAAAGCCGACGCTGATGGTCATGATCCCGAGCCGTCCAAAGAACATCAGCACGATCAGAATGATCTGCGACGCCGTGCCGAGCGAGCTTGTAATGCCTGTCGTCAGGCCGACGGTGCAGAGCGCCGAAATGGTCTCATACAGCGCGTTTTCAAGCCTCACATGGTCTGCGATGCTCAAAAACGCCGCGCTGAGGCCGGACAGCAGCAGCACCAGAATGAACAGCGCCGACGCGTTTTCGACTGCCTGCCGCGGGATCCGGCGCTTCATGACATGCACGCTCGTCCTGCCGCGCGCGGTCGACCACGCGGACAGCAGGATCACGCCGACCGTCACCGTCTTGACGCCGCCAGCCGTCGAGCCGGAGGAGCCGCCGACGAGCATCAGCAGATCTGACGCTGCCTTCGACACGTCCGACAGCGCATTCTGGTCAAAGGTCGCGAAGCCCGCCGTGCGGAGCGTCACCGACTGAAACAGTGCCGCCATCAGCTTCTGCGGCGCTGTCAGCTCGCCGATCGTATTGGGATTGTTCCATTCCAGCGCGGCAAAGACGCCCGCACCGCCGAAGATCAGCACCGTCGTAATAATCACGACGAGCCGGGAATAGACGCTCAGGCGGGAAAAACGGGGATGATTCCGGATGTCGCCCCAGACGGCAAATCCGAGGCCGCCGATGACGATGAGGGCCATGATCGTGAAATTCACGACCGGATCCGTCACATAGCGGCAGAGGCTGCCGCCCACGTCCACATCCGCCAGCACGTCGAAGCCCGCGTTGCAGAACGCGGAGACGGAATGGAACACGCCGTACCACAGCGCCCGGCCGAAGCCGAACTCCGGAAAAAAGCGGAAAAACAGGATCAGCGCACCCGCGCCCTCGACCGCGGCCGTGCCGCGCAGGATGTTGCGCACGAGGCTCACGATGCCGCTGTAGGTGTCGCTGCCGAGCGCCTGGGCCAGCACCATGCGCTGCCGCAGACCGATCCTGCGCCGCAGCGCGAAGAAAAACAGACAGGCGATGGTCATGAAGCCGAGACCGCCGACCTGGATGAGCAGCAGGATCACCACCTGACCGAACATCGTCCAGTGCGTGCCAGTGTCGACGCGGATGAGGCCCGTGACGCAGGTCGCGGAGGTCGCGGTGAACAGGCTCGTCAGAAACGGCGTCGGCCGGCCGGACCTTGCCGCGGCGGGCAGGCACAAAAGCCCCGCCCCAAGCAGGATGATCCCGAGAAACACCAGCACGATCAGCTGGCCCGGCCGGATCCTGCGGAAAAATGTTCGAAGCATAAGTAGAAGGCCGTCCCTCCCGATGAAGTTATACTATATTATAGTCAGCAGCTGCACCGCCGTCAAGAAAAACTGCTTTTCGGACTTGTTTCTGCTGAAAAAACATGATAAACTGATAAAAAAGCGTGAAACGAGGACATCCTGTATGCGTATTTCCTGTCTGCTCGTCTGTCTTTGCATGCTGGCTCTGCTGTGCGCCTGCGCCGCGCCGGAGGCGGCCTTGAAGGATGCTCCGGCGGGACCTACGGCTGTATCGGAGCCGGTCCCGGCAGAGCCGTCCGCCCCTGCCGAACCGCCGGAAGCTCTTGCAGCTGTGGAGGAACCGGAGCCGGAATATGCGCTTTTGCCGGTTGAGCCGGTATGGCTGCTGGGGCAGCTGACGGAGGTCTTTTCCGCCGCGGAGGCGGAATGGGCTGCGGCGGACGATGTGCTGACAGCCGCTGCGCCGCTGCAGGCGGACGCGGACGTTCTGGCCGGACTGGACACGATCCGGGTACAGGATATAGATTATGTAAACATCGAAGACACAGCGGCGGCCCTCGGCCTCGAATGGGGGCTGGCACCGGACGGGAACCGGTATCTGGCGAAGCGGCAGACCGTCGGCGAGATCCCGGAGGGATGGAACGTGCCGGTGCTGATGTACCACGCGGTGGGCGACGAGATCTGGGGCTTCTCCGATCTGTTCGTCAGCGCGGCTTCCATGGAGGAGCAGCTGCAGTATCTGCAGGAGAACGGGTACGAAGCGATCTGGTTTTCGGATCTGGCACATATTGAGGACTATGAAAAGCCGGTCATCCTGACCTTTGACGACGGGTATGACGACAACTACACCGTCCTCTATCCCCTGCTGGAAAAATATCAGACCAAGGCGACCATCTTCGTCATCGGCAATGCCATGGGCAGCACGCACAAGATGACGCAGGAGCAGGTGTATGAGATGGCGGCCTCCGGCCTCGTCAGCATCCAGAGCCATACCTACACGCACGGAAATCTCAGCGCCATGGACGAAGCCGCGCTGCGGCAGGAGATGGAGCGCTCCAACGCCGCGCTGGCCGCCGCGACGGGCCAGATCCCGTATGTGCTGTGTTACCCGGAGGGGAAATTCAGCTACCTGACGATGGATGTGGCAAAAGACTACTACACCTTCGCCCTGCGCATGGACGGCTGGACATACCAGACCGGCATGGACCCGTATCAGGTGCCGCGCAGCTTCGTCTCCCGCCGCATCACGCTGCCGGATTTTCAGTGGTTCGTCAATCCATCGGGAAAAGCAAATTAAACAGCAGCCTGCGCCGCAAATGCGGCGCAGGCTGTTTTTTACAGGGTATGATAGTAGGGGCAGATATCCTCGTAATGGCCGTCCTTCATACGGAAGCCGCCGGGGATGACGCCGAGCTGGGTAAACCCAAGGCGCTCATACAGGTGCCGCGCGTGCGTGTTGGACGCGACGACGGCGTTGAACTGCAGCACCCGGAAGCCGTGCGCCCTGCCCTGCACAAGGCAGTCGGACACCAGCTTTTCGCCGATATGCAGTCCGCGCGCGGCCCGCTCGACGGCGTAGCTGGCGTTGCAGATATGGCCGCAGCGGCCGACATTGTTGGGGTGCAGGATATAAAGACCATAGACCGTCCCGGTATCTTCATCTACCGCGGCGGCGGTATAGGTCTGCGCGGCGAAGAAGGCCGCGCCGGTCTCGGCGGTCAGAAGCTCCTCCTGCGGGAAGGCCACGCCGTCTTCCACGACCTCGTTCCAGATGCGCACGAGCGCGGGAAGGTCCTCCGGTCTGTATTCTCTGACGATCAGCTGCATATGCTGGCACACTTTCCGCCGGCCGGTCCGGCTGTTTGATGGAGCCGTTATACCACCAGCCGCGCGGCAAGTCAAGACATTTTTCCGTTTCAGTTCTGGCGGAAGATCTGCTCGCCGGTCACGAGGGGCCAGATACTGAGCGCTTCTCCGTCCAGTTCCGCGCGGTGCAGGTCGACCGCGGTGATCTGATGGTTGCCATGGGTCGTGTAGTAATAGATGCCGCGGGCCGCGTTGCAGCAGGAGGTATAGATCGTGTATTCATATGCGCCGGGCGTGACCTCGCAGCAGCCGCGCTGCTGCTCCACTGCACCAAGAATGTGGAAAAACTGGCTGACGCTCTCTGCCTCCGTGTCCCTGCAGACGGCGTTCAGCTTCGTATAGGCCACGCGCACGAAGCGGGACATGGACGACAGATCGCCGGGCAGGCCCAGCGCGCCCATGCCGCGGCTGTAGCAGTGTAGGCCCAGCACCCCGGAAAACCGGTTTTCCGGCTGCCGCGGGGAGAGCGCCATATAGTTGTTCAGGTTGAACAGCTGCTGCGGGAACGGCGGGTTGTTGGTCAGGACGCCCGCCGGGTCGTCGTAGACGTGCAGGCCGTCGGCCATCGCCTCGATGACGACGGCTTCGTCCTTGTCCGCGAGCAGCCAGTGCAGCTGCGCGGCGGGATAGCGCTCGCTGAAGGGCGTACCGACCAGATTGAGCGCGTCCAGCCGCGCCCGCGCCTCGCGGACCGTGGCGCACCGGCCGAGGATCCATGGGATCAGCTCAAACTGCGCGATGTTCTCCGTTCCCTCCTGCACCTCGGCATACTGCGCATTGCCGACGAAGTTCAGCCCGGCCATGCCGAGCCCGGCTTCATTGACGGCGTCGTAGTACAGCGGATACCCATCCGCGACGTGCGCCATTCCGATCATGGCGTAATGCGCGTCCAGCCGCCCCATGTGGCAGAACGAGAAGGGATAGCGCCGCGGCGTGACGGTCACGCACTCGCCGTAGGAGCATTCATAGTCCAGCGTCCGGCCGAAATAAAAGTCCTTTGTCTGAAAAACTGCAGCAGTACACATGGGTCTGGTTCCTTTCTAAAAAGCTTTTCCCCTACTATACCCCATCCGGCCGCGAAAATCCACCGGCATATCTTCTTTCCTCCTTATGCCGGCGGCGTGTTTTTGGCCGAAGACAGATACGTCCCGTCGAAGAGCGTATCCACGACCCAATCCGGGAGATGCTGGAACGACAGATCTTCTCCCAAATCCTCGCGCGTGATGGTCCATACGGACGATTCTCCTGTCTCTGGGTTGAGCGTCAGCTCCTGCACAAGGACCTCTGTGCGCTCACCGGAGGCGGTATATGCAGCCCACCAGATAAAGTCGACGTACACATTCGGATCTCCGGGCGTCGGTTCCTCCGTGCCATATGGCGCATTGTTTAACCGCAGGATCAGCGTATACGAAAACGGCCAGATTTCTTCGTTTTCACGGATGTAGGAAACGATCTGATCTCGTGCAGCAATGAGATCGAAGTCGTAATGGCTGCCCTTGTCCAGAGAGCACAGACCGTTGTCTACCGCATCTTCCCATGTCCCGTGATGATCCATAACCGTATCGATTGCGGCAAAGGAAGCCGGATACTGCGCCTGCAGTCCTGCTGCGTCCGCTTCATGCATGTGTCCGAATGCCCAGATAAACCACGTCCGGAACCATTCGAGCGGCGTTTCGGTTGCCAGCTCCAGATTTTCCGGCCCAAGCAGACTCCGGAACACCTCAAACGCCATACCGGGCAGATCACGGTCGCCCCATACAGTATTCTGAAGACTGAGACTGTCAAGGCCGCTGTAAAAGCTGCCGATCAGCTGACTGAGTACCTTCTCCTTTTGCGCCGTGATCATCTCGTATTCCGGACTGCTTTTCCAGTCCTCCCGCGTCTGCAGCGCTTGAAGAACTGCCAGAAGCTCTTCGAAATTTCCGAGATCCGGAGCAGCGCTCTGCTGCTCCGGTTCTTCCGCCGGTTCGGTTATCGTTTCTTCTGCAGCAGGCGCTTCCGGTTCCGGCAGACGGATATCCGCCTGCTTTTGTTGTTTTTGGCAGCCGGTCAATACCAGCAAAAGCGCCAGCAGTGCGGCAAACAGCTTTTTCATTTGTTTCTCCTTTTCGTCAGGAAACTGATGTTCTCGCCGCTATCATAGCACAGCGGCGTGGAAGGAATTTCTTAAAAATCCTTAATTTTCGCCGAAGCGGTACACCAGCCGCAGTTCCTGGCCGTGTTCGGGCGTGATGTGGAGGATGGTGGTATCGGTTCCGCCTTCCACCTCCCAATGTGCCGTTTCCGTGCAGGCGGCCAGGAGGTCTTCGCGCGTCGCTCCGGCGGGCTCAATGTGGAGGTCGTCATTGGTCTTGTCTTCTGCCAGGAAACCATAGAGCGCAGACTGGTCGTCCTGTACCCGCTCGTTGTCCACTTGATTTACATAATCAAAGAGTGTCGCGACCAGGAGCCGCTTCGGGCTGCGCAGCAGGGCGGTCATGCACTGCTTTTCGATGGGGTGCGCATCGTAATAGACACCGTTCAGCGTAAAATCTTCCTTTCCGAACGCAATTCCCCCAACTTCGCCCCAGAACGAATACAGCCAGTCCTCCGGGGAGAGCGTATGCAATAGGATTGCCTCCAGCTGCCAGGTCGAGTCGTTATACGTCTCCATAAGATACTGCATCGAAAGAACGTAGAGCCGCACCAGCGCGGTCAGTGCGAGATCCGTCGTATAGGGCGCATTTTCGCCGTCGCCGTACCACATGTTTTCGATCAGATACGTCGCGCAGCAGAGTGCCGCGTCCTCCGTCGTATCGCGCAGAAAGCTTTCCAGCGCCGCATCCTCCGCCAGAACGTCCGGGAAGGTGTCGATGGTCAATTCCTCCGCCGTCTTCCCGTCCGAAAGCGCCAGCATGTGCGCCTCAAAGTCTGCCTGCGGCATCACTGCCGCCGGTTCCTGCATGGCTTCCGCTGCGGCCAGATACTCGCCCAGCATACTGCCATCCGACGGGAACCAGTCTCCGGCCGGTTCCGGCAGGACCCACGCCCCGTCTGCATTCTGCATGGCAAGCGGGCCGCACTCGCCGGAGATCCAGTCGCTTGGATCACCACCCGGGAAAATTGCAAAGCCCGTGCAGACCTCCGCGCCGTCCTGCGTTTCCAGCTCCGCCCGCAGATACGTGTTCATCGCGCCAGAGTTCCACGCCCAACCGGGGCCGGTGTAGTCGTAGTAAAAATCGTAGTGCAGGTCGCAGATGACCACGGTCTTTCCGTCTTCCTCAAACGAGCCGTATTCGCACAGGCTCGGCAGGACGATGTCGTTGTCGTCGCGCGGGTATCGCTGTGCGACCGCCGCGTCATACAAGACGGCCTCGCGCCCAGTCAGGGAAAACATGGCCGCAGACGGGATTGGGAGCGCCGGCCGCTCCTGCGGCGGCGCTTCCGGAGGGACGGCTGTATCCGCAAGTCCATCCGCGGGCTGTGCGGTCTCCGGCTCGTTTTGCGTTGTTTCCAGTTCGGTCTGTGTGGTCTCCGGTTCCGATTGGACGGGCTCCGGCGCGGTCTGCGCGGTGCAGGCGGTCAGGAACAGACAGGCACACAGAAGCAGGAATATGATCGTCTTTTTCATGGGTTTCTCCTTTCGGTTCGGCTCGATCGTTATGCCCGCGGGCACGTTCATGCAGGCGGCTGCAGGACTTCCTCCTGCAAAAGCCCGTCCTCACTTTTTCCTATCTCGGAAACGAGATACAGCCCGGTTTTTTCCGATTTTCCGCGGAAATAGAAGCTCTGCCGGGTCTCCTGTATCTCGAACAGGTGCAGAAAATAAATGGCATATGAATCGTCTGTGCCGTACGACAGCAGATGCGCACCCAGCGTCAGTTTATCATCCAACGCATAAAACTCCATGGTCGACTCCATCCCCTGATAGCGCATCAGGATGCGCTGAAAGCCCAATACAGGCGTGCCGGGGCTGTAACATCCCTCCGGTGCTTCCGGCAGCTTGCCAACGCAGGTAAATTCTCTGCTTTCGCAGTTGATTTTGTAGAGAAATTGCCCCTCGCTCGTCTCGCGCATGAACCAGACGTTGGTGTCATCCGAAAAGATGATCTGCGGCATCGGCCCTGTTTCCTCGCGCAGAAGCTCCCACTGTCCGCTGTTTTGCAGCAGCACGACCCAGAGC
The DNA here is from genome assembly GCA_002404795.1 of Clostridiales bacterium UBA4696. Taxonomy (GTDB): domain Bacteria; phylum Bacillota; class Clostridia; order Oscillospirales; family Oscillospiraceae; genus CAG-170. Next base: position 10,896 of record DHKK01000196.1, read on the forward strand.
CGACCGGTTTCCGGCTCCGGCCCGTTTTCTGCCAGCCAGAAGACCATACCGCCGGTCACCGGGACAGACCGCTGGATCGTGAGCGCTTGTTCCTGCGTCCACACGGGCACGGCCTGTTGGGGGTCCTGCGCGGCAATGGCGCAGAATCCCTGTTCCGGAAGCCGCGTATAGATCACGCCGCCGGTCAGCACGAACTGTCCGCCATCCGGGATCCAGAGCTCTGCCGCCCCGCCGTCCATCGGCATCCGGTAGATGCCGCTGGTCTGCGTGAAATACAGCATCCCATCGAACGCGGCCAGCTGAGACAGGCTCGCGTCCTGCGCGGCATAAATGCTCGTCGTCTGCCCGTCTTTTCGCATGCAGATCCGGGAAGTCTCCCAGCTTTCGGACCGGTCGATCCAGTATTCTGCTTCCCCGCCCTGCACGACGATCGGCTCCGGGTGCCAGACCTCCTCCGCAGCCGGAAAGCCGGACATGGCGGAAACATCCGGAAGCTGCGCCTGTATGTCCTGCCATGTCCGTGCGGGCTGCACAGCCTGCTCCGACCGGGTCTCCGGCTCCGGCTGTATGATCTCCGGCTCGGGCTGCGCAGTCTCCGGTGCGGGCTGCACGGTGCAAGCCGCAAGGAACAGGCATATGCACAGCAGCAGGAGCAGGGCTGTCTTCTTCATGGTGTTCTCCTTTCGGGATGCTAATTGTAGAATTTTTCTTCGATTTTGACGACAACGCCGTCCTGCAGGGTCAGGGTATAGGGCGGGATGCACAGGTCTTCGTTGGCCTGGACCGCGGCGACGAAATCCTGCCATGTTTCGAAGGTGTACAGCCGGTCGTCACCCGCTCCGTAGACCTGAGAAATGTCATAGATGGTGACGGGGGTATCCGGGTCGACCTTGTAGGTGTAAACTTCGCGGAGTCCTCCCGATAGTAGCCGTATTGGTACGCCTCCGGCGGGATATTCAGGCCTTTGAGTGTGCGCAGGTCTTCCTCGAGCGCGGAATTAAGCAGGGTGATATGCTCGACCGTGACGGAATCCGCACGCACCTCCCGGAGGATCGCGGTCTGGCGCTTGCTGCCCTCCGCGCCCTGCGTGCACCGGTCAATGACCGTCTGCAGGACCTCCGCGTCGGCGGTGGTCAGGCGCTTCTGGTAATAATCATAATGCTCGGTATCCATCCATACGATCATCTCTACCGTATCCAGCGTTTCATCCAGCAGATAGCTGCGATTCCGGATGTCGAACTGGTACACGCATACCGATTCTGGATCATTCTCGAGCATCGTCATGGAATCCTCGGAGAAGATTCCTTCCAGAGCCGCCGTATCTTCCTCAGACAATGTATATTTTTCGCCGGATGGGACCGACAGCGTCATGGTCTGCGCCCGGGCGGCTGTCTCCCCGCCCGCCTGATCTGCTTCCTGCCAGTATGTTTCGGCATAAATGACGATATGGAACACGCGCTGCTGGACACGGGAGAAGTCGACGGATGCGCGCCACTGACCGGCGATGCCAAACGACAGAGAATAATAGCTGTCCCCGATCAGGTGCAGGACCGCATAGTCTGCATCGCCCGCCTGCCCGTACACATACTGCGTCTGCTGGTATTTGAGCTCCCGGTCTGTACACGGAACCTTCGCCAGCACGTCATCGATCGTGTCGCCGAGGCAGATGCCGCGGAAGGCCGGCGCGTCCTGCGCGGTGGTATAGACAAGCTCGTCGTTTATCACTTTTCCGCTCCAGGTCATTTCCATCAGCTTCGGTTCGCCGCCGCTGCGGTCCCAGAAGCGATAGGAGATGTTCTGATCGTCCACCAGGACGCCATATTTGTTCTCGGTGAGCGGCCCCGTGATCGCTTCGACCTGCGCCTGCGTCATGCCGGTCTGCACGCCGTCGGTGCGGGCCAGCTCCCAGTCTTGCAGGGGCTGGGATGGGTCATAGGTCCCGTCGTTGTGAAGCAGCTGCGGCTGGTCCTGCACCGGTCCTTCCTGCCGGGCGGTGGGATCCGCGGCCGCATCCGCGGACGGGTCGGTCTCCCCTGCCGCTTCGGGCAGGGTGATTGCTCCAGATCTCTGCCGCGTCAGCTCGGCAAAGGAGCAGCCGGTCGCGGACACGACGAGGATCAGGGCCAGAACGACGCACAGGGCGCTCGTGCGCTGCTTTTTCGTGAGGAACAGGATGCGCTCTTTGACCGGCGGTCCGGCGAGGCTCAGGGCTGCGCCCCTGCGCGGGGCCTGGGCCAGGATCGCCCTTGCGTAGGCGATGCGCGCGCTGTCGGGGAGGCCGGCGGCGACGGCCTCGTCGCACGCCAGCTCGGCGTCGCGCTTGGAGACGATCGCGGCAAGCCAGACCAGCGGGTTCCACCAGTAGACGACCACGGCGGCCGTCCGGCAGAAGGACCACAGAGGGTCGAGATGCCGCAGGTGCGTCAGCTCGTGGCGCAGGATCAGCGCGGTCGTGTCGTTCTGCAGCACGTTCCGCGTCAGATAGACGGCCGGGATGAGGCCCGCAAGGCAGGGCGACGGGATGCGGCTTGAGACGTAAATGTTGGTTTTCCCGTGTCTTCCGAGGAATTTCCGGCTTTTGCGCAACCGGATCGTAAAGACCAGCCACGAGCCAAGCATCCAGAGGCCGAGCAGCGCGCTGCCGGTCTTCCAGATGGTCTGGAAGATCTGCGTGGCCGTCAGCGGCTTCGCCGCCAGGTTTTCCGGTTCCTGCGCGACCGGCTGCGTGGGTGTTTGCGGCTGCGCTGCCGTCTGCGCGGGCGGTTGGAGAACCGCTGCATCCTGCACAGGCAGCTCTGCGCGCTGCACCGGCGCGGCGGTCTGCTCTGCCGGAAGGACCGGCAGGAAAAACAGCGTCCCCGGCAGGCAGAGCTTCAAAAGCACCACGAGCCAGAGCGCGTAGATCAGCCGCTTCGGCACATGGTTTTTGAATATTGACCGAACCAGAAAGACCGCTGCGATCAAGCCTGAGAACATCAAAATCTCCTTTGTCACCGTTTAGCCCTCCCCCCACAAGGTCCCGCTTCCTTCGTCACAGAGGATCCACGTCTCCGCCATGCCCGTCCGCGCCAGCCGTCCGCATGCAAAGACCTGTCCGTTCACAACAAACAGACCGTCGACAAGTTCGTTGAGCGCCATTGGCCAGCCTTCCTCGTTCGTCGGGATGCTGTCTGCGTCATAATTTCCGTCGCGGTAGTCGACCTGCGTGATGCCGATGGGATCACCGAATGCGTCGTACATCTCCGGTGACAGCGAGAGGATTGCTTTCTGCTCGCCTGTCTTCACGTCCATCGCATAGCAGCAATCATAGTCATAATTCTCGCCGCCATAGGCAACATAATAGACCGTGCCGTCATAGTAATTGAAATAATCGCCGATGGGACCTTTATGCAGAACGGTGATCTCCTTTGTTTTTGGGTCAAGATGGCAGTAATCGCACATATCGTCCCAGAAATATATGCCTGTGTCGTCTGCGCTGAAATATGCCGCATCGTATTTACCTTCAAACAGGATCTCGCGTTCTTCTGCTTCGGTGCTGTATTCGTACAGCGTTCCGCTTTTGAAATCATACAGATACAGCTTACCATCATAGTACGTGGCCGGCGCACAGCTTTCGTACAGAAGCGTTTGTGCGCTGCCATCCAGCTCTGCATGAAAGGTTCGCATGCCGTTGTTCTCATCGCGGCAATCATAATAAATGCCGCTTTCCGTTACAAGGAACGTATAGCAATAACCATCCACGAGTTTTTCCGCTTCGCTGCCATCTGTGCGCACACGCCAGAGAGAAAAGCCGTCCCGAAAGTTTGAAAAATAGACCCAAGCCCCCAGCACATTGATGCTGTTGGGCGCATAGTCCTCCGGCGGCAGCAGCTGCGTCTGTTCACTGCCGTCCGTGCGCGCCCTGTAAAGGCCCCAGTCAGTCTCGCTTCGGTAATAGACCCACTCGCCGTCCCCGGCCATCAGCCCGCCCTGCCCGATGTTTGCACCGGTGAAGCCCAGCAGCTCCGTATGTACTTCGGCGGTCTTCCACTGATCCGCACCATCTTCCTCACCGTAGATTTTCCGAGATCCCTGTGGACGAGTCTCCTGCGTCAAGTCATTATAGGAGGACTGCGCATCCTGCGATTCGGCTTCCCACGGCGCGGTCTCTGACCGCGCTGCGGACGGAGACTCCAATGTTTTCTGGCAACCCGATAAAAGAAGGCTGATGCAGAGTATCAAAAAGAGGTTCCATTTTTTCATTGCGCGCGCTCCTTTTCTGCTGCGTCCAGAATGGCTTTCAATTCCTGAATGTCCTGCTCGGACAGTGTGCCGCGGTCGACGAGGTTCGACACCATCATGCCCACGCTTCCTCCGTAAACCTTCGACAAAAACGCTTCCGTTTCCTCGGGTTCAACATCCGAATACGTGATCGTCGCGCTGTATTGCTGAAATTTTCCGCTGTCGTCCATCGTGACCGCGCCCTTGGCGATGAGCCGCTTGAGCATCATGAAGATCGTTGCCCGGCTCCAGCCGGTCTCCGCGTCCAGCGCTGCGACCAGCTCCGCGAGCGTGCGCGGCTGGTGCTGCCAGAGCGCTTTCATCAGCTTCCATTCCCCGTCTGACAGTCTGAGATGTTCCATGTGTTCCGCTCCTTCCGTATGCTAACATATGTTATATTCCGAGGATAGCACAGATGTTAACGATTGTCAACAAAAAAATTGAGTGACCATCCAACCCGCCGCTCAGCTGGCTTCGGCGATAAAAAGGGCGGCGCGGCTGTCCATGATGCGGGCTGCTTCCTGCGCAGTCTTGCGGCCCTGGAAGAAGGCGTCCGCCTCGTCGAGGATGATGGTCAGGATCTCCTGATTGCTGCAGGCGCGGCAGTCCACATGCTCCAGCACTTGCATGAGGTCCGCCGCGGCGGCTTCGTCAAACAGGAAGGTCTGCGTCCCGGCCTCGCCGACGTCGACGCGCCCCTCTTCGCGGATGGCGGTCTGCTGATAGGTCTTCTGCGCGTCGATCTGCTGCTGCAGCTGCTCCTGCAGGACGGCCGTGCTGACCGGGAAGGCGTCCGCGATGGTCTTCTGGAAGTTTTCTTCGAGCATGGCCCGCAGGGCCTGCGCCGCGGTCTCCTGCATGGAGGAGCCTGCGCAGACGCCGAGCTGCAGCACGGGCTGATAGGTCACGCCGCCGTCCGCGCTGAGGGACAGCACGCGGAACGCGTCGCCGGTCTGCTCGTACCAGCTGTTCTGCATGGACAAGCCTACTACGACAAGTTCGCTGGAAAAATCCAAATCAACACACCAGAACAGGAAGGAGGATGCAAGTTGGCTCAGTACAACATTCCCGCCGACCACGTCATCCGTCACTACGATGTGACCGGAAAGCTCTGTCCGAGACCGTGGTGTTGTGCCGACACAAACGTCTATTACAAGACGAGCGGCGACAAGCAGTGGGAAGAGTTCAAGAAGAGAATCAGCGACGGCAAAGAGGAGGATGAAGATATGACTCTGGATACATTCAAGGAACTGATGAAGGAGTACCGTGCGGAGCTGCAGGACAATGACTGCGGTACTTGGAGCAAGGAAGCTCGTGAGTGGGCTATCTCCAACGGTCTCATTAACGGCACTGGCACCGAGGTGAATGGCGAACCCAACTACGCTTGGGCTGACCAGCTTACCCGTGAACAGGCTGCTGCTTTGTTCTACCGTTTCGCAAAACTGATGGGTAAAGCGTAATGGCTACATCTGATGGCAGCAGACAGATTCGGAGACGAAGACGCAAGAGAATCAAGAATAGTGAGTTCACCCAGTTCTCGCAGTGGATGGTCGCTGACATCCGTCCGTTGTTATGGATTGTAACGGTAGGCGGTCTTGTCTTGGCTTTCTATTGCGTCAGACAGGGTTACCTCGGCGGTCTTCCGTGGATTGTTACACTGGTTGGCTTGCCGTGGTCGGCTCACGGTGTGGTCTGTGCGTGCTATCTGAATATGTGCAAGTCAGACCACTCTGAGGGTGGCATCACATTCGAGAGTGCAAAAGCAAAAGGCTTCGTTGAAGAACCGAGCTGGGAGAGTCCAGCAATCTAAGGTGATGGGCGGCACCTGAAAATCCGCCTCACAACCTTTGAGAAAGGAGTTTGCATATGGAATTTATTGTGGAGAACTGGTATGTAATTGTCACAGGTATTGTGTTTATCGTCGGCGGCGTGATGGCTGTCCTGCGTTGGCGCAACCTGTCCACCGACAAGAAGTACGAGCAGATTCGCGGTTGGCTGTTGCAGGCTGTTCTCGGTGCCGAAAAGGAATTTGGCTCAGGCACCGGCAAGCTGAAGCTGTCTTCCGTCTATGACAAGTTCTGCGAGCGTTTCCCGTGGCTGGCGAAAGTCCTGTCATTTGAAACCTTCAGTAAATACGTTGATGATGCCCTGA
>DHKK01000051.1 GCA_002404795.1 Clostridiales bacterium UBA4696
ACCGACCTGCCGCACGACCTCGCTGAGCAGTTTGCAGAGCAATTCAGGCAGCCGGAAATGTTCCTGCGCGTGGACGGCAAAATCGTGGCCGCGCCGATGCCAGAGGAACAGGCGCAGGGCGGGATGGCGTACTGACAGCACGATTGAAAACTGCCCAACAGCATGGTAAAATGGAAATAGAGGTGAGCGCATGGAAAACCGTCAATTTGAAACGATGTTTGCCGTCGCACGGGAACGGCTGTCACAGCACATGCCGGAGGATATTGCAGAAAAGTCTGGTGCACAGTATGCGGACGGTTTGTTTTCACTGAAAACGCTTGGACAGACCGTGACTGTCCGGCTGCCGGACTGCACCATTCAGCCGCCGCTCTCTCAGTGGCATACGCTGACGCTGCTGCACTATCTGGATCTGGCGGACGGTGCGCCGCTTACCGGTCAGACGATCACATTTTCTCAATACAAGGACGGGCTGGTACGCGGCGGCGGTCTTGAGCGCAACGCGGAGCTGATCGTCCGGCGCGACCTCGGCATCTTGCCGCCGGAGGAACTGGAGCGGCGATGCAGATCGCTCGGCGCGGAGCTCCTGCCGTCCAACGCGGATTTCTGTGCGCGGTTCGATTTCGCGCCGCGCTATCCCGTATGGCTGAAGGTCTGGTTTGCAGACGAGGAATTTCCGGCATCCGGACGGCTGCTGCTGGATGAAAGCGCGCCGCATTACCTGACGATTGAGGACGCGGTCACGGTCGGTTCGCTGATCCTCGACCAGCTCACCGGCGCACAGCATTGGGCAGTATAAAACAAATACGCAAAGCAGGCACATGGTCAAAACCGTGTGCCTGCTTTTTTGCAGAATGGAGAGGTCTATGAAACAGGCAACAATTCAAATCACATTCGAGGAAGAAAAATTGCGTGCTCTCCGGCGGTACATCGCCAAGCGCGATTCCACGCTGGAGGGCGAACTGCAAAAAGCAGCGCAGCGACTCTTCGAAAAGGTCGTGCCTGCCGCCGTGCAGGAGTATATCAGCGACTGCGCACAGGAAGAACTTGACCGCAAACCGCCGAAGAAAACGGAGGTGCCAAGATGAGCAGCCGGGAAATTGTTCTCCGGCTCGACGAGCGCTGGTACAAGGCGCTGAATCGCCATCTAAAAAATGAGACGCCGGAGGAACACATGGAACGCGCCCGGCTGGATCGGGATCGACTGCGGCTGTATGCTCCCCGAAACAGGCGATCCGCGGTCAGGCCTCCGCGGCCGGCTGGCCTGTCTTCGTCTGGATGATATGCGGGTCTTCTATTCCGAGGAGCCGCAATACGGTGATCCTGAAGAAGCGGAAAATCAGCGCGGCGGATGCGCGCGGAAGCATACATAGATGTGTCCTCTTGATACAAACGCCCATCATCCCGCCGGATGGTGGGCGTTCTTTTCGCTCCTTCCCGGTCCGCCTCCCTGATCCTTATCGCCTTTGTACAACAGTTTACGGAAAATGCGGTGGAATCTTATTGGAATTACCGATTGCGGAACGGGGCGAAATCGTGTAGTATATTAGCGTGGTAAATCGGTAATTCAATAAAGCATCTGCGCATACAGGAAGCTCACCGGCTTCCCTGCCGCTGCGGACCGTTCCGCTTGCAAGCCGGACAGAAAGGAGAAACCAACATGAATTCTCTCACCAAACGAGCCCTGTGCCTCTGTCTTTCCCTGATCCTCGTATTCGGCCTTGCCGCCTGCAGCGCGGCGGGCAGCAAAAAAGCAGAGCGGCTGTCGCTCGATGCCCGCCCCGACGCACCCAGCGAGATCCCGGAGGGGCTGGACATCGACTGGAACGCGCGCTACACCTTCGCAGAGCTGGAAGCGCAGCTCGCCAGAATGGCCGAACAGTACCCCGACATCACAAGCCTCTATTCCATCGGCATCACCTGGCAGGAGCGCGATCTCTGGTGCTTGGAGATCACCAACAAGGCGATCCCGGCCGAGGAGAAAACAGGGATCGGCGTCTTCGCCAACATCCACGGCGGCGAGCGCGAAAGCGCCTCCTCCGCCATGTACACCGCCTGGTGGCTGACGCTCTGCTCGGACAACGCCTATGTCAAGGGCCTGCTCGACGCCTACACGATCTATGTCATCCCGGTCATCAACCCGGACGGCTATGAGCAGTCCTTCTTCGTCAACACCCGCCCGAACCTGCGCCCGCAGGATGCAAACGGCAACAACATCCCCTTCAGCGATCCCTACACAGACATCGACGGCGACGGCTTTATCGCCACGCTCTATCGCGGCAAGGCGGACGACACGCCGTCGCGGGACCTCCCCGTCTTCGGCATGGAAAGCCCGGACTGGGATGAAAACGGCGTACTCGGCGACGATCCGCGCACCAGCGGGATCGACATGAACCGCACCTTTGATTACCAGTGGAACCGGTATGACATCGAGACGAAGGACGGCCAGCAGGTCGGCAATGTGAACTGGACCACTGCCGGCACCGCCCCCGCCACCGAGCCGGAGATCCAGGCGCTGCAGCGGTTTTTGTACACGCACGACATCGACGCCCTCGTCTCGCTGCACACCGGCATCCAGTCCGTCCTCTACCCGTGGTGCTATCGCGCCTACGACGCGGAAAACCCCGACGACGCCGAGATCCCGTTTATGAAGCAGACCGCCGCCCGGATGGCGCAGGCCTTCCAGGACTACACCGGCCGCGGATTTTACAGCATGAGCTCCAACGAGGATTATCCCACCGCCGCCGAGCTGATCGACTATGCCTACGGCCGCTACAACATCCACGCCTACACGATCGAGGTCTACAGCCCCGGCAAGTCGGAGAACGGCGACATCAGCAGCTGCAAGTGGGAAAACAACATGCCGGAAGCGAAGTGGGTCTTCTACTCCCGCGACGAGATCCGGGACACGCTCGACCTGGACCCGGACGCCATCACCGACAAGGACGGCGTGGGGCTTGCCGCCGACGAGGGACTGTGGTTCTATACCAGCCTGAGCAACCAGATGGTCAGCCGCGCGCCCGAGGAGCAGGACGTCATGGTCCGCGGCTGCCGCGACGCCATCCTGACCATGCTGGAAAGCGAGCCCAGCGGAGCCGGCTATCAGGACCCGGGCTTTTACAAGTAACGCTCCCCAGAAACGATAAAAAGAACGCCATCCGGCCGGATGGCGTTCTTTTTCTATGTATGCGTTTATCCCATCCCCTGCAGGACGGCTGCGGCGCGGTCGGGGTAGTCGGTGATCAGGGCGTCGGCACCGACGCTGGCGAGGTAGGCGAGGTCCGCTTCGTCATTCACAGTCCAGTACTGCATGGCAAGATTATGGGCGTGGGCGAAGTTGATGACGGTCGTGGTCCCGAGGTTGATGCCGAAGCTCTCCCTTGCGTCGCCGAAGGGCAGCTGGAGCACGTCGTAGGAGCAGGTAAAGTCCTTTTTGCCCGTCAGGGCAGCAAAATAGAACTGCACGACCTCCTCCGGGCTGGCGCTGCGGTGGGTGTCGGGGTAGTTGGCCGTGATGTAGGCCGCGACCTCATCGCGGAAGCTGCCGATGATGACCCGGTCGAGCAGATCCCGCGCCTGCAGCGTCGCGTACAGCTGATCCGCCGCGGCCAGACCGGTCTCGCCGCCGTCCTTGATCTCGATGATGTAGCGGAACTCCCCGGCCGCGGTCAGATAATCCAGCACCTCGTCGAGGGACAGGATCCGCAGCTCGTCCGGCACCGCCTCGCCGTGGAGGCCGGCATAGGGCGCCTCGCCCGCGTCGGTCACGAACTGCGCCGCCATGTTCAGCTGCTTGAGCTCCGCGAGCGTCTTGTCGCGGACGAGGACGTTCTCCGCGCCGAATACGGCCGCTGCGTCCGACACGCGGTCGAGCGTGGCGTCGTGCGAGAGCACCAGAATGTCGTCCGCCGTCATATGCAGGTCGAATTCAAAATAATCCACCTCAAAATCCGGATTTTCCACGCAGCCGCGGAACGCGGCCAGCGTCTCCTCCGGATAATCGCCTGCGCCGCTGCGGTGCGCCGAGATGGCCGTTTCACCGGTGATGAAGGGGTTGTCCGTGTCGTACCGCTTCACGTTTTTCGGATCCGACCGGTGGAAAAACTGCGCGATGCCGACGATCGCGATCACCAAAACCACACACAGCAGCACCAACAGGCATCTGCCGATCACTTTCCATGCTTTCACTGTCATTCTCCTAACTGTCGGTTTTTGTATCAAGCATATTATAGCATACCAGCCGCGGCTGTCACGTAAAATGTTTCTTCATTCTATCTGAAGTTTCTTCGCAGGTTCTGCGGCGGCTTTTCCGGCGGGGGCGTTGCAATCGGGGATGGACTATGGTACTGTAGAGGTGTCAGATCCCCGCACAGGCGCAGCGGCCGGATTTACGGACCTGCAAAGATGAAGGAGGAACCAGCATGCTGAACAAATTCTGCAAGAAGCCGCTGTATGAGGTGACGCGCACGATGGCGCGGGTCGCCATGGGCGTACAGAAGGCGGAGACGGTCATCAAAAACGCCCGTCTGGTCAACGTCTGCACGGCGGAGATCCAGGAAGGCATCGACGTCGCGATCGCCGAGGGCCGCATCGC
>DHKK01000125.1:0-14241 GCA_002404795.1 Clostridiales bacterium UBA4696
GCACCTGCATCCGGCGCTCGCGCCGTACAAGGCAGCCATCCTGCCGCTCTCCAAGAAGCTGACGGAGCCGGCCCGCAAGATCTATCAGGAGCTTTGCAGCGACTTCATGCTCGACTACGACGACACGGGTTCCATCGGCAAGCGCTATCGCCGTGAGGACGAGATCGGCACGCCGTACTGCATCACCGTCGACTTTGCGACCGTCGGCGACGACAAGACCCCGGCCGACAACGCCGTCACCATCCGTGAGCGCGACTCCATGGAGCAGGTCCGCATTCCCATCAGCGAGCTGAAGAGCTGGCTGGCCGAGCACACCAAATTCTGATCCAACCGAACTGAAAAGGGGCCATCCGGCCCCTTTTTCCATATCCGAACACAGGAGGAAGCCCGAATGAAAGCCATTATCACCGTCGTCGGCCCGGACCGGGTCGGCATCATCGCCGAGGTCTGCACGCTGCTGGCCGAGCTGCACATCAGCGTCGTGGAGATCAGCCAGACCATTATGGAGGGCACGTTCACCATGATCATGCTCACCCAGTGGACCGCGGGCGCGCCGGAATTTGACGTCGTGCAGAGCCGCATCACCGCCAAGGGCGACGAGATGGGCCTGTCCATCCGCATGCAGCGGCAGGATATCTTCACGGCCATGCACACCATCTGACCGGGAGGAGAGCCATGCTGAACCACTCTGATATCATGTCCACGATCGATATGATCGACCACCAGCATCTGGACATCCGCACGATCACCATGGGCATTTCCCTGCTCGACTGCGCCGATCCCGATCCCGCCGCCTGCGCCCGGAAGATCCACGACAAGATCTGCCGCCAGGCTGAGCATCTGGTCGCTACCGGCTGCCAGATCGAGCGCGAGCTCGGCATCCCCATCGTCAACAAGCGCATCTCCGTCACGCCCATCGCGCTCGTCGCGAGCGCGTGCGAGACGGAGGACTTTGTCCCCTTTGCCCGGGCCATGGACCAGGCGGCAAAGACCTGCGGCGTCGATTTTATCGGCGGCTTCTCCGCCCTTGTGCACAAGGGCATGGCCTCCGGCGACCGGCGGCTCATCGCCGCCATCCCGCAGGCGCTGGCCGAGACGGAGCTGGTCTGCTCCAGCGTCAACGTCGCCACGACCAAGGCCGGCATCAACATGGACGCCGTGCGTCTCATGGGCCAGGCCATCAAGCAGACCGCGGAGCTCACGAAGGACCGGGATGGGCTCGGCTGCGCGAAGCTCGTCGTATTCTGCAACGCGGTGGAGGATAACCCGTTTATGGCGGGCGCGTTCCACGGCGTGGGCGAGGCCGACGCCGTGGTGAGCGTCGGCGTCTCCGGCCCGGGCGTCGTGCATCACGCGCTGCAGGCTGTCAAGGGCCGCCCCTTTGACGAGCTGGCCGAGTGCATCAAAAAGACCGCCTTCCGCATCACCCGCGTCGGCCAGCTGGTCGCACAGGAGGCGTCGCGGCGGCTGGGCGTGCCGTTCGGCGTGGTCGATCTGTCGCTCGCGCCGACGCCCGCGGTGGGCGACAGCGTGGCGCGCATTCTCGAGGAAATGGGCCTTGCGGTCTGCGGCACGCATGGGACGACGGCGGCGCTGGCCATGCTCAACGACGCGGTCAAGAAGGGCGGACTGATGGCCTCGAGCTCGGTCGGCGGGCTTTCGGGCGCGTTCATCCCGGTGTCGGAGGACGAGGGGATGATCGCCGCGGCACGAAGCGGCGTGCTGACGCTCGACAAGCTGGAGGCCATGACCTGTGTGTGCTCGGTCGGCCTCGACATGATCGCCGTCCCGGGCGACACGAGCGCGGAGACGATCTCCGCCATCATCGCGGACGAGGCCGCCGTCGGCATGGTCAACGCCAAGACGACCGCCGTGCGCCTGATCCCCGCGCCGGGCAAGCAGGTCGGCGACGAGGTCTCGTTCGGAGGGCTGCTCGGCGCGGCGCCCATCATGCCGGTGCATCCGGAATCCTCCGCCGGCTTCATCGCCCGCGGCGGCCGCATCCCGGCCCCGATGCAGAGCCTGAAAAATTAAAGGCAACACCATCCAGCGTCCGTTTTCCCGGAACGGCAGGCGAAAAAAACAGATTTTTTTACGAATACCACTGGAAAAACGCGCGGGAATCTAGTATGATAGATGGTGGAATGCAACAAAAAGCAAAACGGATTTCCCGCGCAGGCAAATCAATCCCACACAAACGCAGGAAATTCCCATTCTATGAACAAAGGAAGGAAATTCATATGGAACAATCCAAACGGAAGGAACTTCAGCTGACCGCTGCCAAGGCGCGTCTTCTCGGTGTCCAGATGGTGCACGACGCGGCTTCCGGCCATCCGGGCGGCTCGCTGAGCTGCATGGACGTGCTGACGTATCTGTACTTTGCCGAGATGCACGTCGATCCCAAGAACCCGCATGACCCGGAGCGTGACCGCTTCGTCATGTCCAAGGGCCACTGCTCGCCCGCCGTTTACCCGATGCTGGCGCTGCGCGGCTTCTTCCCGGTCGAGGATCTCAAGATGTTCCGCCGCATCGACGGCCATATGTCCGGCCATGTGGAAATGAAATATGTCCCCGGCGTCGATATGTCCACCGGCTCTCTGGGCCAGGGCATCTCCGTTGCCGTCGGCATGGCGCTGGCCGGCAAGGTCGCGGGCAAGAGCTACCGCGTCTATTCGATCCTGGGCGACGGCGAAGTTGCCGAGGGTCAGGTCTGGGAAGCCATGATGGCTGCCAACAAGTATCATCTCGACAACCTCTGCGCCTGCGTCGACGTCAACGGTCTGCAGATCGACGGTGAGACGAAGGACGTCATGCCCACCGAGCCGCTGGACAAGAAGTTCGAGGCCTTTGGCTGGCACGTCATCAAGATCGACGGCCACGACTTTGACCAGATCGAAGCCGCTTACAAGGAAGCCGAGCAGACCAAGGGTCAGCCCACCATGATCCTCGCCAAGACCGTCAAGGGCAAGGGCGTGAGCTTCATGGAAAACAACGCCGGCTGGCACGGCAAAGCGCCCAACGATGAGCAGTGGGCCCAGGCCAAGGCAGAGCTCGAAGCGCAGATCAAGGAACTGGAGGGTTAAACAATGGCTGAAAAAATCGCAACCCGTGAGGCTTACGGCAAGGCGCTCGCCGCCCTGGCCGACAAATATCCCGATCTTGTCTGCTTCGACGCAGACCTCGCCGGCGCGACCATGACGAAGTTCTTCAAGGCTGCCTGCCCGGAGCGTTTCTTTGATATGGGCATCGCCGAGGCCGATATGGTCGGCGTTGCCGCCGGTATGAGCCTGTGCGGCTTCAAGCCGTTCGTCAACACGTTCGCCATGTTCGCCGCCGGCCGCGCGTGGGAGCAGGTCCGCAACTCCGTTGCTTACCCGCACCTGAACGTCAAGGTCGTCGGCAGCCACGGCGGTCTGTCCGTCGGCGAAGACGGCGCGACCCACCAGTGCATCGAGGATTTCGCCATCATGCGCGTGATCCCCGGCATGCTGGTCCTGTGCCCGTGCGACGGCAACGAGATGCGGCTGGCCGTTGAGGCGCTCGTTAACTACGAGGGCCCGGCCTACATGCGTCTGGGCCGTCTGGCGGTCGAGACTGTGACGGATTCCATCCCCGGCTACAAATTTGAGCTCGGCAAGGGCGCGACGCTGCGCGACGGCACCGACGTGACCATCATCGCCGTCGGCATGAACGTGCAGATGGCGCTGGCCGCCGCGGAAAAGCTGGGTGCCGAGGGCATCTCCGCCCGCGTGATCGACATGCACACCATCAAGCCGCTCGACACCGAGCTGGTTCTGAAGGCTGCGAAGGAGACCGGCGCGATCGTCACCACCGAAGAGGCCAACGTCCTCGGCGGTCTGGGTGCAGCTGTCGCCGAGTATCTGGGCGAGACCTATCCCATCCCCGTCGTCCGCCACGGCGTGAACGATGCGTTCGGCCGCAGCGGCAAGGCCCCGCTGGTCCTCGACGCCTACGGCATCAACGCCGGCGGCATCGCCGCCAAGGCCAAGCAGGCCATCGCCATGAAGAAGTAAGCAAATACCCCGCCAGCCGCCTTTCGCTTGAAAGGCGGCTGGTTTTCTTTTTGCGCAGACAGCAAAAGCCCCGGAGCGAAGGCTCCGGGGCTTGGGTTCATTTGGACGACGTCGGGTCATAGTTGCGGCCGAATTTGAGGTCTTCGAATTTGATCGTCGCGCTTTCTGGGTGCATGGGGCGCGCGGCGGGCTTGGCCGGGGCGGGAGTGGAGACGGTCTTCGGCTTCTCCGGCTCGCTGCCGATCAGCTTTTCGAGGTTGTCGGAGATCTCCGACGCGATCTCCTCCGTGCTGGCGCTCGGCGCGGGGGCCGGGGCAGGCTCGGTCTTGTCGGCCTGCCAGTCGTAGGGCTTTTCGTGCGCGGGCTTCGGCTGGGCCGGGGCCTCTTCCTTCGTCAGATCCCGGGACTTGAGCGTCTCGAGCAGGCCCAGATGGCCCTGCACGTCCCGCTCGATCACAGAGATAAAGTTGAGCGCGGTCTGCTTGGCGTAGTCGAGCCGCTCCTGCTCGGCGTGGATCTGCTGGTTGAGCTGGGCCAGCTGGACGTTGGCGGCGTTGACCTGTGCGTTGGCCTGGGCGTTGACCTCGGCGTTCTGGAGCATGGCGGCGCATTTGGCCTGCGTTTCCTTGAGCAGCTGGGCACTCCTGGCCTCGGCCTCGGCGGCGGCAGAGGACTGCTGCGTCTCCTGCGCGCGGTATTCCTCCAGCTTTTCGACCAGGATCTTCATCTTGGCCTTGAGCACGGAATTTTCTTTGTAAAGGGTGATATAATCCTCTGTCAGCGGCTCGAGAAAATCATCGACCTGCTGCATGTCATAGCCGCCGAAGACGGCCTTGGAAAAGGTTTGCTCCTGAATTTCCTGCGGTGTGAACATGGAAGCTGCCTCCCTGCAAGTGAAGTTTGGATCAGAGATATACGCCGTTGTTTTCCAGTTCGTCGATCAGATCGCCGACGATGTCAACGTTATAGGGCGTAATGATGTACGTGCTGATGGCGATCTTTTTGATCTTGCCGTCGAGCGCATAGGCACAGCCGGACAGGAAGTCGACCAGCCGTCTTGCAACATCCTTATTCGTGGATTCCAGATTCAGGACCACGGCGTGCTTGCTGCGCAGATGCTCGGCGATGTCGGAGACGTTGTCGAACCGGTCGGGCTTGACGAGCACGACCTGCATCTGGGCCGTGGTATGAATATTTACGACCTTGCCGTTCGAGGCATTGCTGCCGCCGAGCGTGCGCCGGCCGGTATTGGAGCTGCTGCCGGAAGAAGACAGATCGTCGTTATCGAGATCAAAGCCGGAATACGAGGGCTTCGGCGCGGTCGACGAGCGGCTGGGGCGGCTGGGACGGGCGTCGTCGTCGAATTCATCAAAATCGTCGTCATCCTCGGTATAGGGCTTTGTCAGCTTCTTCAGGTCATCCATAAATCCCATTGTAGTGTATCCTCCAGAATCGTGATTCTCTAGTTTCAGGTATTGTAGTTTCGCTTTCCGAAAATAGCGGTGCCGATGCGCACCATGGTCGAGCCTTCGGCGATGGCGTCGGTAAAATCGTCGCTCATACCCATCGATAGGCATTCCATGGACACATTATCGTATTTTTTTGCCTTTATGTCAACAAAAAGATTCCGCATTTCGGCGAAATATCTGCAATTTTCGCCAGGAAATTCACTGACCGGCGGAATTGCCATGAGACCCTTGAGCGCCACATGCGGAAATTCCCGCATCCGGGCGGCCAGCGCGGCGGCCTCTTCCTTCGTAAAGCCGGATTTGCTCTCCTCCGCGCCGATGTTGACCTCGAAGAGGATGTTCTGCACGACGCCCGCCTTTTCCGCCTGCTTCTCGATGCACTCGAGCAGCTCCAGACGGTCGACGGACTCGATCAGATCGACCACGCCCACCAGATACTTGACCTTGTTGGTCTGCAGATGGCCGATGAAGTGCAGGGGCTTTCCCGTGTAGGCGCCGAGGGGGCGCTTGGCCTGGATCTCCTGCACGCGGTTTTCGCCGCAGCAGTCGACGCCCGCGGCCACGGCCTCTTTGACGCGGTCGGCGTCGTTCATCTTCGTCGCGGCGCACAGCAGGATCTCCGACGGGTCGCGGCCGGCTTTTTTTGCGGCCCCGTTCATCTGTGCGCGGATGTTCGCAATATTTTCAGCAATCGTAGACATATCAGTTGACGACCTTTCCATCGTATAGATTTTTTGCATTGATGATCAGCTCGTCGCCCGGCCAGAGATTGTTGGTCGAGCTGGTATCGAGCGCAGCGACGTAGCTTTCGCCGGTATCGTGGAGGATGGTGATGGGCTTCCACTTGGCGAGTGTGCCCTCGAGGATATACACGCCGGTCTGACCATTTTCGACACGGACGGCCGATTTGGGCACGCGCAGACCGGAATACGAGGCGAAAACGATCTCCGCCGACTGCTGCCGCAGGAGCGTCACGTTCTGCAGCGCCTGATCGGACGACAGGATCAGCAGCCGCGAGCCTGCCTCGTTGCCGCTCAGCCGGGCAACGCGCATGCTGACGGGCTGATAGTAGTCGCGGGCGAAGGTCAGCGTGGCCTTATCGCCCTCCTCGACGTCGGAGAGCTCGTTGGCCGGGACGACGCAGGCGTAGTACCAGGTGGCGGAGGTGATGAGGCGGCCGATGGCGTTCGCGTCGGTCTCGTCCGGCTCGACCGACTGGAACTGGGCGACGGTCATCTCCATGAGCTTGTCCGGCGTCAGCACATATTCATAGCCGTCGACCGCGGCGGAAAACGTCCCGGCGGTCCCGGCGCGGATGTCGCTGGTGTCGCCCGCGGCCTGCGATTCGAGCGTGGCGAGCTCCGCCTGCAGATCGTCGATCCGCAGCTGCAAGGAGGCGCTGTCCGCCGCGTCCGACGTGCGGCGCAGGACCAGGCCCTTGAGCTCGGGCGTGAGGTCCGAGACGGAGTTCATATCGCGCCGGGCCAGATACTGGCTCAGGTGCGAGAGGCTGTCGGCGATGCTGCTGTCGAGCGCCGCCTGGTCATAGACGCTCGACGCGGCACTCCAGGCGTACTGCAGCTGCTCGATCTGGCCGGTCAGCTCGTCCATGCGGGCCTTGCGGGTCTTGGCGTCGTCCGAGCGGTAGCCGGTGGCGACGATGTCGTTCGCGGCCACGTGCGCACCCTCGGCACAGGCAAGGACGGTCGTGTCGTACTCGGAGGTGATGACCTCCTCGGCACGCACAACAAAGCCGGAGGCGTAGTAGCCCGCCCCGGCTTCATATTGTGTGACGGTCGCTGTCATCAGCGGCGCGTAGAGGCTGCTTGCCACGTTGTAGACGAAATACGCCGCGATCGCGGCAAGCAGGATCCATACGATGACGGTAAAATAGGACTTGCCTTGTTTCATACTGCTCCTTCCCGCAGGACGGAGCGGCGGCTCAGCTCTGCGTCAGGTGAACGGGGACTGCGGGCGTCATGGTAGACACCGCGTGCTTATAGATCATCTGCTGGCGTCCGTCGGACTGCAGCAGGATGACGAACTGGTCAAAGCCCGTGATGACGCCGCGCATCTGAAAGCCGTTCATCAGAAAGACGGTCAGCATGGTGCGCTCGCGGCGGGCCTGATTCAAAAAGATGTCCTGATAATTTTCTGTGGTTTTCTGCATGGGTACCGGCTCCTTCTTTTTTGTAGTCTGTACCCATATCGTAGCATATTCAGCGCGCGGAAAAGGGAATATTCTGTCGGGCTGCGGCCAGGATCTTGGAAAAATCTTCTTCGCCCGTCAGCCGCAGCCAGCAAAGCTGCGGGTTGCGCCGGAACCAGGTCAGCTGGCGCTTGGCGTAGTTGCGCGAGCGCTGCTTGCAGAGGTCTGCAGCGGCAGAAAGCGTGCTGCGGCCCTCCAGCGCGTCAAAAAACTCTTTATAGCCGATGGCCTGCATGGCTGTCGTCCGCGGGCTGACGCCGCGGGCGAGCAGCGCCCGGATCTCATCGAGCAGCCCCGCCTGCAGCATCCGATCCACCCGCAGGTCGATCCGGCGGTACAAAACCGCGCGGTCGAGGTAGTCCAGCCCGATCCAGACGGGCCGGTAGCGCGGGGGGATCTGCTGGGTGTCCAGGTTATGCTGGGTGATGGTCCTGCCGGTCTCGGCATAGACCTCCAGCGCGCGGATGATGCGTTTTTCGTCCGCCGGGTGCAGCCGCGCGGCGGCGTCCGGGTCGACGGCTCGGAGCCTCTGCAGCATCGCTTCGCCGCCCTCCTGCCGCAGCTGCGCCTCGAGCGCTTCGCGCTTGCCGGTCTGCGGCACGGGCGCGAAGGTCCGGCCGGCGATAAGGCTGTCGACATACAGCCCGGTGCCGCCGGCAATGACGGCGGTCTTGCCGCGGGAGAGGATGTCCTGCACGCAGCCGTCCGCCAGCTGCACGTATTTGCCGACGGAAAAATCCTCGCCGGGCTCGACGCAGTCGATCATGTGATGGGGGACGCCCTCCATCTCCTCCGGCGTGGGCTTGGCCGTGCCGATGTCCATATGCTTGTAGATCTGCATGGAATCGCAGGAGACGACCTCGCCGTCATAGGCCCTGGCCAGCTGTACGGCGAGCTTCGTTTTGCCCGAAGCGGTCGGGCCGACGACGCAGATGATCCGGTCCATGCTCATACCCTCTTGAACTGCTTTTCCAGCTGCCGCTTCGTGAGCGTCACGCAGACGGGGCGGCCATGGGGGCAGTATTTGATGTCGTCGCGCGTCAAAACCTCCTGCACCAGCCGCCGCAGCTCCTCGTCGGAGGTCTGCCAGCCGGCCTTGATGGCCGATTTGCAGGCGATCGAGTGCAGCAGCTCGTCCCGAAGGCTGTTGGGGTCGAGCGTCTTTCCGGCGAGCAGCTTGCCCGCCAGCTCCTGCAGCAGGGCCTTGGCGTCTTCGACGTCCACGTCGGACGGAATCTGCCGGATGAGCACGTCGCCGCCGCCGAAATCCTCGGCCTCAAAGCCGCAGCGCTCCAGAAGCGCCCGGTTTTCCAGCACCGCCGCCGCTTCCTCCCGCGAAAGCTCCGCGGAGACGGGCGCGAGCAGCAGCTGGGCCATGATGGGATGGTCTTCCTTCTTGAGCGCCTCAAAGCGGATGCGCTCGTGCGCGGCATGCTTGTCAATGAACAGGACGGACTCGCCCTGCTCGACGATGATATAGGTGTGCAGCGCCTCGCCGATGATGCGGAACGGCTGCTCGGGGACCGGCAGCTCCTGCTGCGCGGGGGCTTCCTGCGCGGGGGCGGGAATAGGCGCGGGCGCGGGGATAGGCTCCGGTTTCGGCTCCGGTCTGGGGGGCGGTGCGGGCGCAGGCGCCGGCTTCGGCAGCTCGATGCGCTGCTGCGCGGCGGGCTCGGAGCGCGGGATCTGCACCGGGGAGGCCAGGACGGGCTGCGCGGGCTTTGGCGGCGGCGTCTGCGCGGCCTGGCGGCGGTATTCGGCCGCCTGCATGGTCTGGTAGAAGCCGGGCCTCGGCGGCTGGACCGCACGCGGCTGGACCTGCGGCTGGGGTGCGGGGGACTGCTTTTCGGAGAGCTTCCACTCCGGGCGGCCCGCCGCCTTGTTCAGCGTGGACAAAACGGCATAGTGCACCGCGTCGAAGACCTCCCGCTCCGAGAGGAACTTGACCTCCGTCTTGGCCGGGTGGACGTTCACGTCCACGGCCTGCACGGGCATATCGATCTCCAGCACGCAGGCAGGGAAGCGGCCGACCATGATCTGGTTGCGGTACGCCTCCTCCACGGCGGCGGAGAGCAGACGCGACTTGATATAGCGGTTATTGACGAAGAAGCTCTGCCAGGCGCGGTTGCCGCGCGTGGCGGTGGGGCGGGTGACGAAGCCGCGCACGCGCAGCTTTTCCCAGCTGCCGTCCACGGAAAGCATGTTGTTGGCAAGCTCGCGGCCGTAGATGGCGTAGATGGCGACCATGCGGTCGCCCTGGCCGTCGGTGTGCAGCTGCTCCTGCCCGTCCTTTAAAAAGCGGAAGGAGATCTCCGGATGGGCCAGCGCCTGCTGCTGCACCACGGAGAAGACGGCGGAGGCCTCCGCCGCGTCGGATTTCATGAATTTCATCCGCGCGGGCGTATTGTAAAACAGCTCGCGCACGAGGATGGTCGTGCCGCACGGGCAGCCAGCCGGTTCCTCGGAGAGGACCTTCCCGGCCTCGAGATGCAGCCGCACGCCGTCCGCCGCGCCCTGCGCGCGGGTCAGAAGGTCGATCTTCGACACGGCCGAGATGGCCGCGAGCGCTTCTCCGCGGAAGCCGAGGGTGCCGATGCAGGCAAGGTCCTCTTTTTTGCGGATCTTGCTCGTCGCGTGGCGCAGGAAGGCCGTGCGGGCGTCGTCCGGGGCCATGCCGCAGCCGTCGTCGGTGATGCGCAGGAAGGTCATGCCGCCATTTTGTAATTCTATTGTAATATTTTTTGCGCCCGCGTCAATGGAATTTTCGACCAGCTCCTTGACGGCGGAAGCAGGGCGTTCGACGACCTCGCCCGCGGCGATGAGGTCCGCGACGTGGCGGTCGAGCTGGATGATCTTCGGCATAGGTTCCCTCCCGGTCAGAAGTTCAGCTGCAGAAGCCCGAACGACAGCGCGTTGATGAGCGCATGCAGCGTGATGGGCGCCCAGATGGTGCCGGCCTTTTCATAGGTCCAGGCCAGCGCAACGGAGGCGGGCAGATACGGAATACAGCTGAGCAGCACCTTCCCCGCCGGATAGAGCAGGAAATACTGCCAGTTGTGCATGAGCGTGAATAAGACGACGGAGACGATATAGGCCATGACGCGCGAGGTCGGCCGGATGGAGCCGAACACGAGGCCGCGGACCAGCGTCTCTTCGATGACGGGCGCGAGGATGATCGTCACGGCCATCATGATATATTCGTTGTCGGAGATGAGCGAGCCGACGGTCTCGTTGTTGTAGATCGTGAAGCCGGGGGCCAGCTTCGTGAGCGCGAACTGCAGGACCCACGTGCCCGCGTAATACAGCGCGAACCCCAGCACCACCGCCTGCACGAAATTCCAGAACGAGCCGCCAAAATACGACTGCCGCAGAAAGCCGTGGAAGATGAGCAGCGTGGCGGCGAGATTGATGGCAAAATAGGCGATGTTGATCGTCAGCGCGGACATGCCGAGCGAGAACTTTTCGTTCGCCAGCTGCAGGAGCAGATTCAGAATGATGAGATAGAACGGCAGATACAGCCAGCCCGCGATGGTCTCAAACCTCGTCAGGCGGGAAGACATGCTGTTCGACGCTTTTCGGGCCATGCGGAACGGCTCCTTTCTTTCCGGAAATTACAGCAGCTGCTTGAGCTGGTACAGGACGTTCATCGCCTCGATGGGCGTGAGCGTCTCGACGGTGACGGCCTCGAGCGCGCGGCGCAGCTCGTCCGACTGCATGTCGAGCATGGAGACCTGATCGGACACCGGCCCGGCGGCGGGCTTTGCCGCCCCGGGCGCGCCGGATTCGAGCTCCTTCAGGATCTCGCGGGCGCGAGTGATGACCCGGTCGGGGATACCGGCAAGCTTGGCGACCTCAATGCCGTAGCTGTCGTCGGCCGCGCCGGGGACGATCTTGCGCAGGAAGATCATGTCCCCCTGCCGCTTTTTGACGGCGATGTTGAAGTTTTTGACGCCGGGGAGCGTCTGCTCCATATCGGTCAGCTCGTGATAGTGGGTGGCAAAGAGCGTCTTCGCCCCCAGCCGCTTGCGGTCGGCGGCGTATTCGAGCACGGCGCGGGCGATGGCCATGCCGTCGAAGGTCGACGTGCCGCGGCCGATCTCATCGAGGATGAGCAGCGAGCGCGGCGTGGCGTTTTTGAGGATGTCGGCGACCTCGGTCATCTCGACCATGAAGGTCGACTGGCCGGAGGCCAGATCGTCGGACGCGCCGATGCGGGTAAAGAGCCGGTCGACGATGCCGATCTGCGCCGACTGCGCCGGGACGAACGAGCCCATCTGCGCCATGAGGACGATGAGGGCCACCTGACGCATGTAGGTGGATTTACCGGCCATGTTCGGGCCGGTGATGATGGCCGTGCGGCAGTCGTCGGCGCCGAGCCGCGTGTCGTTCGGGACGAACAGCGCGCCCTTGAGCACCTGCTCGACCACCGGGTGGCGGCCGGCGGTGATGGAAACGGTATTGCCGAGGTCGACCTCGGGCCTGCAGTAGTTGTTGTGCACCGCCACGGCGGCGAAGCTGCACAGCACGTCCAGCTGGGCGATAGCCTGCGCGGTCTGCTTGACGCGGGCGGCTTCGGCCGCCACGGCCTGCCGCAGCTGGGTAAAAAGCTCGTATTCGAGCGCGATGATGCGGTCCTTGGCCGTGAGGATGGTGCTTTCAAGCTCCTTGAGCTCCTCGGTGATGTAGCGCTCGCCGGTGGAGAGCGTCTGCTTGCGGATATAGGTATCGGGGACGAGGCTCAGCTGCCCCTTGGCGACTTCGATGTAATAGCCGAACACGCGGTTGTAGCCAACGCGGAGATTGCGGATGCCGGTCTTTTCCTTCTCCCGCGCCTCGATCTGCGTGAGCATGCCCTTGCCGCCGGACTGGACGGCGCGCAGATCGTCGAGCTCCCTGTTCGCTCCGTCGCGGATGAGGCCGCCCTCACGCAGCAGGAAGGGAGGATCATCGACGATGGTCCGGTCGATCTGCGCCTTGAGATCCGCGAGCGTGTCGAGCTGCTCATAGATGCTCTGCAGATACGGCGCGCGCATCCCGGACAGGCGCTGCTTGATCTCCGGCAGCGTGGACGCGCCCTGCGCCAGCGCGGCCAGATCCCGGCACGAGGCCGTGCCGGTCATGATGCGGGTCATGGCGCGCTCAAAATCGGTGATCTCGCGCAGCGACAGCAGCAGCTCTTCGCGGTCGATGGTCTTTTTGACCAGCTCCTCGACGGCGGTCAGGCGGCGCGTGATCTGCGCGGGGCTGAGCAGCGGCCGCTCCATCCACGCGCGCAGCAGACGGCCGCCCATGGCGGTCTTCGTCTTGTCGAGGACCCAGAGAAGACTTCCGCGCTTTTCCTTGCCGCGCATCGTCTCCGTCAGCTCGAGATTCCGCCGGGCGGCAAGATCGAGCTGCATGAATTTGCCCGCGACATAGAGCTCCAGCTCACGGATGTGCGGCAGATCGTTTTTCTGCAGATCCCGCAGCGTCATCAGCAGCGCACCGGCTGCCAGCGTCACGCACGGAAGCTCCGCCAGACCGAGCTCCTGCGTGCTTTTGCCGAACTGCGCGGTGACCGCGGCCTCACACAGAGCCGGGTCAAACTGCGCGTCCTTGCCGAGGTTCACACAGGTGTGGAAGCGCTCGCGCAGCAGGTCGGCCAGCGTCTCATCCTCCGCCGCCGTGCCGCCAAGCAGCGCCTCGGACGGCAGGAAGCTGCCAAGCTCGTTCTGCACATCCTGCATCGCGTCGGCTCCGGAGATCTGCGTGGCGCTGAACGCGCCGGTCGACACGTCGCAGAAGCACAGGCCGTAGGTCCCCGCCGCGCCGTAGACGCAGGCGTAGTAATTGTTTTTCGACTCCACCAGCATCGAGCTTTCTGTCACGGAGCCGGGCGTCACGATGCGGATGATGTCGCGCTTCACAAGCCCCTTGGCCAGCGCCGGATCCTCCATCTGCTCGCAGATGGCGACCTTGTAGCCCTTGGCGACGAGGCGGGCAATATAGCTCTCGGAGGAATGATAGGGCACGCCGCACATGGGGATCTTGTCCTCGGCGCTTTTGTCCTTGGCATGGTCGCGCGAGGTGAGCGTCAGATCGAGCTCGCGCGAGGCGATCCGCGCGTCCTCCTCGAACATCTCATAAAAATCCCCCAGCCGGAAAAACAGCAGGCAGTCCGGATTGCGTTCCTTGACCGCATAATACTGCTGCATCATCGGGGTGAGCTCAGCCATAATCAAAACCTCTCTACATTCTGTTTGTCAGGGACGGCGTTCATCGCCCCGCAAAAGCGATCATAAATCTACGGGCCGATGTGGGCATCGGCCCCTACAAACTGCCTCGCAAGAAGGTAACACGCATCAAAATTTCGATCGCACCTTCTATTGATGGCAGTTGTTCTAAGGCAACTAGTTACAAATTTGATACCCCCGTATCAGGCGGCGCGTACCAAGACGCCCGTAAGGTGAGTCTCGTGTGGAACGGCGCCTGAAAAATGGGGACTTGCCTAAATTTAGAGGCAGGATGCACCAAACGCGTCCAAGCACTC
>DHKK01000125.1:14292-18450 GCA_002404795.1 Clostridiales bacterium UBA4696
TCTTTTCTCTTGCGAGAGAAAAGATAGGGCCGTCGGAGACAATGGCAGCTGCAAATCTGCAGCAACCTCTCAGTCAGCCTTCGGCTGACAGCTCCCCTGAGAGGGGAGCCTTTTTACCGTTTTACTTCCCCCACCAGGGACCAGGTCGTGCAGCCGGTGATGGTGACGTCGAGAAACTGCCCGATGAGGCTGTCGTCGCCTGCGAAGCGCACCAGCCGTCCGCCCTCGGTGCGGGCCGTGAGCAGTTCCTTTTCCCGCCCGTCGACCAGCACGCGCATGGTCCTTCCGACATAGCCCTGATGGATCTCGAGCGAGATGCGGTTCTGCGTGTCGCAGAGGCGGTCAAAGCGGCGGTTTTTCTCCTCCTTCGGCGTCGGATCGTCCATTTTCGCGGCCGGGGTCCCGGCGCGCGGGGAGAAAATGAAGGTGAACAGCGCGTCGTAGCGCACCTCCTCGATGAGGCTGAGGGTGTCTTCGAATTCCTCCTCCGTCTCGCCGGGGAAGCCGACGATGACGTCGCTGGTGAGGACCAGCTCCGGCATGATCTCGCGGCCGTAATGCGCCAGCTTCAGGTATTCCTCGCGGGTATAGTGCCGGTTCATGACCTTCAATACCCGGTCGTTGCCGGACTGGAAGGGCAGATGGAACTGCTTGGCGATCTTCGGGTATCTGGCGATGGTATCAAAGAGCTTTTTGCTTGCGTCCTTCGGGTGGCTCGTCATGAAGCGCAGCCAGAACTCGCCGGGAAGCTCGGCGATGCTCGCCATGAGGTCGGCAAAATCGACGCCGAGGCCAAGATCCTTGCCATAGGAGTTGACGTTCTGGCCGAGCAGCGTGATGTCCTTATAGCCCGCGGCGATGAGGCCCCTGACCTCCTCCAGGATCTCCTCCGGCCGTCTCGAGCGTTCGCGGCCGCGCACGTAGGGGACGATGCAGTACGAACAGAAATTGTTGCACCCGTACATGATCGACACCCACGCCTTGAGATTCGACGAGCGAACCACCGGAATGCCCTCGGCGATGTTGCCCGCGGAATCGTCCACGGCGAAGATACGCTTGCCGGTCTTCAGGACTCTTTGCAGAAGCTCCGGGAAGCGCCAGAGCTCGTGCGGGTTGAACACGCCGTCGACGTGACGGTAGCTGGTTTTGATGCGCTCGACGACCTGCGGCTGGCCCATCATGCAGCCGCAGAGGAAGATCTTCTGCTCCGGGTGCCGGGCCTTGGTGTGGACCAGCGCGCCGACGTTGCCGTAGACGCGGGTCTCCGCGTGCTCACGGATGGCGCAGGTGTTGATGACGATGCAGTCCGCGCCCTCTTCGGTGTCGACGATGTCATAGCCGCTCGCGCGGAGCATGCCGCGGATCCGCTCGGAATCCGCCTCGTTCTGCTGGCAGCCATAGGTGTCGACGTAGGCCCGCGGCGTCCGGCCGCGCGAGGCCCACCAGGCTTTGATCTCGCCGCAGACCGCCGCCTCTCTGGCCAGCGCCTCCTGCGCGATCACAACGGGTTTGCGTTCCATGTGCATATCCTCCGAACTGCATATACTGAATAATTGATTATAGCAGATTTACCCCCTTTTTGCAATCCGGCAGCAAAAAAGCGCACCGCAAAAACGGTGCGCTTTCCCATGCATTCTGCAAAATTCACGTTCCGCCCGCCAGGCGGTCGTAGCGGAAGCAGAAGACGGCGTCGTAGGTGCTGCCGTCTTCGCCCTGCAGGCGGGCGGCGACGGTATAGTTGGCGCTCTCGCCCGGCAGCAGCGGCACGCGGCCGCCGGGCAGCTCGTCCTGCGTGAAGGTCCGGCGTTCGCTGCCGTCCGGCGTCTGGCAGGTGACGGTATAGGGCCCCAGCAGCGTCTGCCCGAACTCCAGCCGCACGGTCCTTCCGCCGCCGGTCTCGCCGAAGGCGCTGTAGTTTCCCGCGTCCGGCTCCTGCAGGACCTGCACGGTCCCGTCCGGCAGCGTCTGCGTCATGGAATAGACGCCGGCCATGAAGCAGCTGTCCTCATCCTGCCCCGGCACGCTGAACCAGACCCGCAGCGCCGGCCGCGGGACGATGAGCCGGTCCAGCAGCTGCCAGTCGATGGGCTCGGCCAGATAATAGCTCTCGCTTGGGGCGTTTTTCAGCCACAGGCGCGTCACGTGGATGGACTGGTTGTCGGCCAGCGTCACACTCAGCGTGCCCTCCGGCGCGTCAAACAGCAGCTGCAGCGAGCGGACCTCGCCGTATCGATCGAGCGCTTCCGTATAGGTCTCCAGCTGCAGCGCGGCGAGATAGTCCTTGAGCGCCGCCTCGTCCGTGCAGCCAAATTCGGTGCCGCGGTCATCGTTCCACGGGTACACATAGCGCAGAGAAACGTCCTCCGGCGGCCGGCCGTCAAAGATCCGCGCCGCGCCGGGCTGTGCGTCATAGGCCAGCGCCACATGCCCGGCGCAGAGCATCAGCATCAGAAACGTCAGCCCGACGAGGAGCGCGCCCGTGTGCTTCTTCCCCGGCGCCATGATGTTTTTGAGCCGGTAGCGCAGAGCGCTGGCCGTGGCGGACAGGCAGGTGGTGAAGCCGCGCTCGTCGCCCGCGGTCCTTAACAGCAGCTCTGCGTACTGCCGCCGGACGGGCTGCGGCTGGGCCAGAAGGACGGATTCGTCGCAGCTGAGCTCAAAATCGTCCGCGCTTTTGCGCATGGCGACCCACATCAGGGGATTGAACCAGCACATGGCCGTGCAGAAGACCATGAAGAATTTCGAGGCCGGGTCCCGGCGGCTGAGATGGATGATCTCATGGCGCAGAATGAGCGAAAGCTCCTCCGGGGTATAGCTGCGCGCGGGCAGGGCGACGCAGGTGGTCTTCTGAAACAGGCCTATCGACAGCGGCGTCGTGAGCTGCGGCGCGCGGACGAGCGTCCACTTCGTCTTTCCGATCCAGGCGCGCGTCAGCTCCGCCTGCCAGACGGCGAGCGTCTGTTCATCCGTGACGACGACCGCGTCCTTCAGCACGCGGCGGCGGAAGCGCAGGTGGGAAATGATCTTCCACGCAAACACCCCGATCGCCCCGGCCGCCCAGACGGCCAGCAGCACCGTCACGAGCGTCCCGGACGCGTGCAGGACGAGCATTCGCTCGCCGCCCGGGTCTGCGCGCTGAACACTGCTCACTTGGGCCAAAAAGTACAGATACCCCGGCAGCAGCCACAAGACCGCGCACACGCGGGCGGAAATATGCCGCCGCAGCAGCGGCAGGACGGCCAGCAGCAGCACATAATACACGCCGATCAGCAAAAACACGCGCAGCAGCAGCCCCAGCAGATACTGCATCGCCATCTCCCGCCCGCCGATCGCAAGGCTGATGACCAGATACATCACCAGCATGGTCGGCAGCATCCCCGCGTCGGCAAAGCTGCGGAAGCGGGGCCTGCCGGTCCTGACGTCTTCGTCCGCGGGGCGTTCCTCAAGCTCTGTATAGCTCCGGTCCCAGACGCTGAAGGTGAGGACGCCGCCGACGACCAGCCCCAGGATCAGGCGAAACGCCAGTGTCGTGCTCATAGCGCATCCTCCCGCAGCAGCTCGCGCAGCTGCGCCAGCTCCTTGGCCGTCAGCCCGCTGGCGCTGAGCGCGGCGGCAAAGGCCGACACGCTGCCGCCGCAGAGCTTATCGTAGAATTTCCGTCCCTGCCGGGCAAGATAGTCCTCTTTCGCGACCAGCGGCCGGTATTCGGCGCTGCGCCCGTTCTTTTCGATCCGCACAAAGCCCTTGTCCGCCAGCCGGGACAACACCGTCAGCAGCGTCGTCGGCGCCATCGGGTGTGTCCGGTCCAGGATCGCACTGATCGCCGCCCGCTTCACCGGTTCTTCACAGGCCCAGATCGCCTGCATGACCTCCAGCTCCGCATCCGGCAGCGTCCGCATCCCATCTGCCATCAGAACCCCTCCTTCTACATTTGTAGTATATTTTAATTCTACAACTGTAGAGCGGGTTTGTCAAGGGGTTTGCTGCACCCTGCAAAACGTGCGCTCCAAAGCCTCCCTCTGACGAGGGAGGTGGCTCGGCGTAAGCCGAGACGGAGGGAGAGAAGATCTGAAGGTTTGCGCTTTTTCAAAGCTATGCGAAACCCCAACGTTTTCTCTCCCTCAGTCTGCTTCGCAGACAGCTCCCTCGTCAGAGGGA
>DHKK01000125.1:18525-18779 GCA_002404795.1 Clostridiales bacterium UBA4696
ACAAGGGGAGCCTTGGTGCGTGCAAAACAATAAAACTCCCCGCAAAAAGGTGCAGACCAACAAGCTTGGCCTGCACCTTCTATTTATGGCAGTTGTTCTACGGCAACTAGTTGCAAATCTGGTACCCCCGTATCAGGCGGCGCGTAGTCAGACGCTCGTAAGGTGACTATCGTGTGGAACGACGCCTGAAACATTGGGAGTTGCCTAAATTCAGATGCAGGACGCACCAAACGTAACCAAGCGCCCCTTTTCTC
>DHKK01000097.1:0-3922 GCA_002404795.1 Clostridiales bacterium UBA4696
TAATTGCGTCAACCGAAAACAGCAACTGCGATGACGGAAATTTGTCCCTGCAGTGCACGTTTCAGAGAGCCGGCGGCTGGTGCGAGCCGGTAACGATGCGCAGGCGGCAGTCTGATTCCCGAGCAGGCATTGCGAACGCCGCTTGTTCAGTAGCAATGCCCGTCTGGCCGCGTTACAGGCCATGGACTTGTCAGAGTCCGAGAGGGATCGTCCGCCGTGAGGCGGGGGATAAGCAGGGTGGTACCGCGAAGCTATTTCGTCCCTGAAGCCAGTTGGCTTCAGGGACTTTTTGTTTTCCGAAAAAAGGAGGAACCTACGATGAAACACATTTCCGTGACAGATACCACGATCCGCCAGGCGGGCAAGGCCGCTGGCTATACGCTCTCGTTCCGCGAGAAGATCGAGCTTGCCAAGCTCCTCGACCGGTTGGGCGTGAGCGTCATCGAGCTGCACGCGGTCGAAAACCCGAAGATCGACAGTCTGCTCATCAAATCCGTCGCCTCTGCGGTGAAGGAGAGCGCCGTGTGCGTGCCGGTCGCGCTGGACCCGGCGAGCGTTTCGCTGGTCTGGGCTGCGCTCAAAGAGGCGAAGCACCCGCGCATCCAGGTCCCCGCGCCGGTCAGCGCCGTGCAGATGGAATACCTCGCGGGCAAAAAGCCCGCCGCCATGCTCGAGGCGATCCTCGAGACCGTCGCGGCGGCGCGGGCGGTCTGCGAGGACGTGGAATTCCTCGCGGACGACGCCACGCGCGCCGATCCCGCCTTCCTCGCTGAGGCGCTGCAGACCGCGATCGCGGCCGGCGCGGCCGGCGTGACCGTCTGCGACGCGGCGGGGAGCATGCTGCCGGACGCGTTCGGCAGCTTCGTGCGCGGGATCTGCGAGGCCGTGCCGCAGACGAAGGACGTGCGCTTCGGCGTGAGCTGCTCGGACGCGCTGTCGATGGCGGACGCGTGCGCCGTGAGCGCCATCGCCGCCGGGGCCGGCGAGATCAAGACCGCGGCCTACTGCGTCGACACCGCGAACCTCGCGCACCTGGCAAAGCTGCTGGCAGCCAAGGCCCAGGACTTCGGCGTCGTCAGCACGCTGCAGTTCACGCAGATGAACCGCCTGCTGTCGCAGATCGCCTGGATGTGTCAGACGGGCCGCAGCCAGCTCTCGCCGTTTGACAACGGCGTGCAGACCTCCTCCGGCGCAGTTCTGACCGTGCATGACACGCAGGAGGCCGTCATGAAGATGGCTGCCGCCCTCGGCTACGATCTTTCGGAGGAGGACGGGGCGAAGGTCTACGAGGCCTTCTGCCGCATCGCGGCGAAGAAGCAGACCGTGGGCGAGAAGGAGCTCGACGCCATCATCGCCTCCGCCGCGCTGCAGGTGCCGCCGACGTACCGGCTCGAAAGCTACGTCATCAACACCGGCAACACCATCAGCGCTTCGGCGCAGATGAAGCTCACGAAAAACGGCCAGACGCTCTCGGGCGTGAGCCTGGGCGACGGCCCGGTCGACGCGGCGTTCCTGGCCATCGAATCGATCCTCGGCCGCCATTACGAGCTGGATGATTTCCAGATCCAGGCCGTCACCGAGGGCCGCGAGGCCATGGGCGAGTCGGTCGTCAAGCTCCGCAGCGGCGGCAAGCTCTATTCCGGCCGCGGCATCTCGACCGATATCATCGGCGCGTCCGTGCACGCGTATCTCAACGCCATCAACAAGATCGTCTACGAAGAAGCGGCGAACGCCTGAGGAGGGAGCAGCACATGAATGTATCGTTTTCCACACGCGGCTGGCAGCAGATCCCCTGGGAGCAGCAGGTGCAGATGGCCGAGACCATGCGCTTCGGCGGCGTCGAACTCTATAACGTCCACAAAACGCCGGAGCTGACCGGCCGCGGCGGCCCGCTGCACCGCTATACCGCCGCAGCGACGGCGCGGGAGCTCTGGCAGAAGGGCCTGTGCATCCCGTGCTTCGATACCGCCTGCGACATCGCGGGCGAGGACTGCACCGAGACCGTGACCGCCCTCATGCAGCTGGCGCACGACGTGCAGTGTCCGTATGTCTCCGTGACCGCACAGCGCGATGATGACGCGCGGATCTCCGCCGCGCTCGAGGCGCTCCTCCCCGCCGCCGAGGCGCAGGGGATCACGATCCTGCTCAAGACCAGCGGCGTCTTTTCCGACACGGCCCGGCTGCGCGCGCTGCTCGACGCGTTCGCCTGCGACCAGCTGGGCGCGCTCTGGGACATGCACCATCCCTACCGGGACCACGGCGAATCCGCCGACACGACCATCAAAAACCTCGGCGCCTACGTCCGCCACGTCCACCTGCGCGACTCGGACGACGACGGCAGCTATGACCTCATCGGCGAGGGCACGCTGCCCGTCGGCAGCATGATGCAGGCGCTGTCCTCCATCGACTATGACGGGTTTATCTCGCTCGAGTGGAAGCCGGAGTGGATGCCAGACCTGACCGATCCGGAGGTCATCTTCCCGCATTTCGTCAACTACATGCACCGCTTCGATTCCCCGCGCGGCAAGAAAAAGACGCTCTACGACAACGCCGCGCATACCGGCAAGTTCGTCTGGAAGAAGGACAGCCTCATCTCCGAGACCTTCCCGCAGGTGCTCGACCGGATGGTCGAGGAATTCCCGGACCAGTACGCGTTCAAATACACGACGCTCGACTACACGCGGACCTACGCGCAGTTCCGCGACGACGTGGACGATTTTGCCCGCGCGCTCGTCTCGCTCGGCGTGCGCCGGGGCAGCAAGGTCGCCATCTGGGCCACGAACGTGCCCGCATGGTTCATCACCTTCTGGGCCGCGACGAAGATCGGTGCCGTGCTCGTCACGGTCAACACGGCGTATAAGATCCACGAGGCGGAGTATCTGCTGCGGCAGTCCGACACGCACACGCTCGTCATGATCGACCACTGTCTGGACTCGAACTACCGCGAGATCATCCAGACCCTCTGCCCGGAGCTGGCCGCCGCAAAGCCCGGCTCCGCTCTGCACTGCCGCAAACTGCCGTTCCTGCGCAACGTCATCACCGTCGGCTTCCGGATGCCGGGCTGCCTGACCTTCGACGAGGCGATGGACCGGGCCAACATGGTCCCGCGCGAGCAGATTTTGCGCATGGCCGCGGGCGTGCAGCCGGACGACGTGTGCAACATGCAGTACACCTCCGGCACGACAGGCTTCCCGAAGGGCGTCATGCTGACGCACTACAACGTCGTCAACGACGGCAAGTGCATCGGCGACCGGATGGATCTGTCCACGGCCGACCGGATGATGATCCAGGTGCCGATGTTCCACTGCTTCGGCATGGTGCTCTCCATGACCTCCTGCATGACGCACGGCGCGACGCTCTGCCCGATGCCGTATTTCTCGGCCAAGGTCTCGCTCGCCTGCATCAACCAGGAGCGCATCACCTGCTTCAACGGCGTGCCGACGATGTTCATCGCCATGTTCAACCATCCGGACTATAAAAAGACCGATTTTTCCTACATGCGCACCGGCATCATGGCCGGTTCCGGCTGCCCGCCGGAGCTCATGCGCCGGGCCGCCCAGCCGGACGAGATGCACATGACCGACATCGTCAGCGTCTACGGCCAGACCGAATCCGCCCCCGGCAGCACCATGAGCGCCTGCGGCGACCCGCTCGATCTGCGGTGCAATACGGTCGGCTACGCCTTCCCGCACATCGAGTGCAAGATCATTGACCCCGAGACCGGCGAGGAGGTGCCGGACGGCGTCAACGGCGAGTTCTGCTCGCGCGGCTACAACACCATGAAGGGCTACTACAAGATGCCCGAGGCCACGGCCGCCACCGTCGACAAGGAGGGCTGGCTGCACTCCGGCGATCTGGCCTGCCGGGACGAAAACGGCTGCTACCGCATCACCGGGCGGCTCAAGGACATGATCATCCGCGG
>DHKK01000097.1:3982-9700 GCA_002404795.1 Clostridiales bacterium UBA4696
ATCTACCCCAAGGAGATCGAGGAATTCATCTACACCCACCCGGCCGTCAAGGACGTACAGGTCATCGGCGTGCCGGACAAGAAATACGGCGAGGAGGCCATGGCCTGCATCATCCTCAAGGAGCCCGGCAGCGTCACGGAGGACGAGATGTTCGCCTATATCAAGGCCAGCCTCGCCCGCCACAAGGTCCCGAAATACATCCGCTTCACAGACGCCTTCCCGATGAACGCGGCCGGCAAGATCCTCAAGTACAAGATGCGCGAGGACGCCACGCGCGAGCTGGGGCTCGACGGCGCGGCCGGGATCGACACGGCGAAGACGGCTGAGCAGATCCGATAAAACCAGGCCCGGCTTGAGGGGGATATCACCGCAGGAACGATAAATTTTTTACAGGGTCTTGACAGACGGCAGCGTCTGTGATAAAAAAATGGGGCAAGTTCAAATCAGCAAAGACGATGACGAAGACGGTCGGACAGACTGCTTTCAGAGAGCCGGTGGTTGGTGCAAACCGGCAGCAGGACCTCCACAGGCCCATCCCTTCCGAGTCGAAGGCCCGAACACATTGCGTTTTGCAAGTAGGCGTCTTCCGTTTGCCCGCGTTAAGGGATAGGATCTGTTGGGATCTGAAGCGGCGGCAAGGAATTTTGCCGCAATTTGAGTGGTACCACGGGCTTGATTTTCAGCTCGCCTCAAGAGGTTTCTTGAGGCGAGCTTTTTGTTTTTCATTTTTGAAGGAGGAATCCCCCATGACGACCCAGACAACAACGACCCCCGCCGTAAGCCCCCTGATGGAGATCGCGCTCCGTATCCGCGAGATGCGCCGCATCACCGGCTTCACCGAAAAGGAGATGGCTGAGAAGACCGGCGTGACGGAAGCGGAATACAGAAGCTACGAGACCGGCACGGTCGATCTGCCGTTCACCTTCCTGCACAAGTGTTCGCTGGCCTTCGGCCTCGAGCTGACCGATCTGCTCGAGGGCCAGTCAGCCAAGCTTTCGAGCTACAGCGTCACGCGCAGGGGCTGCGGCCTCATCACCGCCGCCGAAGACGGCATCACCATCCGCAACATGGCAGCGCTGTTCCGCCAGAAGCTGGCCACGCCCTACTGGGTCACCTATCAGTATTCCGAGGAGCTGCAGCATCAGCCCATCCACACCACCACCCACGGCGGCCAGGAATTTGACCTCGTGCTCAAGGGCTCGATGCGTGTGCGCGTCGGCGACCACGAGGAGACGCTCCACGAGGGCGACAGCATCTTCTACAAGAGCTCCACGCCCCACGGCATGATCGCCGTCGACGGCGCCGACTGCACCTTCCTCGCCATGATCATGGCGAGCACGGAGGATGAGCAGGCCATCGTCGTCCGTCCCCGGGCCGTCGAGGAGGTCCAGCCCGAGCAGCTTCTGTGTTCGCGCTTCGTCCAGCCGGTGGAGAACGAGGACGGCAGTCTCAAAGAGCTCCATTTTGCGCATGAGGACGAATTCAACTTTGCCTTCGACATCGTCGACGGCATCGCCAGAAGAAGCCCGGACAAGCTCGCCATGCTGCACGTGGCGAACGACATGACCGAGCGCCGCTTCACCTTCAAGGACATGAAGGACGGCTCGAGCCAGGCGGCCAACTACTTCACCTCCCTCGGCATCAAGCGCGGCGACCGCGTCATGCTGGTCCTGAAGCGGCACTATCAGTTCTGGTTCGCCATCCTCGGCCTGCACAAGCTCGGCGCCATCGCCATCCCGGCGACCAACCAGCTGCTTGCGCACGACTTTACCTACCGTTTCCAGGCGGCCGGCGTGAGCGCCATCGTCTGTACCGCCGACGGCAACACCGCCCATCAGGTCGATCTGGCGCTCGAGGAGACGGGCCTGCCCGTCACGAAGATCATCGCCAACGGCACGCGCGAGGGCTGGCACAGCTTTGACGACGAGTACAAGCTCTTCTCCCGCCGCTATGTCCGCGAGGCGGACGCCCCCTGCGGCGAAGATCCCATGCTCATGTTCTTCACCTCCGGCACGACCGGCTACCCGAAGATCGCCATGCACAGCTACAAATACGCGCTCGGCCACTTCGTGACCGCCAAGTACTGGCACTGGGTCCAGCCCGACGGCCTGCACTTCACGATCTCCGAGACCGGCTGGGGCAAGGCGCTCTGGGGCAAGCTCTACGGCCAGTGGCTGTGCGAGGGCGCGGTCTTCACCTACGACTTTGACCGCTTCGACGCCTCGAAGATCCTGCCCATGTTCGCCAAGTACCACATCACCACGTTCTGCGCGCCTCCCACGATGTACCGCATGCTCATCAAGCAGGATCTGTCGCAGTACGATCTTTCCTCCATCCAGCACGCGACAACGGCCGGCGAGGCGCTCAACCCCGAGGTCTTCTATCAGTTCCGCAAAGCTACCGGCCTGCAGATCGCCGAGGGCTACGGCCAGACCGAGATGACGCTCGGCATCGGCAACCTGACCGGCAATCTCATGAAGCCCGGCTCCATGGGCAAGCCCATCCCCGGCTACGGCATCGACCTGGTCGACCCGGACGGCAACCCCGTCGCCGACGGCGTCAACGGCGAGATCTGCATCAAGACGAGCGGCGATCAGCTGCCCTGCGGCCTGTTCCTCGGCTACTATCAGGACGAAGAGCGCACGAAGGCCGTCTGGCACGACGGCTGGTACCACACCGGCGACCTCGCCTGGCGCGATGAGGACGGCTTCTACTGGTATGTCGGCCGCGCGGACGACGTCATCAAGTCCTCCGGCTACCGCATCGGGCCGTTCGAGATCGAAAACGTCATCATGGAGCTGCCGTACGTGCTCGAATGCGGCGTTTCCGCCGCACCGGACGAGATCCGCGGGCAGGTCGTCAAGGCCTCCATCGTCCTCGTCCCAGGCACCGAGGGCACGGACGAGCTCAAAAAAGAGATCCAGAACTACGTCAAGAAGCATACGGCTCCGTACAAATACCCGCGCATCGTCGTCTTCCGCGACGAGCTGCCGAAGACCATCAGCGGCAAGATCATCCGGAACCAGCTGTGATCATACCGACAGGGAGGCTCTACCGTGCACACGCCCAAACGCCTGACGCTGTTTGCCGGACATTACGGCAGCGGCAAAACCAATATCGCACTGAACTACGCAAGATCCCTGCACCGGGACCAGGGGCTTCCCGTCACGATCGCGGATCTTGACATCGTCAACCCCTATTTCCGCACAAAGGACAGTGAGCAGCAGCTAGCTGCCGAGGGCATCGGCCTCATCTGCTCGCCGTTTGCAAATTCCAACCTCGACGTGCCGGCCATGCCGAAGGAGACCTACGCGCTCATCGACAGCCGCACGCAGTACGG
The DNA here is from genome assembly GCA_002404795.1 of Clostridiales bacterium UBA4696. Taxonomy (GTDB): domain Bacteria; phylum Bacillota; class Clostridia; order Oscillospirales; family Oscillospiraceae; genus CAG-170. Next base: position 7,323 of record DHKK01000097.1, read on the forward strand.
CGTTCTCGACATCGGCGGCGACGACCGCGGGGCGCTGGCCCTCGGCCGGTACACGCCGGAGATCCGGGAGGAAGGCAATTACGAGATGCTGCTGGTCGTGAACCGCGCGCGTCCGCTGACGCGCACAGCGGAGGATACCGTGCAGGTCCTGCGCGAGATCGAAGCAGCCTGCGGCCTGCCGTTCACCGGCATCGTCAACAACACGAACCTCGGCCCGCAAACTGCGGCGGAGGACGTTCTGTCCAGCGTCCCGTATGCCGAGGCCGTCAGCCGTCTGACCGGCCTGCCGGTCTTCATGACCTGCTGCGCCGAAGCGCTGTATCCCGAGCTCGCGGGGACGATCGACCGGCTGTTCCCCCTGAAGCTTCAGAAACTATATTATCAACTCACACAGGAGGCGTCTTATGGCAAGACTAACATTTCAGGAAGAGCTCTGTAAGGGCTGCGGGCTGTGCGTGAACGCCTGTCCGAAGCACCTGCTGGCCCTGTCCAAGACGAGACTCAATCAGAAGGGCCATACCCCCGTCGAGCTGACCGACCCGGACCAGTGCGTCGGTTGCGCGTTCTGCGCAACGATGTGTCCGGACTGCGTCATCACGGTCGAAAAGTGAGAAAGGAGCGGACTATGCAGGAAAAAGTATTGATGAAGGGCAACGAGGCCATCGCAGAAGCCGCCATCCGCTGCGGCTGCCGCCATTACCTCGGCTACCCCATTACCCCACAGACGGAGATCGCGGCCTATATGGCCAAGCGCATGCCGAAGATCGGCGGCGTGTTCCTCCAGGCGGAAAGCGAGATCGCGGCCATCAACATGGTCTACGGCGTCGCATCCACCGGCAAGCTCGCCATGACCTCCTCGTCCAGCCCCGGCATCGCGCTCAAGTGCGAGGGCATCTCGTATCTGGCGGGCGCGGATCTGCCCGCGCTGATCGTCAACGTCCAGCGCGGCGGCCCGGGCCTCGGCGGCATCCAGCCGTCGCAGTCCGATTACTTCCTCGCAACAAGAGGCCCCGGCCACGGCGATTTCCACGTGCTCGTCCTCGCGCCCGCGTCCGTGCAGGAGATGGCGGACCTGACGCAGAAAGCCTTCCGCCTCGCGTTTGAATACCGCATGCCCGCCATGCTGCTGGCCGACGGCACGATGGGCCAGATGATGGAGCCCGTCGTCCTGCCCGAAGAGACCGTCCTGGAAAAAAGCGCGCCCGACTGGGCCGTGACCGGCACGGAATGCAAACGCCCGCACAACATCATCAACTCCCTGTATCTCTCCCCGGCCGAGCTCGAGCAGAAGAACATCGAGCGCTTCGAGCGCTATGCCCGCCTGGCCGAGAAGGAGACCATGTGGGAGGAATTCATGATGGAGGACGCCGAGGTCTGCATCGTCTCCTGCGGCATCACCGCCCGCGTCTCGCGCAACGCCATCGTGGAAGCGCGCAAACGCGGCATCAAGGCCGGCATGATCCGTCCGATCACGCTCTGGCCCTTCCCGGATAAGCCCCTGCTCGCCGCAGCCGACAAGGTCAAGGGCTTTGTGTGCGTCGAGCTCAATATGGGCCAGATGAAGCAGGACGTGGAGCTGGCCGTCCGCTGCAAAAAGCCCGTTTCGCTCTGCCGCCGCGTCGGCGGTATGATCCCCACCCCGGATGAGGTGCTTGCCAGCATCCAGACTATGGCCGAAGGAGGCGCAAACGCATGACTACCGTCTTTGAAAAACCGAGATCGCTGACCGACGCCGTTCTGCACTACTGCCCCGGCTGTACGCACGGCATCGTCCACCGCCTCGTCGCCGAGTGCATCGACGAGCTGGGCATCGAGGGCCGGACCATCGGCATCGCGCCGGTCGGCTGCTCCGTGCTCGCCTATAACTACTTCACCTGCGACATGATCGAGGCCTCCCACGGCCGCGCCCCTGCGGTCGCCACGGGCGTGAAGCGGTCGCTGCCCGACAACGTCGTCTTCACCTATCAGGGCGACGGCGACCTTGCCTCCATCGGCCTGTGCGAGACCGTCAGCGCCGCCGCCAGAGGCGAAAACATCACCGTGATCTTCATCAACAACGCCATCTACGGCATGACCGGCGGCCAGATGGCTCCGACGAGCCTGCCCGGACAGATCACGCAGACCTCCCCCTACGGCCGCGACGTCAAGACCCAGGGCTACCCCATCCGCATCTGTGAGCTGCTCGCCACGCTCGACGCGCCCGCGTATCTTGCCCGTGTGACCGTCAACAAGGTCAAAAACGTCAAAAACGCCAAGGCCTGCATCAAAAAGGCCTTTGAAAACCAGATCCAGGGCAGGGGCTTCTCGCTGGTCGAGGTGCTCTCCGCCTGTCCGACCAACTGGGGCCTCGAGCCGCAGAAGGCGCTCGAGTGGATCGA
>DHKK01000097.1:9781-34786 GCA_002404795.1 Clostridiales bacterium UBA4696
AAATGGCTGATTTCCAGATCGTCATCGCCGGTTTCGGCGGGCAGGGTCTGCTGTTTTCCGGCAAGGTCCTGGCCTACGCGGGGCTGCTGGAGGGGCGGGAGCTCAGCTGGCTGCCGTCCTACGGCCCGGAAATGCGCGGCGGCACGGCCAACTGCAACGTCATCCTGTCCGACACGCCCGTCGGCTCGCCCATCGTGCAGCACCCGAACGTGCTCATGGTCATGAACAACCCCTCGCTCGATAAATACGAGGATACCGTCGCCCCCGGCGGCAAGATCTTCGTCGATTCCACGTTCATCGGCCGCAAGGTCCGCCGCACCGACGTCGAGGCGTATTACATCCCCGCCACCGGCCTTGCCGGCGAGATGGGCGTGCCGACGCTTGCCAACATGCTGCTGCTCGGCGCGCTGGTCGAAAAAACCGGCTGCGTCCGCTTTGACTCCATCGCCCCCGCCCTGCACAAAGTCATCCCCGCCCGCAAGGCCGACCTCTTCGACGTCAACATGAAAGCCGTCGAAGCAGGCAAAGCGTATCAGGGGTAAGTTTTTTCGGATGCAGCCCGGAAATTTGCTGAACGGCTGATAACGCTTAAAAATCGGAAAGGTTTCGGGCGGAGCAGAGCCCCGCCCCTACAAACTGCCCCGCAAGAAGGTAACACCCATCCGGATCTCCACCGCACCTTCTATTGATGGCAGTTGTTCTACGGCAACTAGCTGCAAATTTGATACTCCCGTATCAGGCGGCGCGTAGCAAGACATACGTAAGGTAATCCCCGAGTGGAACGACGCCTGAAACATTGGTTCCTGCCTGAATTCAGATGCAGAACGCACTAAATCGTAACCCAGCGCCCCTTTTCTCCCCCTTCTTTTCCGGCAAGACGGAAAAGAAGGGGCCGCCGGAGGCATACTGCAGTCGCAAATTTGCGACAACCTCTCAGTCAGCCTGCGGCTGACAGCTCCCCTGGAAGGGGAGCCTTTTCCGCTGCGGCGGGATACAATCCCTCAGTCGCCTGCGGCGACAGCTCCCTTTACACAAGGGAGCCTTGGGGAGGCGGCTTCCGGCACAACAGGCTGGACATTCCGACTTTTTTCGGGTAAAATGAGGGTACGGGCGCGGGAGCGCCCGTATTTTGGATTGCGAAAGGAGCTCCTTATGGCACGACCCGGACTCGGTACGCGCTGCGTACAGGCAGGCTACAGCCCCAAAAACGGCGAACCCCGCCAGATCCCCATCATTCAGAGCACCACCTTCAAATACGAGAGCAGCGCCGAGATGGGCAAGCTCTTCGATCTGGAGGCGAGCGGCTATTTCTATTCCCGCCTGCAGAACCCGACGAACGACGCCGTCGCGGCGCGCATCGCCGCGCTCGAGGGCGGCACGGCCGCCATGCTGACGGGCTCCGGGATGTCGGCGATCTTCTTTTCTGTCTTCAATATCGTCGGCGCGGGCGACCATCTGGTGAGCTCGTCGAGCATCTACGGCGGCAGCTTCAACCTTTTCTCCGTCACAATGAAGCGCATGGGCGTCGAGGTCACGTTCGTCGACCCCGACTGCAGCCCGGAGGAGCTGGACGCCGCCTTCCGCCCCAACACGAAGGCCATGTACGGCGAGACCATCGCCAATCCTGCCTTGACCGTGCTGGACATTGAGAAATTCGCCGCCGCGGCCCACCGCCACGGCGTACCTCTGATTGTCGACAACACGTTCGCCACGCCGATCAACTGCCGCCCGTTCGAATGGGGCGCGGATATCGTCGTCCACTCCACCACAAAATATATGGACGGGCACGCGGGCGCGCTCGGCGGCGCGATCGTCGATTCCGGCCGGTTCGACTGGACGAAATACCCCGACAAATATCCCGGCCTGTGCACTCCCGACGAGAGCTACCACGGCGTGACCTATACCGAGCGCTTCGGTCTTGCCGGTGCGTACATCACGAAGGCCACCGTGCAGCTGATGCGCGATCTTGGCGCCGTGCAGTCGCCGCAGAGCGCGTATTATCTGAACCTGGGGCTGGAAAGCCTGCACGTGCGGATGCAGCGCCACTGCGAAAATGCGCAGAGGGTCGCTGAATTTTTGCAGCAGCATGAAAACGTCTCCTGGGTGCAGTACTGCGGTCTGCCGGGCGACAAATATTACGAGCTTGGGCAGAAATACCTGCCGAACGGCTCGTGCGGCGTCGTGAGCTTCGGCGTCAGGGGCGGCCGGGCCGCCGCGGAGGCCGTGATGAGCAAGCTCCAGGTCGCGGCCATCGAGACGCACGTCGCCGACTCGCACACCTGCTGCCTGCACCCGGCCTCGACGACCCACCGGCAGATGAACGCCGAGGAGCTGCTGGCCGCCGGCGTCCGCGAGGATCTCATCCGCTACTCCTGCGGACTGGAGGACGCGGAGGATCTGATCGATGATCTCGACCAGGCGCTCCGGTAAGCGCATCCCAAACAGAAAGGAACCCACGCCATGCCTATTATGATCCCGAACGGCCTGCCGGCCGCCGCGACACTGGCAGAAGAGAATATCTTCGTCATGAACGAGACCCGGGCCGTCACACAGGACATCCGCCCGCTGCAGATCCTCGTGCTGAATCTGATGCCCACGAAGATCGCCACGGAGACGCAGCTGTCGCGCCTGCTCGGCAACACGCCGCTGCAGGTCGAGCTGGAGCTTATCCATACGGACAGCCACGAATCCAAGAACACCTCGCGCGAGCATCTGCTCAAGTTCTACCAGACGTTTGAGGACGTGAAGGACCGCTGGTTCGACGGTCTGATCATCACGGGCGCGCCGGTAGAGCAGATGCCGTTTGAGCAGGTCGAATACTGGCCGGAGCTCTGCCGGATCATGGAGTGGAGCCGCACGCATGTCCACAGCACGTTCCACATCTGCTGGGGCGCGCAGGCGGCGCTGTATTACCACTACGGCATCAACAAGACCGATCTGCCCGAAAAGCTCTTCGGCGTCTATCCGCACCGGGTCGAGCGGCGCTCGTCGATGCTCATGCGGGGCTTTGACGATGTGTTCATGGTGCCGCATTCGCGGCACACGACCGTCCGGCGCGAGGACATCGAGCGCTGCAGCAAGCTGAAGATCCTCGCCTCGAGCGAGCAGGCGGGCGTCTACGCCATGGCGACCGAGGGCGGCCGGCAGATCTTCATCACCGGCCACTCCGAATATGACGCGAGGACGCTGGAAGCGGAATATCTGCGCGACAAGAACGCGGGACTGCCCATCCACGTGCCGGAAAACTATTACCCGGACAATGACGACACGAAGCCGCCCGTGGTCTCGTGGCGCAGCCACGCGAATCTGCTTTACCAGAACTGGCTCAACTACTTCGTCTACCAGACCACGCCCTATGACCTCTCGGCCATCCGGCCCGTCTGATCTCAGGGCGTTGCCCCAAAACGAAGAAAACACGCCGCAGCGGCTGCTGCGGCGTGTTTTTTTGCGGTCATCGGATAAATTCCGCGGGGTCGATGGTGTCGCCGTTGGCGTAGACGGCGAAGTGCAGATGCGGCTCGTCCGCGATCTCCAGCAGGGCGGTGGCACCGACGGCGCCGATGGTCTGCCCGGCTTCCACGCTGTCGCCTGCCGAGACGGACGGCATGACGGCGAGGTTGGAATACTGCGAGACGTGCCCGTCGGGGTGGTTGATGATGACAGTCGTGCCGAGATACTCGTCGTCATAGACCGCCGTCACCACGCCGGAGCCGGCCGCGCGGACCGGCGTGCCGATCGCGGCGGCCAGATCCACGCCCGCGTGCGTGCGCCAGTCCTGCGTCGTGGCGTTGTACTGCAGCGCGTCGACGCTGTAGGCCGCCTGCGCCTCGCCGGAGACCGGCCAGACGCGGACGTTCGCGGCCGCTTCACGGACGGAATCGTCCGTCATGGCGGCGGCAGGCGCGGTCTCTTCGGCGGACGGAGCGGTCGTCGGGGCCGTCTTGCCGCCGGACGGCTTGCCGGTCTGCGGATCCTCCGCGCTCGTGGCGATGGACAGCGTTTCGCTCTGCAGGGATCTCTTTTCGGATACGGCGTTGGATACGAACAGCCAGCCTGAGACCCCTACCGCGCATACGCACAGGCCCAGGACGATGTAGTAACCCTTTTCCCGGAAAAAGTTCCGGATCCGCCTCCGATTCGGATGGTTTTCGTTGTTTTGCATTTGTTTGCACCTCCGAGGCTAAGTATGATCCAAAGCCCGGCGGTTTAAACAGGAAAACCGGAAAATTATTCGTGCAGGAAGCCGGTCTGCAGGCAATATTTGAGGATCCGGCTGCGGGTGACGATGCCGATGAAATCGCCCTTGTCGTCGACGACGGGGACAAAGTTCTGGTCGGCAGCCACAGAGATCAGATCCTCCACGCGCGTGTCGACCCGCACGGGCTGCACGGTGCGGCGGTGCTCGATCTCGGAAATGGAATGCTCCTCGGTCTGGCGCAGGTCCATCACGCACAGGCGCTTGATCGTCCACAGCAGATCGCCCTCGGTGACGACGCCGCAGTATTTGCCGCTTTTATCGATCACGGGCAGCGCCGCGTAGCCGGAATGCTCCATCCGCTCCATGGCCTGCCGCAGGGTATCCCCGGCTTCGATGTAGGCGCACATCGCCTTCGGCGTCAGAAAAAACAGAATGTTCATGCGTCGGCCTCCTTACTCATACGGATATCATAGCATACCGGGCCGGGCCGGGCATGACGATTTTGTAAACTGCACAGCGGGCGCAGATTTTTTGTCGAGACTGATCAATTTTCTCTTGCATTTTTGTGCAAGTTAGATTATCCTAACATTCAGAAAAAACGACATCGCATCGCTTGGAAAGGAACGACTGCCATGACGCTTGACGAGCTTTCCGTCGGACATTCCGGCGTTATCACGCAGGTCGGCGGCGAGGGGATCCTCCGCTGCCGGCTGCTGGATATGGGACTGATCCCGCACACAAAGATCCGCGTGAATAAGATCGCGCCCATGGGCGACCCCATGGAGCTGTTTCTGCGCGGCTACACGCTGACGCTCCGCAAGGAGGACGCACACAACATCACCGTTGAGGAGGACGCCGAATGATCTTCGCCCTGGCCGGCAACCAGAACTGCGGCAAGACGACGCTGTTCAACCAGCTGACAGGCTCCAACCAGCATGTCGGCAATTTCCCCGGCGTCACGGTCGACCAGAAATCCGGCCCCGTCCGCGGGCAGAAGGACTGCACCGTGGTCGATCTGCCGGGCATCTACTCGCTCCGCCCCTACACGGCGGAGGAGATCGTGACCCGCGATTTCATCCTGAAAAACAAGCCCGACGGCATCATCAACATCGTCGACGCGACGAATCTCGAGCGCAATCTCTATCTGACGCTGCAGCTGCTGACGCTGCGCGTGCCGACAGTGCTGGCGCTCAACATGATGGACGAGCTGACCGGCAACGGCGGCAGCATCGACACGGACCGCCTCTCGCAGCAGCTGGGCGTGCCGGTCATCCCGATCTGCGCCGCCTCCGGCGACGGCGTCGAGGCGCTGATCGAGGCGGCGGTCCGCACGGCCCAGGCCCGGCAGCTGCCATCCGTCGTTGATTTCTGCGCGCCCGGCCCGGTGCACCGCTGCATCCACGCCGTCTGCCACCAGATCGAGGACCACGCGCAGCGCGCGGGCCTCTCCGTCCGCTTCGCCGCGACCTGGGTCATCGACGGGGACGAGGCCGTGACGGAGCAGCTGCATCTGGACCAGAACGAAAAGGAGCTCATCGAGCACTCGATCGTCCAGATGGAGCTCGAGCGCGGGCTCGACCGCAACGCGGCCATCGCCGACATGCGCTACACCTTCATCGAGGCGCTGGTCAAGACCTGCGTCGTCAAGCCGCACGAGAGCAAGGAGCGGATGCGCTCCGTCCGGGCCGACCGGATCCTGACGGGCAAATATACGGCCATCCCAATCTTCATCGGCGTGATGCTGCTGATCTTCTATCTGACGTTCCACGTCATCGGGCAGGCACTGAGCGATCTGCTGGCCTCCGGCATCGATGCGCTGACCATCGTCGTCGACCGGGCGCTGACGGCCTACGGGCTGAACCCCGTCGTCCACAGTCTGATCATCGACGGCATTTTTCAGGGCGTCGGCTCCGTTCTGAGCTTTTTGCCCATCATCGTGACGCTGTTTTTCTTCCTGTCCATTCTGGAGGATACCGGATACATGGCCCGCGTGGCCTTCGTGATGGACAAGCTGCTGCGGCGCATCGGCCTGTCCGGCAAGTCGATCGTGCCGATGCTCATCGGCTTCGGCTGTACGGTCCCGGCCGTCATGGCGGCGCGGACGCTGCCGTCGGAGCGCGATCGGACGATGACCATCCTCCTCACGCCCTTCATGAGCTGCTCAGCCAAGATCCCGATCTACGCGTTCTTCTCGGCGGCGTTTTTCCCGAAGTACGCCGCGCTCGTGATGATCGGGCTGTATGTGCTCGGGATCCTGTTCGGTATTCTCTCCGCGCTGGTGCTGAAGTCCGCGTTCCGGGGCCGGCCGGTGCCGTTTGTGATGGAGCTGCCCAACTACCGCCTGCCAAGCGCGAAGAGCGTCGCGCTTTTGCTCTGGGACAAGGCGAAGGACTTTATTGAGCGCGCGTTCACCGTCATCTTCCTCGCCACGATCGTCATCTGGTTCCTGCAGAGCTTTGACGCGCGGCTGAACGTGGTGACCAGCAGCGAGCAGAGTCTGCTCGCCATCATCGGCCGCTGGCTCGCGCCCATCTTCGCGCCGCTCGGCTTTGCCGACTGGCGCTGCGCGACGGCGCTGATCTCCGGCTTCATCGCGAAGGAATCCGTCGTCAGTACGCTGCAGATCCTGCTCGGCGCGTCGGCCGTGTCCACGCTCTTTACGACGAAGACCGCGCTGAGCTTCCTCGTCTTCACGCTTCTGTACACGCCCTGCGTCGCGGCCATCGCGGCCATCCGCCGCGAGGTCGGCTCCGCGCTGCGCGCCGCACTGATCGCCCTTACGCAGTGCTGCGTCGCCTGGCTGGCCGCATTCGTGCTGTACCAGCTGGTGCTGCTCTTATAGGCATAACACCCCCGTCTTTCCGCATAGGGATAGACGGGGGTGTTGTTATGAGACGATTTTTCCGGCAATACGGGCGGCTGGTGCTGGCGCTGGCGGCAGTGCTGGCGCTCTGCGCGGCGCTGCCGGCGCTGTTTCAGCAGAGCCGCGCCATCGAAACGGGTTCCTGGGGGCTGAGCTTCCGCACGGAGGGCAAGGCCCCGGTCGGCAACGCCTCTGCCGAGGCGCTGCGGCGGTACGATGCGGTCTATCTGGGGAACGAGGCAGAACAGAAGATCTACCTGACCTTTGACGCGGGCTATGAAAACGGCTGCACGGAGCCGATCCTGGACGCGCTGGCAAAGCACAAGGTAAAGGCGGCGTTTTTCGTCGTCGGCAATTATATTGAGCAGAACCCGGACCTTGTCCGGCGGATGCTGCGCGAGGGGCACATCGTGGGCAACCACACGTACCACCACTACGACATGTCAAAGCTCTCCGACGAGGCCGCGTTCAGCCGGGAGCTGACGAGCCTTGAGGACCTCTACCGCGAGGCGACCGGGGAGCAGATGCAGAAATATTACCGCCCGCCGCAGGGCATCTACAGCGAAAAGAATCTGGAGATGGCGCAGAAGCTCGGCTACCGGACCGTCTTCTGGTCGCTGGCCTACGTCGACTGGTATCAGGACGACCAGCCGACCGACGAGCAGGCGTTTGCCAAGCTGCTGCCGCGCATCCACCCGGGCGCCGTCGTGCTGCTGCACTCGACCTCGCAGACCAACGCGCGGATCCTCGATACGCTGCTGACGAAGTGGGAGGAGATGGGCTATACCTTCGGCACGCTCGACGAGCTGTATGCGTAGGCGTCACCATTTCCGGGCCTCTGCATAACATGGAATGAGCGAGCGAGAACGCGCTACGTTATATTTCAGGAGGTCTTGTTATGTCTTGTAATCAGTCCGGATTCTGCGCCTTCGGCAACAGCTGGTGGTGGATCATCATCCTTCTGCTGATCTTCGGCTCCGGCAACAACGGCTGCGGCAATTCCTGCGGCTGCGACACCGGCTGCGGCTGCTGAAGCTTCGATCTTCGATACATGACGCGCAAAAAGGAGCGGCATACGCCGCTCCTTTTTTATGGCACTTTTCAGTGCGTTTCGTTGTATTTCTGGATGCCGAGGGCGAGAAGGTCCATGGCGCGCTCAAGGTCCTCCTGCTTGAGGACGTAGGCGATGCGGATCTCGTTGAGGCCCTTGCCTTCGGTGGCGTAGAACGGCTCGCCGGCGGAGAACATGACGGTATCGCCGTGGTCTTCAAATTCCTGCAGCAGCCACAGCTGAAATTTCTCCGCGTTGTCGACCGGCAGGGCGGCCATCAGGTAGAACGCGCCGCGCGGGCATTCGCAGATGACGCCGGGGATCTCGTGCAGCTTGCGCACGACCGTATCGCGGCGGCGCTTGTACTCCTGCCGGACCTGCTCGAAATAATCCGGGCCGACGGTATAGAGCGCGGCGGCCGCGATCTGATCGAGCGTGGCGACGGACAGGCGCGCCTGACAGTATTTGAGGGCGTTGGCCATGAAGTCCTTGTTGCGGCTGATGAGACAGCCGATGCGTGCGCCGCAGGCGGAGAAGCGCTTGGAGACGGAGTCGATGAGGATCAGGTTTTCCTGACCGTAGTCAAACTTGCCGAACGAATGCAGCGGCTCGCCGTCGTAGGTGAACTCGCGGTAGACCTCGTCGGCCACGAGATACAGATCGTGCTCCACCGCAACGTCGAGCAGCATCTTCATCTGCTCGATGGTCAGGCAGGTGCCCGTGGGATTGCCGGGGTTCGTGACCATGATCGCCTTGGTCTTCGGCGTGATGCAGGCCTCGATGCGCGCGCGGTCGGCATAGAAATAGCCTTCCTCCGGCTTGGTATGCAGCGGATGGATCTTACCGCCGGCCGTGGTGATGAAGGTATGGTAGTTGGGATAGAACGGCTCGGGGACGATGACCTCGTCGCCGTCGTCGAGCAGACAGTTGGCCGCGATCTGCAGCGCTTCGCTGCCGCCGGTCGTCACGAGGATGTCGGACGCGTCCAGCTCCACGCCGATGTTCCGGTAATAGCCCTCGATCGCGGAGATCAGCTCCGGAATGCCGGGGGAGGCCGCGTAGGCCAGCACGGGCGTGCGGAAATTATGGATCGCGTCATAGAGGGCATCCGGCGTGTGGATATCGGGCTGGCCGATATTCAGATGATAGATCTTTTTGCCGGCTGCCGCTGCTGCCACTGCGTACGGATGGAATTTACGCATGGGGGATTGGCCGCATGCAAGTGCTTTGCTGGACAACTTCATATGAATACCTCCTGTACCCGTATTTTCCGGGATGTCCACCCCGTTTTGTGCATAAAATTTCGCACAAAAATTTCATTTATCATACCACAGGGAAGCCCTAAAAATCAATGATAACTTCTGCGCCGCCGCAGCTTTTTCCGCGGAAATCATACTGTTCGTATGGGTGATTTCCATTCTGTCCATATGGTTTGTGGGTTCCCTTTTGCGGCGGGCTCTGGTATCATCGCAATATCAGGGAGGGAGACATATGCAGATCAGACTTTCAGAGAATATCCGCGCCCTGCGCCGGCGGCGCGGGCTCACGCAGGAGCAACTGGCCGAGGCGCTGGGCATGACGCCGGGGGCGGTCTATAAATGGGAGGCCGGACTGTCGCAGCCGGAGCTGGCAGTCATCGTGGAGCTGGCGGACCTGTTCGACACGTCGGTCGACGTGCTGCTGGGCTATGAAATGAAGGACAACCGCCGGCAGACGGCGGCGGAGCGCCTGCAGCGCTGCCGGGTGGAAAAGGACCGCACGGGCCTGGCCGAGGCGGAAAAGGCGCTGCAGAAATACCCGAACGACTTTGCGATCGTCTACAGAAGTGCCGGACTCTACCGCGTGTTCGGGATCGTGGAGGCGGACGAGGCGCTGCTGCGGCGGGCGCTGGCGCTGCTGGACAAGGCCCGGCTGCTGCTGCCGCAGAACACGGACCCCAAGATCGACGAAACCGTGCTTTACGCGGAAACCGCGCAGACGCTTTTGGCGCTCGGGGAGGCCGAAAAGGCTGTTTCGCTCTGGAAGACGCACAACGCTGGCGGGCAGTACAGCGGCATCATCGGCTCGACGCTCTCCGGCGACTGTGACCGGCCGCAGGAGGCGCTGCCGTTTCTGTCCGACGCGCTGCTGAACGCGTGCGCCGATCTTGTCAACATCGTGGTGGGCTATCTCAACGTCTATTACAAGCAGCGGGACTTTGCCGCGGTGCAGGCCGTGATCCACTGGGGTCTGGGAACGCTCGGCGGGCTCCGGGACGGGGACAAGCCGTGCTTTCTGGATAAAATCAACGCGTCGCTGCTGGTCTGTCTGGCCGGTGCGCAGAAAAACTGCAAAGACGCAGAAGCAGCGAAGGTCTCGCTGCGGCAGGCAAAGGCGCTTGCCGCGCAGTTTGACGCCGCGCCGGATTACCGCGGCGACGCGCTCCGCTTTGTAAGCGGCGGCGAGCCCGCCGGGATCTATGACGATCTTGGCGCGACGGCGATGGACGGCGTGCGGAAGATCGTGCAGGATCTGGACGACGCGGAATTGCTGACATGGTGGAAGGAGCTTGATCGGGATGCGGCAGAATAAGACGCTGGAACAGCAGCTGCGGGCGCAGTTTTTCCGCGGCAACCGGGCGATGTTCGCCCTGGCCGCATTCGCCGCGCTGGCGGGCGGCACCCTGAACCTGATCGTGAGCTGGCTCATGCAGCAGCTCATCGACACGGCCTCCGGCGTGGCGGGCGCAAGACCGCTCGGGCAGCTCGCGTACCTCACGGGCGGGTTCATCCTGCTGTGCACCGTGCTGATGCTGCTCAAATACGCGGCGGAGCCGCGCTTCATCGAACGGGCCATGCGGCAGTATAAGGACTTCGCGTTTCAGAAGCTCACGGAGAAGAGCATCTCCTCCTTCCGCGCGGAAAGCACCGCGGCCTATCTCTCCGCGCTGACCAACGACGCGGCGAGCGTCGAGGCGGACGATCTGGCCCAGCGGCTGTCGATTTTGACGAAGGCGGTCACGTTCTTCGGGGCGCTGGGGATGATGCTGTGGTATTCGCCGGTGATGACGGCCATCGCCGCAGCCGTGACTGCGCTGCCGCTCATCGCGTCGCTGTTGACGGGCGGGCAGCTGCAGGCGGCGGAAGCGCGCGTGGCCGACCGCAACCGGGATTTTACCGCCGCGCTGTCCGACTGTCTCGGCGGCTTCTCCGTGGTCAAGACGTTCCGGGCGGAGGCCGAGATCTTCCGCCTGTTCGCCGAGAGCAACCGCGCGCTGGAACAGGAAAAATTCAGCCGCCGGCGCGTCAAGGCGCTGGTCGGCATGATCGGCGCGACCACCGGGATCGTTGCGCAGCTGGGCGTATTTCTGGCGGGCGCGTATCTGGCGCTGCAGGGAAACGGGCTGACGGCAGGCGCGGTGATCCTGTTTGTCAATCTGATGAACTTCATGATCGAGCCCATCGCAGAGCTCCCGGCGCTCCTGGCGGCAAGGAAGGCCGCGCACGGGCTGGTCGCCCGGCTGGCAGACGCGCTGGCGCAGGATGCGCCCGCCGCGGGCGGCGGCAAGCCCGCGCAGCTGACGCGGGAGCTGCGGCTGGAGGACGTCCGGTTCAGCTACGACGGGCAGACGCCGGTTTTGCAGGGCGTCAGCGCCGTGTTTGAGGCCGGAAAGGCGTATGCCATCGTCGGCGCGAGCGGCAGCGGAAAATCGACGCTCCTGCATCTTCTGACTACGCCGGGCGCGGCCTGTGAGGGGCAGATCCTGCTGGACGGAACGCCGCTGCAGGAGATCTCGCCGGATGCGCTGTATGAGGCCGTGTCCGTCATCGAGCAGAACGTCTTCGTCTTCAACGCCTCCATCCGCGACAACATCACCATGTTCCGCAGCTTCCCGCCTGCGGCGCTGGAGCAGGCCATCCATCGCGCCCATCTCGAGCAGCTGATCGCCGAGCGCGGGGAGGATTATCTGTGCGGCGAAAACGGCAGCGGGCTGTCGGGCGGGGAGAAGCAGCGCATCTCCATCGCGCGGAGTCTTCTGAAGCATGCCTCCGTTCTGCTGGCCGACGAGGCGACCGCCGCGCTCGACGCGCAGACGGCGCATCAGGTCACGGACGATATCCTGTCCCTGACCGGCGTGACGCGCATCGTCGTGACGCATACGCTCGAGCAGGCGGCGCTGCGCCGCTACGACGGCATTCTGGTGCTGAAAAACGGGCGGATCGCCGAGTCCGGCACGTTCGATGCGCTGATGGCGCAGAAGGGCTATTTCTACGCGCTTTATACGGTCTCGCAGTAAGAAAAAACCGGGGCACATCCGATCGGATGTGCCCCGGTCCGTTTTTACAGGAGGAACAGCGCTTCGCGCACGACCTCGCCGACGGTGGGGTGCGGGAAGACGATCTTGTCGAGGTGCTGGACGGGCAGTTTGGAATGGACCATCATGGCCGCGCCGTAGATGATCTCCGAAGCGTAGGAGCCGACCAGGTGCACGCCCACGACGCAGCGGTTTTTCCGGTCGTAGAGCAGCTTGCAGAAGCCGTCGCCCTTCGGGTTCTCCGCCAGATACCGGCCGGAGAGGGCCATCGGCGC
Organism: Clostridiales bacterium UBA4696; assembly: GCA_002404795.1. Lineage (GTDB taxonomy): Bacteria > Bacillota > Clostridia > Oscillospirales > Oscillospiraceae > CAG-170. The sequence continues at coordinate 22,463 of DHKK01000097.1, forward strand.
CTTGACGATCTGCACGTCGAGACCTTTTTCCTTCGCGCTCTGCTCCGTTTCGCCGACGCAGGCGACCTCCGGCGTGGTGTAGATGACGGAGGGGATGATGGAGTAGTCGATGCGGTCCTTTTTGCCGAGCATGTCGTTCACGGCGACCTCCGCCTCGCGGTAGGCCGTGTGGGCCAGCATCAGCTTGCCGTTGCAGTCGCCGATGGCCCAGACGCCGGGGACGTTCGTGCGCATGCGCGCATCCGTCACGACCGCGCTGCGCTCGAGCGCGAGGCCGATCGCCTCGGTGCCCAGCCCCGTCACATCCGCGCGGCGGCCGGCGGAGAGCAGAACGCGGTCACATGGGGCTGTATGCTGCCCGGCCGCATCGGAATAGACGACGCCGGCTCCCGTCACCGCCTCGACCTTCGCGCCCAGGCAGAACTCCATGCCCTGCCTGCGGTAGGTCTTCATGAGCAGGTCACAGATCTCCGGGTCGGTATTGCCCGCGATCTTGGGCATCATCTCGACCACGGTCACCTTCGTGCCGATGGAGGCAAAGTAGCAGGCCATCTCCAGCCCGATGACGCCGCCGCCGATGCACACGAGCGACTTCGGCTGCGTCTGCAGGGAAAGGATCTCCCGGTTCGTCATTACGAAGCCGGAGGCCAGCCCCTCCTTCACCCCCGGGATCGGCGGCACCGCCGCGCTCGAGCCCGTGGCGATCACGAGCCGCGGGGCGGAAAGGACCTCGCCGCCCGCCGAGACCGTGAAATTCTCCCCGTCTTTGCCGAGGATCTTTCCCTCGGCGGAAAAGACCGTCACGCCGTGCGCCTTCATTGCCGCGCCGACGCCGCGGACCAGCGTGCGGACCACGCCGTCCTTCCGCGCGACGACCTTCGCGTGATCGAACGAGACATTTTCCGCCGTCACGCCGTAATCCGCGCCGTGCAGCGCCGTCTGATACTGCTTGGCACAGTAGAGCAGGCTCTTGGTGGGGATGCAGCCCTCATTCAGGCACGTGCCGCCGAGGGCGCGTTTTTCGATCAGCGCGGGACGCAGGCCCGCCTTTCCCGCGCGCTCCGCGCAAAGATACCCGCCCGGCCCGCCGCCGATCACGATCAAATCAAACTGCTGCATAATAGAACCTCCTGCCGTTTTCTCCAGTCTAGCATGCCCCGCCGCAGTTTTGAAATGCTTTTTTGTGATATTCATATTCTGTTTTTGTTGTTTTGTGTTGTTTTCGAGGAATCAAAGGCTCCCCCAATGAGGGGAAAAGCCATGGACGCGCGGAAATCCCCATGCCTTCCCCTGGGGGAAGGTGCCCCGAAGGGGCGGATGAGGGCTGGGGAGCAGTTCCGTTTTGCTGAAACTGCAAAGCGATCTGCAAGTGCTCCCCGGCCCTCATCAGTCTCGGCTTCGCCGAGCCAGCTTCCCCCAGGGGAAGCCGTTTGGTGCGTGCAAACAAAGAAAAACCTCCCCGCAAAAAGGTGCAGACCAACAAATCTGGCCTGCACCTTCTATTGATGGCAAATATTCTAAGGCAACTAGCTACAAATCTGATACCCACCGTATCAGGCGGCGCGTACCAAGACGCCCGTAAGGTGAGTTTCGAGTGGAACGCCAGACCGAAACATAGGTTCTTGCCTGAATTCAGGGGCAGGAAGCACCTAACGCGTCCAAGCACTCTTTTCTCCCCCATCTTTTCTCTTGCGAGAGAAAAGATGGGGCCGTCGGAGACAACCAGCAGCTGCAAATTTGATACAACCTCTCAGTCTCGGCTTCGCCGAGCCAGCTCCCCTGGGAGGGGAGCCTTCAGGGCTGGATGCCGATGGGGGTCCAGGTGTGGGCTTCGAGGTCGAGCTGGTAGCCGCCGCCGGGGCGGGGCTGCCATTCGTAGCCGTTTTTCTCCTCCTCCGGAAACAGCGCCTGCATGATCGTCAAAACCGTCCCGCCGTGCACAACGGCAAGAATATCCTCCCCCTGCGCCTGCATCCGCGCCAGCCCCGCAAGGATCCGCGCCTGCGCCTGCGCAAAGGACTCGCCCCCCGGCGGCACGTTGCCGAACCAGTCGCCCGCCAGCCAGGCCGCGTAATCCGCCCGGCCGTTCAGCTCGTCATAGGACTTGCCCTCGAAAATGCCGAAGCTGATCTCGCGCAGCTCCGGCCATACCTCGTGCGGCACGTCGCCGTAGATAAGCCGCAGCGTCTGCTCCGTCCGCAGAAGGCCGCTCGTGAGGATCTTCGCCTGCCCGACAGGCGGATAGAGCCCGGCCGCCGCAGCCTCGCGGAGCGCTTCGGCCCCGGCCTCGCACAGGGGCAGGTCCAGCGCGCCGTAGTACCACCGCCGCACGTTTCCCTCGGTCAGCCCGTGGCGGATGAGCGTGAGACGCCTCATCCCTTCAGCTCCATGGGCAGGCCGCAGAAGATCCGCGTGACCCGCTCCGCCCGCGCGGCGAGCATGGCGTTCATGCGGCCGACAGCCTCGCGCCACGCGCGCTGCTCCGGGTCGATGGGCACGACGCCGCAGGAGATATCCTCGCAGAGGAGGATCTTATCCGAAAGCTCGAGCGCCCGCAGCTCGTCCGACGGTTCCTTCCCCGCCTGCACGCAGGCGAGGGCAAAGCGCTCGAGATGCCGGACGCACCGCGCCGCAGGGTCTATTGCAAGGCCCTCGCAGGTGAAAATATCCGCGTCCTGCAGGCCGTAGGTCTGTTTTGCGTATGCAGTCTTTCCCTGATACGCGCCGCCGATGATCAGGATCATATCGTTACCTCTCAGAAGATCGCCAGGATCAGAAGCCCCGAAAGCTCGCCCAGCGTGATGGAAAAGCCCGCGATATCGCCGGACATGCCGCCAAGGTTCCGTCTGGCCAGACGGCAGGCGAGGATCGTCGTCAGCCCCGCCCAGGCGACCGAAAGCGCGCAGCTGGGCTTTGAAAACAGCCATAAAAACACGACGAGCATCACGGCGATGTACATCCCGAGCAGGATCCGGCGCTGCGTCTTCGTCTTCCCGGCGGCAAAGGTGCCGGCGTACTGGCTGGTCTGCATGGGCGCGAAGGTCTCCACCGCGACGCCCGCCATGCAGCGCGTCACGACCGGGAGGAGCAGCAGCGCCCGCCAGATCAGCGAAAACGAGCAGTCCGCCAGCGCCGCAAACGACAGCAAAAACAGCAAGACCGCGCTCACGACCGCGAACGCGCCCACGCGGGAATCCTTCAGGATCTTCTGCCGCGTGGCAAGATCGCGCCGCGACAAGATCGCGTCGCAGCAGTCCAAAAAACCGTCCAGGTGGAAAAAGCCCGTCACGAGGAAGGGGACCGCCGCGAGAATCGCAGCCGCGAGAAAGCCGGTAAAGCCGAGCTTTGCAAAGATCCCCGCGCAAAGCGCCCAGATCCCGCCGACTACCAGCCCCACGGGCGGCAGACACACGATCTGCCACGGGCGCAGCGCATCGTCCCACACCTTATAGGGGCAGGGGATGGCAAGATAGGTGCCCCAGGCCATCATCAGGGCCGTCAGCGGCTTGCGGAGTTTTTCTTTCACCGGTCAAACCCTCCTTTGTACCAGTACGTCTGCGCGCAGCACAGCTCCGCGGCATTTTCGCACGCCGCGGCGAGCGCCCGGTCGAGCCGGGCAAGGCCGCGGCGGTAGGTCTCTGTCCACGCGTCATACTGCCCGCCGTCGGCGTAGATATAATCGCTGACGAATACGCAGCAGCGCATTTGGCGGGAGAATGCGAGCAGCTCACGCTCCAGCCGTTCGGGCGCGTCCGCGCCCAGCGTCCCGTCCGCGCGGAACATTTCGTTCGAGAGCAGCGCCGTCACGCTGTCGAGCAGCACCGCGCCGCCCGGGTCCATCCGGCCCAGCGCGGAGAGGATGTCCGTACCGCACTCGACGGTGGCAAAGCCGAGCCCCGCGCGGTCGTCGATGTGCCGCCGGATGCGAAGCAGATCCTCGTCGTCATGCGGGATCATGGTGGCAAGATAATAGCGCGGGCCGGGCTGGGCGCAGACGATCCGCTGCGCCAGCGAGGATTTTCCGTTTTTCGCGCCGCCGGAAAGAAAGTAATTCATACGGTAAAACTGTCCTTTTCTCGGATCTCGGTCAGGTAGGTATCGTCGATGGCGGCCTCCGGGAAGGTGGCCATGGTGCTGATGACGGCGCAGGCCGCCTCGATCACGCGGAAGGCCAGCGGGCAGCCGCTGCCCTCGCCGAGGCGCATGCCGAGCTGCAGGCAGGGCTGCAGGCCGAGCAGCTGCTCTGCGACCTTGTAGCCGCGCTCATAGGACACATGCGAGCCGAAGAAGAAGCCCCGGGCGTTTTCGCACAACCGCGCGGCGCACAGGGCCGCGACGATCGAGATGAACCCGTCGACCACGACGGGCAGCCGCGCATGCGCCGCGCCGAGAAAGACGCCCGTCATCGCGCACAGATCGAAGCCGCCGAGCTTGCACAGAACGTCGATCGGGTCGCCCGCGTCCGGCCGGTTGACGGCCAGCGCCTGCTCGATCACCTGCTTTTTTCTGCCGAACGCCGCGTCAGTCAGTCCGCCGCCGCGGCCGGTCACGGCTTTGACGGATTCTCCGCTGAGCGCGCAGAGGACGGCGGACGAGGTCGTCGTGTTGCCGATGCCCATCTCGCCGACACCGAGCAGGCGGATGCCGTCCCGTTTGGCCTGCGCGGCCAGCTCCATGCCGGTCAGGATGCCCTGCACCGCGGCCTGCCGCGGCATGGCGGGGCCGGCCGCAATATTGGCCGTCCCCCTGCCGAGGCTCCGGTCCAGAATTTCCGGGCAGGTATAGGGCAGGGCAATGCCCATATCGACGACCACAAGGCCGTCATGAAAGTGCTTCGCCAGACACGACGCGCCGGTCAGGCCGCGCGTCAGGTTGATGGCCTGCGCGCGCGTGACCGACTGCGGCGCGGACGAGACGCCCTCGCTGACCACGCCGTTGTCAGCGGCCAGCACATAGATGCGGGTGGGGGCGGCTTCGTTTTTGACGGCCCCCGTGATGCCCGCAAGGCGGATGGATATCTCTTCAAGCAGCCCAAGGCTGCCGGGCGGCTTGGCCAGCGCGTCCTGCCGGGCTTTTGCCTCGCGCATGGGCGCTTCGTACAGGGGCTTGATCTCGGAAAGCAGGCGCTGCAGCCGCTGTTCGTTCTCTGTCATGGTATCACTCCAATAGTTCCTGTTCTTCGAGCCAGCGAAGGCTCGGGCGGTCCTGCATGAGCTCGAGGGTGCAGGTCGCCTCCGGCGCGAGCTGCGCGAGCAGGCGCAGCAGCGCGGCGCAGTCCATCTTTCCGTCCATGAGCGCCGCGTGCAGGTCGCGGCCGCCCTCGTTGTTATGCAGGTGTACGTGGGAAAGAAACGGCGCGCACGCACGCAGCCACGCCTCCGGCGGCTCCTTGGACGCGAACGTGTTCGCGTGGCCAAGATCGAGGCAGATGCGAAGCCGCGGATCGTCCACGCCCCGGACGATCTGCGTCAGAAGCGCCGCCTCCGGCTCGAGCACGTTTTCGAGGCACACGATCAGCCCCTCCGGGACCTCCCGGATGAGCCGCCGCCAGAAGCTGACCGACCGCTCCACAAACCACTCCGGATCATACACCAGCGGCAGAAAGCCCGCGTGCAGCACCAGCTTGGGCACCCGCAGCTCCTGCGCCTTTCCGATAGCCTGCCGGTAGCGCGTTTCGGTCACGCGCAGGACCATGGGGTCGATGGCGGCGGGCGTCAGCTCGTTGAACGGGCCATGGAGCACGAAGCGGTCCGCCGCGGCCAGACACCGGTCCAGCGGGCACTCCCACGGCTCCGGCGGCGCGCCGTCGAGCCGCGCGGCGGTGCAGAACTGGGCAAGCTCGATCCCGACGCCGAAGTCCCGCGCGCTTTCGCAGCAGTCCTCGCCGATAGACGAGACGTAGAGCTGCGCCCGCTTCACGAGAGCTTCCCCTCCTGCAGCATGCACCAGACGCGAAGCGCGGCGGCCTGCGTCTTGGCGTCGGGGATCTCGCCGCGCAGGACGCGGTCCACCAGCTCGCGCAGCGGCAGGCGGAAGACGTTCAGAAATTCATCCTCGTCCAGTTCCCGCTCGCCGAAGGTGAGCTGCCGGGCCAGATACATGTGGATGACCTCGGTCGAATACGCGCAGGTGGGGTAGAACCTGCCAAGGGGGATCAGCTCGCCCGCGACCGCGCCGGTCTCCTCGCGCAGCTCGCGCAGGGCGGCGGAGGCGGGATCTTCGCCGATGTAGTCGAGCTTGCCGGCCGGGATCTCGGTGATGACCTCGCCCATGGGATAGCGGAACTGGCGCTCGAGCAGCACGTCGCCGTTTTCCAGCAGCGGGAGGATGCACACCGCGCCGTGGTGGACGGTATATTCGCGCGTGGCCTGCTTGCCGTTCGGCAGGCGGATGGTATCCTTGAAGATATGCAGCACATTGCCGTCAAAGATCGGCTGGGATGAGAGCTGCGTTTCCTGCAAATTTTTAAAATCTTCCATGGGCGTTTCGCTTCCTTTTTCGTTTTTCTTATCTTACCGTTTTGCGCCTGCAAAGTCAAATCCCGCCTTGTGTATTTTCCCGCGCGCTGCACATACTAGGCCCAGAGAGATCGTTGGCAGTGCTTTTGCAGGATCTGCCGCCGGATGATCCATACGCAGGTGCGCGTAGATCAGCCGCCGCGCTTCGCCGGAGCGGCAGAAGGCAGGCAGGACCCAGGTTCCGCGTCCCGCTGATCCGGGCGGAGTCTGAATCACCGCCCGGTTTCTTTGCAGCCGTCGCCCCGGCGGCACCATTTCACCGGGCAGGCTGTTTTTTCCGGCAGAGGCCGGGAGTGGGGATCCACTCCCGGCCTTTTTCGCGCGCAAAAATTTTTCTTGCAACACTTTCCTGTTTTCTGCGACTATATAGGTGAGACGTCTCAAAAACACGCAAGATGTAAGGAGGGTTTCATACGGACGATCAGAAGATCCTGCGGGGACTCAAACGGCAGGACAGCGCCGCGCTGGAGGCCGCCATCCGCCGCTACAGCGGCTACGTTGCCGCCGTGATCGGCAACCAGCTCGGCAGCTTTGCCGCCGGGGAGGATATCGAGGAGCTGGCCTCCGACGTGTTCGTCGCGCTCTGGCAAGCGGGGAAATCGCTGCAGACGGAGCATCTGCGCGGCTGGCTCGGCCGCGTCGCGCGCAACCAGGCGATCAGCTTCCTCCGCAAGCAGCGGCTGCAGCTCGTGCCGGACGAGGATTATCTTCTCGTCGACGAGCGCGACGCGCAGAAGCTCCTGGAGGCGCAGGAGCGCAGTGACCTGCTGCGCCGGGCGCTGGCCGGGCTTTGTGAGGAGGACCGGGAGCTGTTTTTGCGCCGGTATTACTATAACCAGACTGCCGAGCAGATCGCGCAGGAAAAACATATGAACGCCAACACGGTCCGCAGCCGGCTCGCCCGCGGGCGGCAGGCGCTGAGGGCCGAATTACAGAAAGGAGCGATCCAGATTGAAGATCTCTGTGCAGAGTCTGTTTGAGGACTATGAAGACGATACCGTCGAGCTGCGCCGCGACGCCGACACGGCCCGCATTCTCGAAAAAACCATGACGAAGCTGCCGCATGCGCGCAAAAAGCGCCCGCTCCGCCTCGTGCTGATCGCGGCGGCCGCCGTGGCGGTGCTGTGCGGGGCGGCAGCGATCGTACATTATGCCTCCGTCGAACCGGCGGAGCAGCCCTATACGCTGAAAAACGTTCTTTATCGCAACGGGTACGGCAAGCTTGTCCGGCAGGACATCGATTTTACGCAGGACGGCGCCGTCACCTTTGACACGGACGGGAAAACAGAAGGCTTTTTCTGCGGCATTTCGCAGATCCCGCAGCAGGCGAACGGCATCGACGCCGGGCTGACCAGCACGCTGTACGAGGCGCTTTCCTATGCCGACCAGTATGAAGGTCAGCACTTCCTGTCTTCGCTTTCCGACGAGGAAAAGCAGCAGGCGAAGGAGCTGATCACCAGGATCAACTACCATGACAAGGTCGGCGACGACGATTGCAGCGTGGAGTGTCTGTCGGTCAACGATGTCGCGGGCGTCGATCTGCTCTTATGGGGGCATGACACCCAGCTCATCAAGGAGGGCACGATCAACGGTCTGTACGCCGCGTGGGTGGAAAATACGACCGACCCGCCCGCGCCGGACGGAAACGGGCGGATCAGCGTGAAACAGCAGTACCTGTTCCTCTATGACCCGGACAAGCTGTGCGTGGTGGTCCTGTGGGGAAAGTGGGAGACCTGCGAAGCGGTGGCCTCGGAGCTTGCGATCGTCCAGACCGACATCCCCACGCCGGAGCGCGACAAGGACTTTATCTGGGTCGGCGCGCTGGGATAAGCGCCGCGGCGGAAGATCTTCCCTTTTTCCTCTTGACATTTTTCGTCTAATGCGTTAGACTCAAAGCATCAAGCGAGGTCTAACGCATTAGACAGGAGGATTGCCCATGGCCACACCGAAGATCTTTGAGAGCGAATACCGTTTCTGCCTGATTTTATGGGAGCGCGAGCCGATATCCAGCGCGGAGCTGGCGAAGATATGTAAGGAAAAGCTCGGCTGGAGCCGGACGACGACGTACACGGTCATCCACCGTTTGTCGGAGCGCGGCGTGGTGAAGAACGAGGGCGGGCTGGTCTCGTCCCTCGTGTCCAAGGACGAGGCGCAGGCGGCGGAGCTCGACGCGCTGGTCGAAAAGACGTTCGAGGGTTCCTTGCCCGCGTTCGTCGCGGCCTTTGCGCGCAAGACGAAGCTGTCGCAGGCCGAGGTCGATCAGCTGCGCGCCATGATCGACAGCTATGAGGAGACGCAGGCATGACGGAGGTCTTTCTCGGGTTTCTCAACCGCAGTCTTTCCGCGGCGGTTTTGATCCTCGCGGTCGTGCTCGTGCGGCTGGTGTTCAAAAAAGCGCCGCGGTGGCTGCTTTGCGCGCTGTGGGCGCTGGCTGCGGTGCGGCTGGTATGCCCGTTCTCCATCGAGAGCGTGCTGAGCCTCATCCCGAGCGCCGAGCCGGTGCAGCCGGAGATCATCGTCTCCGCGCACCCGGCTATCACGAGCGGCATCCCGGCGGTCGACGCGATCGTCAATCCCCCGCTGGCCGCGGCGTTCACGCCCAGCCCGGCGCAGAGCTCGAATCCCTTACAGATCTGGACGTTTATCGCCGCGTGCGTCTGGCTGGCCGGGATCGCGGCGCTGCTGCTCTACGCGGCCATCTCCGCCCTGCGGCTGCGGCTGCGCGTGCGCACGGCGGTGCGGCTGGAGGGAAATGTGTACCAGTCGGAGTTCGTCTCCTCGCCGTTCATCCTCGGCGTGATCCGGCCGCGCATTTACCTGCCCTTCGGGCTGGAGGCCGGTGCGCAGGAGATGGTGCTCGCGCATGAGCGCGCGCACTTAAAGCGCGGCGATCATCTGTGGAAGCCGCTGGGGTATCTGATTTTGACCGCATACTGGTTCAACCCCGTCTGCTGGCTGGCGTACATCCTGTTCTGCCGCGACATTGAAGCCGCGTGCGACGAAAAGGTCGTGCGCGAGCTGGGAGAAGGCTGCAAGGCGGCCTATTCCCGCGCACTGCTGGCGTGCAGCGTGCCGCGGAAGCTCATCACGGCCTGCCCGCTCGCCTTCGGCGAGACGGGGGTCAAGAGCCGCATCAAGTCCGTCCTGAACTACAAAAAGCCCGCGTTCTGGCTCGTGCTGGCGGCGGTGATCGTGTCGATCGCCGTGGCGGTATGTTTCCTGACCGACCCGAAGCGCGAGGAGCAGTCGGAACCCGCTCCGGCGGAGACCGCGGACGTCACGCCGGTAGCTACATCCGATCTTCTGGATGCGGATTACCCGTCCATGCAGGCCTTTGCCGACGCGTGGATCGCGCAGGCGACCTCCTCGCAGCAGGTCGAATATGAAGTCAAGACCGAAAGCGGCTCCGAGACGGTGACGGATTCCATTCATGACGCGCAGGCAGTGAGTCTCGAGCAGCTTGCAGAGCTGCCCGATCTTGCACCGGGCGGAACCTTGCAGCTATGGAGCTTCGCGGTTGCCGTCTCGCCGGAGAACATTGATGCAGACACGGTCCTGCTGTCCACAGATCGCGGGATGTCGATGATCGACGGGCGGGCGTATCTGGTGGATAACAGCCGGTATCTGGCCGTCTGCCTGTACGGCAAGAGCGGATATCAGATCTTATCCATTCAGCACGACACCGACGGCACGGCGCTCGGCAGCTACGAGACGCTCGGCCAGCTTCCGGCCTATCTGCACGATTTCTTCCTCGATTTTGCCCACCAGAGCGGACAGAAGGCGCTCGACGAGGCGTTCTTCACCGGCACGGACGGCTATGGAAACTCCGTCACAGTACCGGCGGTCTTCACGGCCGCCACGGAATCCGGCGGCGGCGACTGGGGCGCATATATCCCCGCCGAGGGCTGGCTGCGGAATCTGGGCAGCCGGCTGTGGTACAGCGAAAAGACCGGCGCGTCGTTCGAGGTCATCTATTATCCGTCCGTGCCCGTGTCCACGCAGATCGCGAGCTATGACGCGGGCGGCTATGACGGGCTGACGATGACGCGCTGCACGGTCTATACGCTGAGTACCGAGTCGGCGGTCTATCTCTACGGCGCGGAGGGCGGCTGCTTTGAGGTGCGCATCCGCTGGGAGCAGGGTGAGGACCGGACGGACGCTTCCGGCTATAATTCCTACCTGCAGTCCTGCTTCGAAGAGCCGCTGCTGCGGAAGATGGCGCTGAGCTTCTACCCGCTGAACGCCGACGGCACGGCGCAGAAGCGCACGATGCTCGCGCAGGCGGGCGGCTACACGCTCTTTGTGCGCACGGAGGCGACCGACTGCCCGTACGGCGACGAGAGCTGCCATCTGCACACGAAGACGTCTCTGTTCTGCGAGACGGCGGACGGAACGGAGCATCTGCTGGACGGCCCGAGCGCCGATACGACGTACTGGTTCATGCACTATGACCCCAATGGCAGCTTCCTGCGCGTCGGCTGTCTGTCGCAGGATCCGGCGCACGGGCAGCGGTTTTCGACGTGGTTTTTGGATATCTTTGTGCCGGAGCTGCGCGTCGGGTACTCCAGCATTTACGAGAATGTGAGCCTCTCCGGTGAGAATCCCGCCGCGCCTGAAGAAGTCACGGCCGACAGCACCATGCCCATCCAGCCGTGCGAGCTGACGCTGCCGAACGGCGTGTATCTCGGCCTTGACTATCAGACGACGCTGCAGCTGGCGCAGGCGTACCGCGGCAGCCGCGTGTATCGCGGGCAGACGATGGGGGATAACTTCACCGTTGACGGCGTGAGCTATTATTTCTCGGCGGACAGCGCGGGCGTCCTGCGGCTGTATTCCTATTCCGTCATCACCACAGAGCTGGCCGCACCGGGCTTCCTGCGCGGCATCAAGCTCGGCGACAGTCTGCAGAGCGTGCTGGATACGATCCCGACGGCAGACTGGCAGCCGGAGGAGCTGTATTCCCAGCTTCTCTACGGAGAGGATCTGGTCAGCGGCGACCGGGCAGTGCTGGACTGGCGCAGCTCGATCTACCACCCAAGCTATTACACGCTGATCATCAAGTCCGGCGAGGATTCGGTCAACATCAAGTTTGATCATGACGGTTCCGTGTCCAGCATCTACGTTTCCAATTACTAAAGAGAGAGAGGCAGCTATGGACGAATATTATGAGCAGGAGCATCAGGCGTGGCTCGATGAGCAAAACGCCGTCGTCTCCTTCCATGAGATCCCGCAGAGCGAATATTTCCGCGCGCCGGACGGCGTGTTCTGGGTGTACATCCTGTCGCTGCTCGAGCGCGGCTACCGCGTGCAGTGACGCAATGGTCTTGCAAATCGCGCACACTGCGGTATAATAGAAAGAAAAACCGCAGGAGGAAACAATTATGATCGCACTTGCATGTGACCACGGCGCGCTGGACCTCAAACAGGCCATCATGGCGCATCTGGACAAGCGTGGGCTTGCCTACAAGGATTTCGGCTGCTACACCAAAGACAGCTGCGACTACCCCGACTTCGCCGGTCCGGCCGCGCAGGCCGTCGCCAGCGGCGAATGTGACCGCGGCATCGTCTGCTGCACGACGGGCATCGGCGTGTCCATCACGGCCAACAAGGTCAAGGGCGTCCGCTGCGCGCTGCTCGACAACCCCATGTCCGCCCGCCTCACCCGCGAGCACAACGATACCAACATGATGGCCCTCGGCGCAGCCGTGACGGGCGAGATGCTGGCGCTGGAGATCGTCGACGTGTGGCTGGATACGGAATTTTCCCATGCCGAGCGCCATCAGCGGCGCATCGACAAGGTCATGGC
>DHKK01000097.1:34876-43489 GCA_002404795.1 Clostridiales bacterium UBA4696
GAGCAGGAGACCGCCGACCGGCTGCAAATGCTGCAGGACATCGACACCTTCCCGGTGCTGCTGACGCGGGACAACGCCACGGCGCACTTCACGGCCTCGTGCTGGATCGTGAATCCGGACCGGACGAAGGTTTTGATGGCCTATCACAATCTCTATCAGTCCTGGGCCTGGCTCGGCGGGCACGCCGACGGGGAGGAGGATCTGCTAGCCGTCAGCCTGCGCGAGGCGAACGAGGAATCCGGGATCCGGGCCGTGCCCGTTTCCCGGGACATCTTCTCGCTGGAAATTTTGCACGTGGCGCCGCATGTGAAGCGCGGGAAATTCGTCTGCGCGCATCTGCACCTGAACGCAACGTATCTGCTCGAGGCCGATGACTTATCTCCCATCCGCTGCAAGCCCGATGAAAACAGCGCCGTGCGCTGGCTGGATGTGTCGGAGGTGCTGTCCGCCGTCTCCGAGCCCGCGATGCTGCCGGTCTACCGCAAACTGATGGAAAAGGCCGCGCGATAAAGAAAAAACTCCCGTGCCGTCCGGCACGGGAGTTTCGTGTTTTTTATTTTGCGTACTCGACCGCTTTGGTCTCGCGGATGACGTTGACCTTGATCTGGCCGGGGTATTCGAGTTCGGACTCGATCTTCTTGGCAAGATCGTGGGCGAGCAGGATCATGTTGTCCTCGGTGACTTCCTCGGGCTTGACCATGACGCGGACCTCGCGGCCGGCCTGGATGGCGTAGGCCTTTTCGACGCCGGGGAAGGAATTGGTCAGCTCTTCGAGCTTTTCGAGCCGGCGGATATAGTTCTCGACGTTCTCACGGCGTGCACCGGGGCGTGCAGCGGAGATGGCGTCGGCCGCCTGCACGAGGCAGGCAATGACGGTCTGCGGCTCGACGTCGCCATGGTGCGCCTCGATGGCGTTGATGACGACGGGATTTTCCTTGTACTTCTTGGCAAGCTCGACGCCCAGCTGGACGTGGCTGCCCTCCATCTCATGGTCGACGGATTTGCCGAGGTCATGCAGCAGACCTGCGCGCTTGGCAAGCGTCACGTCGACGCCGAGCTCCGCTGCCATCAGGCCCGCGATATGGGCGACCTCAATGGAGTGGTTCAGGACGTTCTGACCATAGGACGTGCGGTATTTCTGGCGGCCCAGGAGCTTAATGAGCTCGGGGTGCAGGTTGTGGACGCCGGTCTCAAAGGTGGCGCGTTCGCCCTCGACCTTGATGGTGTGGTCGACCTCGCGGCGGGCCTTTTCGACCATGTCTTCGATGCGGGTGGGATGGATGCGGCCGTCGGCGATGAGCTTTTCGAGCGCCAGCCGCGCGACCTCGCGGCGGACCGGGTCGAACGAGGAGACGGTAATGGCCTCCGGCGTGTCGTCGATGATGAGGTCGACGCCGGTGATGGTCTCGAGCGTGCGGATGTTGCGGCCCTCACGGCCGATGATGCGGCCCTTCATTTCATCGTTGGGCAGCGGAACGACGGAGACGGTGGTCTCGGCGGCATGGTCTGCCGCGCAGCGCTGGATGGCGGTGGCGATGATCTCGCGGGCGGTCTGGTCGGCCTCCTCCTTCATCTGCGCCTCGATCTCCTTGATCTTCATCGCGGTCTCGTGGCGGACGTTTTCCTCGACGCCCTTGAGGATATAGGCCTTGGCCTCCTCCTGCGTCAGGCCGGAGATCTTCTCCAGGACCTCCATCTGGCTGCGCTTGAGAGACTCGACCTCTTCCTGCTTCTTGTCGATGGCCGCGATCCTCTTGGCCAGCTCGTCCTCTTTCTTCTCGTGAAGATCGATCTTCTTGTCAAGGGCTTCTTCCTTCTGCTGCAGACGGCGCTCCTGCTTGGAGACCTCTGCGCGGCGCTCCTTGACCTCGCGTTCGTATTCGCTGCGTGATTTATGGATCTCTTCCTTGGCCTCGAGCAGCATTTCGCGCTTCTTGTTCTCGCCGCCTTTGATGGCTTCGTTGATGATGCGCTTGGCTTCCTCTTCTGCGCTTCCGATCTGCTTTTCAGCGACCTTTTTGCGGTACAGGATACCGGCCGCGAAGAAGACTGCGCAAAGCACGACTGCTGCGATGCTCAGGATGAGGCATAGCGTATTGAATTCCATAAACTGCGAATGACACCTCCTGTTTTCAGTATTGGGTACGCCGGGAACCCCGGCGATTTGAATCATAAAGCGCAACAGGCTTCCCCAAGTCCTGTTACAGCCATACAAATCCTACCCTACATTGTACTGTTTTGCAGCTTTCGTGTCAAGCGCAATTCGGAAAAATGCACGAAACCGAAGACGCCTGTTTGGATGGTTTTGTCAAGAAGGGCAGTCCGCCGCCCGGCACGGGCAGTTGACAAGCGGGAAAAAGTGTGGTTTCATAAGGGTGGACAAAGCGCCCTTATTCCGCCTGCGGCGCGGTGAAAAGCTGCGGCAGACGGCGCGTGATCGCCACGCAGAGGAAGCTGCCGAAGGCGATCTTCAGCAGGTCTCCCGGCAGGTAGATGAGCATGCCGTTTTTGAGCACCTGCCAGAACGTCAGCCCCTTGCCGAGATACGCGTTGGCGATCAGCGCCAGATACGGCACGCCGACGGCGTAGAGGACAGCCAGACCCGCCAGCATCGCGAGCGCCGTGCGCCAGAACGTCAGCGGCCTTTTTGCGAGCTTGCCGATGACGAACGCGGACGGGATCAGGCCGAGCAGGAAGCCGAACGTCGGCTGCAGCACATAGGAAAAGCCGCCGCCCAGCGCGAAGATCGGCACGCCGACAAGGCCGATGAGCACGTACACCAGCTGCGAGAGCGCGCCATAGCCCGCGCCAAGCAAAATCCCGGCCATGGCTGTGAACAAAAACTGCAGGGAAATGGCCGCGAGGGCGAACGGGATCTTGAAAAAGGCGCCGACCGCGGTCAGGGCGGCGAACAGGGCGGTCAGGACGAGCATCAATGTCTTTTTGTGCTGCATGGTTGGGTTCTCCTTTTGTAAACCTATTTTGAATCGCAGGTTTACAATACAACAAAGCAAACAAAAAATCAAGGATGAATTGAGCAAAGATGACAAAAGAAGAAGTCTTATCTCTGCTGCTCACGGCCGGCGAGCCGGTCTCGGGCGAGCATATCTGCCGGCAGCTCGGCGTAACGCGGGCCGCCGTCTGGAAGGCCATCGACCAGCTGCGCCAGGAGGGCTACACCATCGAGGCCGCGCCGCGCCGCGGCTATACCCTGACCGCGCGGCCGGACCGGCTCGATACGGCGCAGGTGCGCGGGTATCTTGCCGGGCATCCGTGGCAGCCGCTCGTGACGGCGGTCGAGCGCGTGGATTCGACCAACAACGCCTGCAAGCGGCTGGCCGCCGAGGGCGCGCCGGACGGCACGGCCGTGCTGACCGGGATGCAGACCGCAGGCCGCGGGCGGCGCGGGCGGACGTTCGTTTCGCCGTCGGGCGGGCTGTATTTCAGTCTCATCCTGCGGCCGCATGCCCGGCCGGAGGCGCTGATGCACCTGACGGCGATGGTCGCCGTGGCGGCGGCGCGGGCGATCGCGCGCGTCAGCGGCGTCTATCCCGGGATCAAGTGGACGAACGATCTTGTGCTGGGCAAGAAGAAGCTCTGCGGCATTCTGACCGAGATCGGCATCGAGGCAGAGTCGCGCGAGGTCGACTACGCGGTCGTCGGCATCGGCATCAACTGCGCGCACGCGGAGCTGCCGCCGGAGGTCGCGGCGATGTCGGCCGATCTGGAGACCGCGACGGGGCAAAAGCCGGACCGCTGCCGGCTGGCGGCGGAGCTGGTACGGTCGCTGTATGAGATGGAGCAGGCGCTGTTCACGCAGAAGGACGCGTGGCTGGCGGAGTTTTCGGCGCACTGCGTCACGATCGGGCAGGATGTGAAGCTCGTGCGCGGCGACGAGGTGCAGTTCGCCCACGCCGACGGCATCGACGGCGAAGCGGCGCTGCGCGTGACCTACCCCGACGGCACCACCGGCACCATCGCCTCCGGCGAAGTCTCCGTCCGCGGGATGTATGGGTACGCATGACCCAAGGCTCCCCTTTCAGGGGAGCTGTCAGCCGCAGGCTGACTGAGAGGTTGTATCAAATTTGCAGCTGCTGACGCCTCCGGCGGTCCTATCTTTTCCCTTGCGCGGGAAAAGATAGGGAAGAAAAGGGCGCTGGGGACGCGTTTGGTGCAGCCTGCCTCTGATTTTAGGCGGGAACCTATGTTTCAGGCGTCGTTCCACACGATACTCACCTTACGAGTTTTTGCTACGCGCCGCCTGATACGGGGATATCGGATTTGATTCCAGTTGCCGTAGAACGATTGCCGTCAATAGAAGGTACGGTGGAAATCAGGATAGGTTTTACCTTCTTGCGGGGGCGATTTGCTGGGGGCTTGTTTTATGAGAATTAAAATCCAAAGGAGTGTTTTATTATGAATGATGTGATCCGTTGTTTGCTGACGCGCAGGAGCGTGAAGAAGTATCTGGCGGAGCAGGTGGAAGAGGAAAAGCTGGAGCAGATCCTGCAGGCCGGGACCTATGCCGCCTGCGGCATGGGGAAGCAGGCGGGGAAGATCGTCGTGCTGCAGGACCTGGAGGACATTGCACAGCTTGAGAAGCTGAATGCACAGATCCTCGGCAACCCGGACCTGCATCCGTTCTACGGCGCGCCGACCGTCTGCGTCGTCTTCGCGGACACGAGCGTGGGCACGTGGGTGGAGGACGGCAGTCTGGTCATCGGCAACATGCTGGCCGCGGCGCACAGTCTCGGCGTCGGCAGCTGCTGGATCCACCGGGCGCGGCAGGAATTTGAGCTGCCGGAGGGCAAGGCGCTCATGCAGAAATGGGGCGTGGATGCGCGCTACGCGGGCGTCGGCCACTGCATCCTCGGCTACGCCGCGGCGGAGCCCGCGCCGGCCAGGGCCCGGAAGGCCGATTTCATCGTCCGCGTCTGAGGTTGACAAGGAGAAAAAACCGGTTTATACTGAAGAAAATACACAGGAGGGCCACTTATGAAATCCCTGAAGTCCATCTTTAAAATCGCCGGCGCTGTCATGGCTGTGATCGGCACCGTGCTCGTCATCCTCGGCTGCCTGGACGAGATCCGCGAAGGCTTCCGCAAGCTTGCCGCCTGCAGAGCCCGCCGGGAGGAAATGAAGGATTACGCCGACTGAACTGGCGGCCGGGACAGCGTGCTGTCCCGGCCGTTTTCATACAAAGACCCGCGGGACGAAGCTCGTCCCGCGGGTCTTATTTTCTGTTCAGCCTGCGTCCTCCGTGACGGATGGGGTCTCGAAGGTCTCGACGCGGCGGATGCTCGCGCCGAGGGCGGTGAGCTTGCCGACGATATCCTCATAGCCGCGCTCGATGAAGTGCGCGTCTTCGATGAGCGTCGTGCCCTCGGCGCACATGGCGGCGATGACCATGGCCGCGCCCGCGCGCAGATCACAGGCCCGGACCTCGCAGCCGTGCAGGCTCTGCACGCCGTCGATGATGGCGGTCTTGCCCTCGACCTGGATATTTGCGCCCATGCGGCCAAGCTCCGCGGTGTAGCGGAAGCGGTTGTCGTACACGCCCTCAGTCACGAGGCTGGTGCCGACGGCAGTGGCCAGGCAGACGGTGATCTGCGGCTGCATGTCGGTCGGGAAGCCGGGGTAGGGCATGGTCTTGACGTTGGCGCGGTGGAGGCGGTAGGCGGATTCGACGCGGATGGCGTCGTCATACTCGGTGATGTCTGCGCCGATCTCGCGCAGCTTGGCGGTGATGCAGTCGAGGTGCTTCGGGATGACGTTTTCGATAAGCACGTCGCCGCCGACGGCTGCCGCCGCGGCCATATACGTGCCCGCCTCGATCTGGTCGGGGATGATCGAATAGCTGCCGCCGTGCAGCGCCTTCACGCCGCGGACCTTGATCACGTCGGTGCCCGCACCGGAGATCTGCGCGCCCATGGCGTTGAGGAAGTTGGCAAGGTCGACGATATGGGGCTCCTTGGCGCAGTTTTCGATGATGGTCATGCCGCTGCAGAGGACTGCGGCGAGCAGGATGTTCATCGTCGCGCCGACGGAGACGATATCGAGATAGATATGGCCGCCGCGCAGACCGCCCTTCGGGGCGTCGGCGCAGACATAGCCGCCGGACTGCTCGACCATGGCGCCCATGGCCTCAAAGCCCTTGATATGCTGGTCGATGGGGCGGACGCCGAAATTGCAGCCGCCGGGCATGGCGACGTGGGCGTGGCCGAAGCGGCCAAGCTCCGCGCCGATCAGGTAGTACGACGCGCGGATGCGGCGCACGAGCTCGATGGGTGCGGTGGCGTTGCGGGCGCGGGAGCAGTCGATCTCCAGCGTGTTGCGGCCGTAGCGGTGGATCTCCGCGCCCATATCGCGCAGGATCTCCAGCAGCAGACGCACATCGGAGATATCCGGAACGTTTTCGATCCGGCACGGGCCCGAGACGAGCAGCGTCGCCGGCAGGATCGCGACCGCCGCGTTCTTGGCCCCGGAAATGGTCACGGAGCCGGAAAGCTTTGTGCCGCCTTGAACGATGTATTTGATCAAAATGTACCCCTCTTTGGTAGCGTCGTCTGACACCTTTCGCAGCATCGATTGACACTAAGAGTGTTTGCGGAAATGCATTATGTTAACAGAGCCAATTTCGGCCGCTTTTAGAATAGCACACCGGGGCAGGAATGTAAAGGAAAAATGACAAATCAGAAACAGGTATCTTCATATTTTCTTCATAATTCGACATGCCCGACCGGAAACGGTCACAGCGGCGTGATCTCGCGGGTGATCCCGTTGACGTAGAAGCTGCCCGCGTCCGTCTCAATGCGCCACACCGGGACGAAGCGCATGCCCGTGCCCGCATTCTCCGACGGAAGATACCCGAGCGTCAGCTCTGTCACGGCACTGCCGACCCAGCCGAGCGCGTCGCGCCCGGCCAGCAGCCGCGCCAGCGCGTCCGCGCCGGAGATGGACTCCTGCTCCGAGACGCGCATGATGGCCTCGCTGCCGGTATAAAACGTCCCCTCCACGCGCTGCAGCTGCCCGTCCGCATAGCTGAGCGTCAGCCCGCTGCCGAAGACCGGCACGCCGAGCAGCGTCTGCTCCGCCTCGAGCGTGACGCCGCTTTCCGTCTGCCGGCGGCTGAGCTGCCCGAACTGAAAGCCCATGCTGTGCAGCAGCTTTGCCGCCGATTTTTCGTAATTGCGGACGTGCGCGCCGCCGGTCAGCGCGGCGGAAAAGCCGCCCGTGCGCGTGAGCGTCAGCGTGCCGAGCTCCGAGGTATATTCGCTTTCAAAGCGGTCGCCGCCGTCCGGCTGCGCCGCCTTCTGGCCGAGCAGGGCCTGCGCGGCCGTCTGTGCGCCGCTCTCGGAGAGCTCGACGCTGTAGAGCGTCGGGCTGCGCGGCAGCTCGTCGAGCTCGATGCGCAGCCCATAGCTTTCGTAGAGCGTCTTGAGCTCCGCGAGCATCCGGCGCTGCTCGTGCGTCTGCGAGAGCCGGTTCGGGACGGCCACGGCGAGCAGGCAGAGAGCGCAGATGCTCAGGACCAGAATGATCAGGTTTTTCATGCGCGAAACGCTCATGCCAGTAGCCTCCTCAGTTTGTTTGCCAGCCGACGGCCAGCTCGCCGCCTGCGTTTTCCGCATACAGCAGCCGGAGCGTCCCGCCCCGCGGCAGGCAGGCCGCGGCCTGCGCGGCAGGCAGCAGCGCCGCCGGCTGCAGGTCGAGCGTGAAGCGGCGGTAAAGGACGCTGGCCCGCGTGATCTGCGTGCCGTCGAAGCGGATCTCGATGCCGCTGCCGGCCGCCGCCTCGATGCCGGAGAGATAATAGCCGAAGGTGCACACGGCCTGCGTGCCGTCCGCGGTATAGGACTGCAGGTAGACGCGCGCGTCGCCGTAGTCGTCGCCGGTCAGGCTGCTGAGCAGGCTCCGCGCCGCCTCGATGCGGTCGCGCTCGTCCAGAGATGCGCTCTGGAACCGGGGATCGGCCTGCAGGACCTGCAGCAGGATCTGCCCCTGCGCGCTCACGCGCAGGGAGAGGTTCGTCTCGGTGAACGAGGTCGTGCCGTCGTTATCCACGAAGCGGGCGTCGCCGTAGGGGTTGATGCCGATCTGCGAGGCGAGCGCGGAGATGAAGCGCGCGTCGCAGGGGTTCGCGCTCTGGCCGGTGCTGACCTGCGCGCTCTGCGCGCTGATGAGCGAGAGGCCGTCCAGCGCGGCATAGGGCTCCTCGCCCGCCTCAAAGGCGAAGAAGCTGCCGTCCGGCACCGCCGTCTCCAGCTGGGCGGTCAGGCTCTGCGCGGGAAGGGCGGTCTTCGCCGCGGAGAACTGCTCGCCCGCCAGATACAGCGTGACGCCGTCCTCCTCCTGCGCGAGCACGTACCACTGCGCCTGCCCGCCCTCGGGCGCGCGCACATTCAACCACGCGCCGAGCACCGACGGCGAGATCGCGCCGGGGAAGCAGAAAGCCGCGCCGGTGCCGCGCAGGGCGGCATAGAACTCCGTCCTGGTGCAGGGCTGCGGTGTCCCGGCGCTTTCGAGCGCCTGCGCGAGCAGACTGCCGTACTGGCCGTAAAGCTCGTCGAGCGCAGCAAAGTCATACTGCGCGCTCTGCCGTCCGGCCTCGGT
>DHKK01000156.1:0-4528 GCA_002404795.1 Clostridiales bacterium UBA4696
CATGGCTCCGGCCCGTGCGGCCCGTGCTCCGAGATCTATTATGACCGCGGTGAGCAGTACGGCTGCGGCAAGCCCGGCTGCACCGTCGGCTGCGACTGCGACCGGTACGTCGAGGTCTGGAACATCGTCTTCTCCCAGTTCAACAACGACGGCCACGGCAACTATACCGAGCTCAAGCAGAAGAACATCGACACCGGCATGGGCCTCGAGCGCCTGGCCTGCGTGTGCCAGAACGTCGCGTCGCTCTTTGACGTCGATACCGTCATGAACATCACCAACAAGGTCTCCGAGATCACCGGCGCGCATTACGAGGAATCCGACAAGACCGACGTGTCGCTGCGCGTCATCACCGACCATATCCGTTCGTCGACCTTCATGATCTGCGACGGCATCCTGCCCTCCAACGAGGGCCGCGGCTACGTCCTGCGCCGCCTGCTGCGCCGCGCCGCGCGCCACGGAAAGCTGCTGGGCGTCAACGAGCCCTTCCTCTATCAGGTCGTCGACACCGTCATCCATGAGAATGAGGGCCAGTACCCCGAGCTGCGCGAGAAGCAGTCCTATATCACCCGCGTCATCCGCACCGAGGAGGAGAACTTCGCCAAGACCATCGACGGCGGCATGAAGATCTTCACCGAGATGCTGCAGAGTCACAAGGAAAAGGGCGAGAGCACCTTCTCCGGCGCCGACGCCTTCAAGCTCTACGACACCTACGGCTTCCCGATCGACCTGACCAACGAGATGGTCGCGGAGGAAGGCATGCAGGTCGACGAGGCTGCCTTCCAGCAGCTCATGCAGGAGCAGAAGGTCCGCGCCCGCGAGGCCCGCAAGGCCCTCGGCGATCTCGGCTGGGCCGGCGTGGAGTTCGGCAAGGAGATCCCCGCCACTACCTTCATCGGCTACACCAACATGGAAGCGGACGGCAAGATCGTCGCCATCGTCGCCGACGAGGAGCTGCAGGGCGCCATCACCGCCGGGACCGACGCCATCCTCGTCCTCGACCAGACCCCGTTCTACGCGGAAATGGGCGGCCAGGTCGCCGACCACGGCGTCATTCGCACCGAAACGGCCGAATTCACCGTCACCGACGTCCAGAAGAACAAGGGCGGCAAGTTCATGCACTACGGCAAGCTCGTCTCCGGCTCCCTGTCCGTCGGCGATACCGTCACGGCTTCGATCGACACGAAGCGCCGCAAGGCCATCATGCGCGCCCACTCCGCCACGCACCTGCTCGACTACGCCCTGCGCACCGTCCTCGGCGACCATGCCCATCAGGCCGGTTCTCTCGTCGAGCCGGACCGTCTGCGCTATGACTTCACCCACTTCTCCGCCGTCACGGCCGACGAGCTGGTCAAGATCAGCCGTCTGGTCAGTGAGCTGGTGCTGGACGGTATGAGCGTCGAGACGAAGGAGATGCCGATCGACGAGGCCAGGAAGCTCGGCGCCATCGCCCTGTTCGGCGAGAAGTACGGCGACGTGGTCCGCGTGGTCAACATGGGCGGCAAGTCCATCGAGCTCTGCGGCGGCACGCACGTCGACAATACCGCCAAGGTCGGCCCGTTCCGCATCACGAGCGAATCGTCCGTCGCCTCCGGCGTCCGCCGCATCGAGGCCGTCACGGGCGAAGCCTTCCTGAACCTCGTCGACGAGATGAACGCCCGCCTGGTCAAGGCCGCTGAAATGCTCAAGACCACCCCGATGGAGCTCATCAACAAGGCCCAGAGCAGCATGAACGAGATCCGCGAGCTGCACCAGACCGTCGAGAAGATGAAAGACAAGCTCTTCGCGGGCGACGTCGACAGCCTCCTATTCTCCGCCAAGGACGTTTCCGGCCTCAAGGTCGTCACCGCCAGCCGCGAGAACACCGACGCGAACGACCTGCGCAAGCTCGGCGACTTCCTGCGCGACAAAAACCCGAACACCGTCGCGGCCCTCGGCTCCGTCAACGGTGAAAAGGTCACGCTGCTCGCTGTCTGCGGCAAGAACGCCATCGCGCGCGGCATCAAGGCCGGCGACATCATCCGCAATATCGCCCCGATCGTCGGCGGCAAGGGCGGCGGCAAGCCGGATTCCGCCATGGGCGGCGGCACGAACGCCCTCAAGCTCGACGATGCGCTGGCCGCTGTCGACGATTTTGTCGCGGCCAACGTCAAGGAATAAAAAAGGAGGAACCGTCATGTCCGATTGTCTGTTCTGCAAGATCATCGCGGGGGAGATCCCGTCGGCCAAGGTCTATGAGGACGAGCTCTGCTACGCCTTCAAGGATATCAACCCCCTGGCCCCCATGCACTTCCTCGTCATCCCGAAGCAGCATTTCGCCTCCGCCGCCGAGGTGACGCCGGAGAATGAGGCCGTCATCGGCCACATCTACAGCGTCATCGCGAAGCTCGCGAAGGAGCAGGGCTTCGCGGACGGCTACCGCGTCGTCACCAACGTCGGCGAACTCGCCGGCCAGACCGTCCACCACATCCACTTCCACGTCCTCTCCGGCAAACAGCTCGGCAGCTTCAACTGACAAAAAGGCCCGGCCTCCCAAGGCCGGGCCTTTCTGCAGCAAAAGGCTCCCCTTCCAGGGGAGCTGTCAGCCGCAGGCTGACTGATGAGGTGGGGCAGCTTCTCACCGCCTCCACCCCAGAAACCCGCAGACCGCGGCCGCGAACGGCGCGAGCTGCTGGATCAGAAAGCGGCCGAGCGGCTGAACGACTGCGGGATAATACAGGCGGATGACCGGCTGCAGGATACTTCCTGCGCGCTGGGCAAACGGCGCAGTTATAGCCAGCACCAGCGGCGGCAGGGCAAAGAGGATCCCTGCAGCCAGCAGCCATCGGCGACCCTTTCCTGCGACCAGGACCGGCAGCCAGACGGACGCCAGCGCGCACAGCAGAATGCCGCCCGTAAAGAACCCGAGCTGCGGCACGCAGAGCCGGTAAATGCTGTAGGCCAGATTGTACGTCATGCCCTGCCGTGCCTCCAGCGCCGGGACGAGCACCAGCTGCAAGACCAGCAGCGCGAGCAGGACCGCGCCGCAGACCATGCTGCAGACGATCCACCGCCGCTGGTACTGCCGGTAGCCATTCCGCTTCACGCCGTAGATGAGCTCGGTCACATCGCAGTGCAGCGCCTCCGCGAGCGCGAGAAGCGTATCAAGATCCGGCTCCGTGCGTCCGGTCTCCCAGCTGCTGACGGTCTGCCGCGTGACATGCAGCATACCCGCCAGCGCATCCTGCGTCAGCCCCGCGCGTACGCGCAGCCGCCTGAGATTTGTTCCAACAGTCTGCATCCATCATCCCTCCTGCCTCCACCATAGCAGACAGGCCCCATTTTGTCACGCAACGATTTGCTGCGGCACCATTTTTCCACCGACCGCAGCCTCTCCGCGGGACAGGAACGGCGGACGTAAGGGAAACAGTTGCCTCAGTTCCGGAACCAGCCCCACACGTGCCAGAACTGGAAGCTTCCGGCGGACAGGGCGCAGACGACGTAGGACAGCAAGAAGCAGGCGGCGAACAGCGCCAGCGAGATCAGCGCGGCCGCGCGCAGGCGGCGCCTGGCCTTTGCGGAAAACTGCGGGTTGATCGCAAGGGAGGGCAGCGCCGCCTCGCCCGAAGCGGAAGCCAGCGCCGCGAAGCACAGCGCGGCCGCCGCCAGTACCAGGCCGAAGCCGGCCAGCAGCACGAAGAACAGCCCCGCAAACAGATCGGCGAAGCACAGGCCCGCCACCGTGAGCGCCCTGCTGCCGCGGACCGCTTTCGGCGCGCTGCTGCTTTCGAACTGCGCAGCCAACTCCTCAGGGCTGCCGAGCTTGGCGGCGATCTATTCTTCCGAATACCTGTCGGCCAGCTTGAATGCAAAATGCTGTTCGTATTCCTGGGGCACATCGGCGGCATCCGCCACATTTCTCTTGCGCAGCTCCGAAGCCAGCCGCGTCATAAATTCATGCTTTGTCATTGTTCTCATCCTCCAATAATGTTCTGACAGACTGCGCGAAGCACAGATACTCCGCGCGGTCGTTCTGATAGGTTTCCCGGCCAAGCTCCGTGAGCTTGTAATACTTGCGCGGCGGTCCGCCGCTCTCCTCCTGCAGATAGGTGGTCAGCAGCCCGTCCGCCTTCAGCTTCCGCAGGATCGGATAGACCGTACCGTCTGCAATGTCGATGCGCCGGGAGAGGATCTCGGAGATCTCATACCCATAGCAGTCCCGCTGCCGCAGCAGCGCCAGCACGCACAGCTCCAGCACGCCCTTTTTATACTGCGTATTCATAGGCAGCTCCTTTCCGTATCGTCCTTGCACTAGTGAATTATATTCAGTAGTTTCAAAATGCCAAGTACTATTTTCAAATTTTCAAAAAAAGCGCGCCCAAAGCCTTCCCCTACGAGGGGAAGGTGGCACGGCGCAAGCCGTGACGGATGAGGTGGGGGACTTGCGTCTACGCAACGCAGCCCACCTCATCAGTCAGCCTCCGGCTGACAGCTTCCCCTCATAGGGGAAGCCATCCGCTGCGGCGGGGTTAACCCCTCAGGCGCTGCGCGC
>DHKK01000156.1:4573-9167 GCA_002404795.1 Clostridiales bacterium UBA4696
GGGGAGCCTTGGTGCCTGCAAATGAAGAAAAACCGCCCCGCAAAAAGGTGCAGCCTGACAAACTCAGACTGCACCTTCTATTTGCGGCAGATATTCTACGGCAACTAGCTGCAAATTTGGTGTACCGTATCAGGCGGCGCGTAGCAGAAACTCGTAGGGTGACTCCCGAGTGGAACGCCAAGCTAAAACATTGGTCCCTGCCTGAATTCAGATGCAGCACGTACCAAACGAATCCAAGCACTCTTTTCTCCCATATCTTTTCTCTTGCGAGAGAAAAGATATGGCCGCCGGAGGCACGTCAGAAACGGCCACGACGGAACGAAGCCTTGCAAGCAAGGCTTCTTCTCCTCTCCCGCCGCAGCCGGAGCGATTTTCTCCTTGACGAAACCCATTTTTCTGGTATAATAAATATAAATTTTACCGGAAAGGAATGAAATCCATGGATTCTGGCGACAGCGACTGCCATAGTACACGCTTGATCTGTCATCTGGTTTTGGGAGCATATCTGCGCTGCGGGATGCAGGGCGGACGTGCTTTTTTGCGTCTGTAGCGGGCGCAGCCACCGATACTTTTAGAATCACTTCAGATGACAGAAAAGGAGTTACCGTACATTGTCTACCACCACATGCATCGTGATCATGGCCGTCTGCCTGATGCTCTCCGCCTATTTTTCGGCGACAGAGACCGCATTTTCCTCCGCAAATTCGACCCGGCTCAAGACCCTTGCCGAAAAAGGCAACAAACGCGCAGCCCTCGTCTGCAAGCTGCTCGAGCGCTATGACCGGCTGCTTTCCACCATCCTCATCGGCAACAACATCGTGAATATCGCCACGGCCTCCATCGGCACCGTGCTCTTTGTCAAACACTATGGCGACGCCGGTGCGACGATCTCCACCGTGGTCGTCACCGTCGTGGTGCTGATCTTCGGTGAGATCTCGCCCAAAAGCATCGCCAAGGACAGCGCAGAGACCTGCGCCATGCTCTCCGCGCCGGTGCTGCAGGTCCTCATCTGGGTCTTTACGCCGCTCAATGCCGTATTCTCCCTCTGGAAAAAGCTGCTGGCGAAGGTCTTCCGCCTCAGCTCCGACAATAAAATGTCGCAGGAGGAGCTGCTCATGCTCGTCGACGAGGTGCAGCAGGACGGCAGCATCGACCAGAGCGAGGGCGAGCTGCTGAAAAACGCCATCGATTTCTCCGAGCAGCGCGCGGAGGATATCCTGATCCACCGCACCGACCTTGCCGCCCTCCCCATCACGGCGACAAAGGAAGAGGTCGCCGCGCTGTTCACCGAGACGAAATATTCGCGGCTTCTCATCTATCAGGATTCCATCGACAACATCCTCGGCACCATCCACCAGAAGGACTTCTACGTCGGCTGCGGCATCACGGATAAGCCCCTGCGCGAGATCCTGCTCCCGCCGGTCTATGCGCTGGAGATGGAGCCCATCAGCCAGCTGCTCAAAAAGCTCCAGCAGGCCAAGACTCATGTTGCCGTCGTGGTCGACGAATACGGTGGCACCTGCGGCATCGTCACGATGGAGGACATTCTGGAGGAGTTGGTCGGCGAGATCTGGGACGAGCACGACGAGGAGGAGACGCCCATCACCAAGCTGTCCGCCGATACCTACCTGGTCGACGCCGAGATGAGCTTTGACGACTTTGCGGAGCATTTTGGCCTGAAAAGCGACTCGGATATGGCCTCCGTCAGTGGCTGGGTCATGGAGCAGTTCGGCCGCCTGCCGGAGACCGGCGCCAGCTTCGACTTCGAGAACCTCCACGTCACCATCACCCGCATTGCCAACCACCACATCGAGCAGATCCGCGTCGTAACAGCCGCGGAAAAGCCTGCGGAGACTGTCTCCGCTTCCTGAACATAAAAGAAACCCCGCCGGGGATGGCTTTGGGCCATCCCCGGCGTGCGTTTTGTAAGGAGCGGGCTCAGCGGCTGCGGCGGAGGAGTTTGCCGGCCATGGCGCCGGTGTACTGGTCGTCGCGGACGGCGCAGACGCCGCCGAGGTACACGCGGCGGATGCCCTCGTTCGGCAGCAGCGGCTGGGTGTAGGTGGCGTGGTCGGTGATCTTCGCGGCGTCGAACAGCGTCAGATCCGCGTCCATCCCGGCCGCGATGCGGCCCTTCCCGGCAAGGCCGTAGACCTCGGCGGGCATGGAAGTCAGCTTGCGGACGGCTTCCGCCAGCGAGATGCTTTTTTCTTCACGGACAGCCCGGCGCAGCACGCACGGGAAGGTGCCGATCGAGCGCGGATGCGTCACCTTCATGCCCGGCACGTACAGCGCGTCGCTGCCGAACATGCAAAGCTCGTCCGCCAGCAGGTACGACACGTCCGCTTCACTCATGCCGAACTTGATATACTGCACGCCAAGCTCGTTTTCCCGCAGCAGCGCCGCGTAGGCCTCAAACGGGGAGAGGCCGCGCACCTGCGCGATCTGCCGGATGGTCTTTCCGGCGGCCTCCGGCGTCTTGGTGGCGTTGGCGATCAGCAGGCTGCCCAGACCGCAGGCCTCGGCGGCGTCGCCGGAGCCGCCCTGCAAGAGCAGGGAAGCGAGCCGCGCAAGCTCGCCCGGATCCGCGAGCGCCTGCAAAAGCGCCTGCGGCTCGAGCTGCGCGAAGGCCATCGGCAGCGTGGAGATGAGCATGGTGGAGCTGGCGGCGTAGGGATAGACGTCGTGCGTGGCCGGGATCCCGGCTTCGTGCAGCATCTGCGTGGTCCTGCGGACCTTGCCGAAGTTCTGCTCGCCCACGGCCTTGTGATGCGAGACGTTGACGCGCACGCCGCCGCGGCGGGCGATGTCGATGGCCTCCTGCACGCTCTGCTCGAGCTGATCACCCTGGTCGCGCAGGTGCGAGGTATAGACGCCGCCGTACCGTCCGACCGGCTCCGTCAGCGCGGCCAGCTCATCGGTCGCGGCAAAGCGCCCCGGCGCATAGGCAAGCCCCGTAGACAGGCCCAGCGCGCCCGCCTGCATGGCGTCTTCGACCAGCTCCCGCATCTGCGCGAGCTGCTTTTCGTCCGGCGCGTCATGGGAG
This sequence comes from Clostridiales bacterium UBA4696, assembly GCA_002404795.1. Lineage (GTDB taxonomy): Bacteria > Bacillota > Clostridia > Oscillospirales > Oscillospiraceae > CAG-170. The sequence continues at coordinate 7,620 of DHKK01000156.1, forward strand.
AAGCCCATCACGGCCAGCCGGACGGTCCCGTGCGGGATGAAATAGGCGAGGTTGATGCCGGCGGGCGTCTGCTCCATGCGGGAAAGATACGCCGAGAAGCTGGTGAACGTCTGGTCGTCCGGATACATGGGGATGCCCTGCTGGGACAGATATTTGTGGTAGACCGGGTAGTTCTGCTCCGTGACCGGCGCGGGGCCGAGGCCGCACTGGCCGCAGAGCTCCGTGGTGACGCCCTGCAGGAGCTTGCTGGCGCGTGCCGGGTCGAGCGGCATGAAGAAATCCGAATGGCCGTGGACATCGATGAAGCCCGGCGCGAGCGTCAGACCGGCAGCATCGACCGTTTCGGCTGCCTCGCCGTCGATTTTTCCGACGGCGGCGATTTTTCCGTCCTTTACAGCGACATCGGCTGTAAAGCCGGGTGCGCCGGTGCCGTCGAGCACCTGTGCGCCGCGAATGAGCCAGTCCAGCATTGCCATTACACCTCCGGTGTCATCACGCCGCGCTCTGTGACGTAGAGCGTGCAGCGGCGGTCATGCTCCTCGATGGGAACGGCCTCGCTCATCAGCCGCTCGCGGCAGATGAGGCAGGTCGGGCAGGTGAGCTGCGGCAGCAGCCGGTCGTAGTAGCCGCCGCCCTGTCCGAGCCGGCGGCCCCTGCGGTCGAACGACAGGCAGGGCACCACGGCAAAGTCGATGTCGGCGGGCGTGACGAGCGCGCAGTCCGCCTTCGGCTCTAAAATGCCGTACATCCCCGGCACGAGCTCGTCCATCGACGTGACCACGCACAGGTCGAGCGCGTGGCCCTCGGCGCAGCGGGGCAGGACGAGCGTCTTGCCCGCGGCAAGGGTCTCCTTCAGCAGCAGCGAGGTGTCGATCTCATGGACGGTGCCGGCAAAGGCGAACACGGTCCCTGCGGCCCGGTATTCCTCCAGCGCAAGGACGCAGCGGCAGATAGCCTCCGAGCTCTCGGCCTTGTAGGCGGGATCGAGCGTGCGCTCGGTTTGGCGGATGTAGGTGCGCAGGGCCTTCTTTTCTTCGATGACGGACATGGGATATCCCTCCGGTCAGATAAAATTTCGTACCCTTATGGTAGCAGAAAGCGGCGGAAATAGCAAGGCGGCGAAGAAAGGAAATCCTTCCGGCGCGAACGGTTTGCAAAAGAAATTGACAGCGAAAATTTTGTTTGTTATCCTAATGTTGAGATCACGGCGCACCGCGCCGGCATGAGGAGGAAACCATCATGGCGATGTTACTCAAGGGGGCCGACGCCGCCAGGGCGTTGACCGAACAGCTGCGCGAGCAGGCAGAGGAGCTGAAGAAAAACGGCACGGAGCCCTGCCTTGCCATTCTGCGCGTGGGTGCGCGCGAGGACGATCTGTCCTATGAGCGCGGCGCGCTCAAGCGCTGCGAGAAGGTCGGCATCACGGTCCGTCAGGTCGTGCTGCCCGAGGACGCGGGCCAGCAGGAGCTGATGGACAACATCCGTTCGCTCAACGAGGACGAGCGCGTTCACGGCGTTCTGATGTTCCGCCCGCTGCCCAAGCACCTC
>DHKK01000181.1:0-2300 GCA_002404795.1 Clostridiales bacterium UBA4696
GATGCCCATGTGCGACGGCGCGGAATTCGGCACGGATGCGTACATTCCGTTCACGCGCGTGTTACAGGCGTTGCCGCAGCTCTCCCCGATTCCGTCAGACGGCAGCGTGGCAAAGCTGTTCCGGCTTCCGGACGCGAAGGGCTGCGTGGGTCTGATCAGCCCGGTCAGCGCCCATTTCTGTCAGGCTTGTAACCGGCTCCGTCTTACCGCCGACGGTCGCGTGAAGCCGTGCCTGCACTCTGGGGCGGAGTATCCCCTGAAGGGGCTTGATCTTGACGCCATGCGCGCCCAGCTGGAAGCGGCGATCCGAGCAAAGCCCCGCTGGCACGGCGAATTGGACGCAGCGCACCGCTCCGGCGCAGGTCGGAGCATGAATCAGATCGGAGGTTGAAACATGCCGGATTTTACGCACTTTAATGAGCAGGGCAGAGCAAAAATGGTGGACGTCGGCGAAAAGCCGATTTCCCGGCGAACGGCTGTGGCCGCAGGGCGCGTGCTGGTAAACGAGCAGACCTTTGCACTTATCCGCGGCGGCGGCATGAAAAAGGGCGATGTGCTCACCGTCGCGCAGATCGCCGGCATTATGGGCGCCAAGCACACGCCGGATCTCATCCCCATGTGCCATCCGGTTCTGATGGACGGCATCGATCTGCGGCTTTCCCTCGACGAGGAACGGTGCAGCGTGGAAATTGAGGCCACGGTTTCCTGCGGCGGAAGGACCGGCGTGGAAATGGAGGCGCTCACGGCCGTCAGCGCCGCGGCTCTGACGGTATACGATATGTGCAAGGCCGTACAAAAGGATATGGTGATCGCGGATATCCGTCTGGTCAGCAAGACCGGCGGCGTCCACGGAGATTACAAACGGGAGGAAACGATATGCGCTATACAGCAGCAGTGATCACAGTCAGCGACAAGGGCTTTCGCGGCGAGCGGGAGGACACGAGCGGGCCGAATCTGGTAAGGCTTCTGAACGAGCGGGGCTATGACGTGGTTTATACCGCGATCGTCCCCGACGAACCCGAGCAGATCAAACAGGCGCTGCGCACCTGCGCCGACGAGCGCGGCATCACGCTTGTTCTGACGACCGGCGGCACGGGCTTTTCTCCGCGCGATATCACGCCCGAGGCGACATCGCAGATCGTCGAGCGGCCGACGCCCGGGATCCCGGAGGCGATGCGGGCAGGATCGATGAAGATCACGCCCAGAGGCTGCCTTTCGCGCGGCGCGGCGGGCATCCGCAAACGGACGCTGATCGTCAATCTCCCCGGCAGTAAAAAAGCGTCCGAGGAGAATCTTCTGGCAGTCATCGACCCGATCGCGCACGGTCTGGAAATGCTCTGCGGCGAAGGAAGCGCAAACTGCGCGGCAAAATGACAAACCACGCCCCGCCTCCCGAGACGAGAGGCGGGGCTTTTGCGTACCGGCGTTCAGTACCGCTCGGTTTCCGTGACGCATTCGGTTTTGATGCGGCCGACGAGATATTGCAGCGCGTCGATCACGTGCGGACGAATATCGCCGCCGACCAGCACATACATGATATCGTCGCCCACACAAAGCTCGCCCTCGTTCAGCCAGACCCTGATATAATAGATCCCGTCCATTTTATAGGTCTCTGCGATGATCGCGTCCACAGCCGCCGGATCATAGGAAAAATACAGTCCGGTCACCGGCCGGGTATCCTCCTGATGCAGGCGGACCTTTGCTTTGGCGCTTTGCCGCACAACGCCGTTGTGGGTCAGATACATTCCGATCCTGGGTGCGCTTTCGTGCGCCTTCGCTTCTTTCAGCCACGCGTCGATCGATGGGCGTTCTTTTTTCTGCATGATACTTCCTCCGTTTTTTTGAATCTGCCTGCGAAGGACCTGCGCAGGCGCTGCATACAAATGGCGATGCTATAAGAATATTGTACCACACGACACGCGGCTGCGGAACTCCTTCGCTTGTGCGATTTCGTGCAGTTTCATATCATTTCGCGCAGTCCAATGGGCGCTCTATTGTGCCGTCTTGTCAAATGTGCTATAATACAAAAAAGCAATCAGCCGTTTATTTCGGGAAAGTGACGGATTCCCATGGTTTGCAAAGCGGTGGACGAGCCTCTTTCCAGACACCATGCAAGGCGCAGGACAGCTGTGCCTTTGTCGGTGCGGAAACCGGCTGGTCTTTTTACTTTATTCTTCAGGAGGAACGACAATGAAAAAGCTTCTGTCCCTGCTGCTGGTCTGCGTGATGCTGTTCACGCTTGTTTCCTGTGCAGCCGCAAAGCCCGCCGAGACCCCGACGACCGCCGAAGCATCCGAGCC
>DHKK01000181.1:2367-2954 GCA_002404795.1 Clostridiales bacterium UBA4696
GCGCCCGCTGCGGCCGAAGAACCCGCCGAGACCACGCAGGAGCCTTCTGCCGAAGCGCCGGAGCAGGCTTCCGAAGAGCCCGCAGAAGAAGAGCCCGCCGAGACCGGTCTGGTCGTTGACACCTGCATTCTCAAAGAAGCAGACGAAAAAATGCGCAACACCTACACCGTGATCGCCGTAAACCCGGACGCGCCGTTTACCGACGCAGACGGCAACGCCGTTTCCGATGTCGCGGTGAACACCGCCGGCGCAGACGCATTGATCCACTGGCTCCTGACGCAGCAGACGCTGGATCTGGCCGCAAATTACGGCTATGACACCTACGGCGAGTATCTGTTCTACGTGCTGGACGACGCGCCCGTCTACACCGGAGAGGTCGCGCCCGCCACCGAACAGACCAAGCTCATCCGTCTGTCCACCACCACGTCCGTGAACGACTCGGGTCTTCTCGGCTACCTGCTGCCCATCTTTGAAGAAACCTACGGCTACACCGTCGAGGTCCAGTCTGCCGGTACCGGCAAGGCCATCAACGCCGCCAAGTTCGGCAACGCCGACCTGATCCTAGTCCATTCGAAGAGCCAGGAAGA
>DHKK01000109.1:0-182 GCA_002404795.1 Clostridiales bacterium UBA4696
ACGTTCAGCCGCGCCACGGCGCGGGAGGTCACGATGTCGTAGCTCTCCCGGCAGGTGCGGACGTATTCCTCCGCCCGGGCCGTCACGACCTGCGCCTGCACGCCGAGCTGCGGCAGCAGTTCCTCGAGCCAGTGCATCCGCTTGGCGAGCGAATCGAGCAGCGTCAGCTCCATCGACGGCTC
>DHKK01000109.1:249-4906 GCA_002404795.1 Clostridiales bacterium UBA4696
CCCGCGCCGCAGCCGATGTCGATGACGCGTTGATCCTGAAAGTCCACGGCCTGCAGCAGCGCGATGGAGTCGAGAAAATGCAGCTCTGCCACGGCCTGCGGCTCGGTGATGGCGGTCAGGTTCATGACCTGATTCTTTTCCAGCAGCGCCCGGCCAAAGGTGCAGAGCGTGTCGATCTTCTCCGGGGAAAGCCCGGAGCACTGTTCGAGTATCTGTCTCATGCTTCTGCCTTTCGGATGTACAGCACGCCGATGGTGCCGGGGCCGCAGTGGCTGCTGACGGTGCAGCCGGCGCGGGTGACGCAGATCTCGTCAAACGGCTGCAGATTCTGCACAGTTTCCACAGCTTTCTGCACCGTTTCCTCCGGCAGGCCGGAATGCGTGATGAAGACGCGCCGCAGCTCCAGATCGCTGCGCGCGCCGATCTTGTCGGTGATGTACTGCGCCAGACATTTTTCAAAGCTGCCGCGGTACTTTTTGCCGACGCCCATTTTGCCGTCCTTGACCTCGATGCACGGGCGGAGCTTCAGAAGATTCGCGCCGAGCAGCGTCACGGCCGAGCAACGGCCGCCCATTTTCATGTAGTCCAGCCGGTCAAGAATGAAGCTGGCCTCCACGCGGCCGGTCAGCTCCTGCAGCGCCGCGACGATCTCGTCCGGTGCCATGCCGGCGCGGGCCATCCGCTCGGCTTCGAGCACGACGAGGCCGTGGCCGGTGGAGAGATTTCTCGAGTCAACAACGTAGACGTTGTCAAAATCCGCCGCCGCGAGCTTCGCGTTCTGATAGCAGCAGGAGAAATCGAGGGAAATACAGATGTGAATGACAAAGTCATTCTGCGCGGAGAGCTCCGTGAACATGCGGACATAGTCCGCCAGGTTGACCGCAGCCGTCTTCGGCAGACCGCCGCCCGCGGAGACATGCGCATAGATGTCGTCTGGGCAGACGTCCACGCCGTCGCGAAGCGTCCTGCCGTCCATGTTGACGTAGAGCGGCAGCAGGCGGATGCTGTACCGCTGCAGCAGCTCGGGGCTGAGATCACAGGTCGAGTCAGATGTGATCTGATATCGCATAGAGAACCATCCTTTTTTTCACCAGCGTCCGTCCGGGACGCGCGTCTTGGGGAACCGATGGGATCAGCGGTTCCTCTGGCGCAGCGCGCGGAAAAAGTCGCGCAGCGCCTGCGAGCAGGCTTCTTCCAGGACCCCGCCCAGCACCTCCGGCTGAAAGCAGCCCGGCAGATGCAGCACATCGACCAGACTCCCGGCCGCACCGGATTTGGGGTCCTTTGCGCCGTAAACGACGCGCGGCAGATGCGCGTTCAGAATCGCACCCGCACACATGGGACACGGCTCGAGCGTCACGTAGAGTGTGCACTGCCACAGCCGCCAGCCGCCAAGCGTCCGGCAGGCCTCGGCAATGGCCTCAATCTCCGCGTGCGCCAGGGCGGTCCTGTTCGTTTCCCGGCGATTGCGGCCGCGGCCGACGATCCGGTCGTCCAGTGTAATCACACACCCCACTGGGACCTCGCCCTCCGCGGCAGCCTCCTGCGCGAGAAGCAGAGCCTCGCGCATCATGTTTTCATCCAAAACCGTTCACACACCTCCACGGCAGGATTATTTACCCATCATACCCGAAAACGCCCCATTCGTCAACACCCCGCGCCGCCGCGCAAAAAAAGCCCTCCGGCCATGCTCTGACCGGAGGCAGATGGGGTTGTGGGATTTGGCGGCGGCCAGAGCCGCCGGCCTGGGATATGAAGTGCGCTCGCATTGGATAAGCTGTGTCTATACCATACCGGAACGGCGCGGAAAAGTCTGCCGAACGCTGTCGGGGCGGAAATTTTTTCTTGCGGCGGGCAGGATTCTTGCAAACAGGGCGGTTTCCTGCTAAAATATCAATCCGAATGAAGTGCTGCAGGGGGGATCTGTATGGAATTTGACGCTGGCCGGTACGATGTGGCCGTGATCGGCGCGGGTCACGCCGGGATCGAGGCCGGACTGGCCTGCGCGCGGATGGGGCTGAAGACCGTCGTGTTTACGATCAATCTGGACGCGGTCGGCAATATGCCCTGCAATCCCGCCATCGGCGGCACGGGGAAGGGCCATCTTGTGCGCGAGCTCGACGCGCTCGGCGGCGAAATGGCGAAGGCGGCCGACCGCTCGTGCATCCAGTACCGGATGCTGAACCTGGGCAAGGGCCCGGCCGTCCACTCCCTGCGCGCGCAGGCGGACCGCCGGAGGTATCAGGAGGATATGAAGCGCACGCTCGAGCAGCAGGAGAACCTGGACCTCAAGCAGGCCATGATCACCTCCATCCGCCTGACGGATGGGCAGATCTCCGCCGTTGTCACGCGCCTCGGCGCGGTGTATCAGGTGCGCGCCTGCGTCATCGCCTCCGGCACGTATCTCGATGCCCGCGTCATCACCGGCGACTGCGCCTACGCCTCCGGACCGGACGGCATGCAGGCGGGCATCGGTCTTGCGGAGCAGCTTGCTTCTCTTGGCCTGCGTATGCGCCGGTTCAAGACCGGCACGCCGCCGCGCGTCAACCGCCGCTCGATCGACGTGACGAAGATGGAGCTGCAGCCGGGCGACGAGACGCCCGTCCCGTTCTCGTTTTCCACGAAGCAGCCGCCGGAAAACAAGGCGGTCTGCTACCTGACCTATACGAACGAAAAGACCCACGCGATCATCAAGGCCAACCACGACCGGTCGCCGCTGTTCAACGGCATGATCGAATCCGTCGGCCCGCGCTACTGCCCGTCGATCGAGACGAAGATCGACCGCTTTCCGGATAAGCCCCGGCACCAGCTGTTCGTCGAGCCGTGCGGGCTGTACACGGACGAGATGTATATCCAGGGTCTGTCTTCCAGCCTGCCGGAGGATGTGCAGCTCGACATGCTGCACACGATCGCGGGGCTCGAGCACGCGGAGATGATGCGCCCGGCCTACGCCATCGAATACGCCTGCGTCGACCCGACCGAGCTTCTGCCGACGCTCGAGAGCAAAAAAATCCCCGGCCTCTACGGCGCGGGGCAGTTCAACGGCTCGTCGGGCTATGAGGAGGCCGCGGTGCAGGGCTTTGTGGCGGGCGTCAACGCGGCGCTGAAGCTCAAGGGCGAGGCACCGATGGTCCTGAAGCGGTCTGACGGCTATATCGGCACGCTCATCGACGATCTGGTCACCAAGGGCACGAATGAGCCCTACCGCATCATGACCTCGCGCTCGGAATACCGGCTCCTGCACCGGCAGGACAATGCCGATGAGCGATTGAGTCCCATCGGCCACCGCATCGGGCTGATTTCCGATGCGCAGTATGAAGCCGTGCAGGAAAAATACCGCGCGGTCGCCGCGGAGATCAAACGCCTGGAGGCCACCGGCGTGCCGGAGAGCGAAGCGCTGAACGATATGCTGCGCGCGCATGAGACCGCGCCGGTCGAGGGCTCGGCCCGCCTGTCCGACCTCATCCGCCGCCCGCAGCTGGGCTATGACGATCTGGCGCCCTTCGACCCGGAGCGGCCGGCGCTGCCCGCCGTGGTGCGCGAGGCCGTGGAGATCCGGATGAAATACGCGGGCTACATCGCCCGCCAGCAGAAGCAGGTCGAGGAATTTGCCCGCGAAGAGGGCAGGCTCCTGCCGAAGACGATCGACTATCTTTCCATGCAGGGCCTGCGCGTCGAGGCGCGGCAGAAGCTCGATGAGATCCGGCCCCTGTCCGTCGGGCAGGCCAGCCGCATCTCGGGCGTCTCGCCCGCGGATATCGCGGTGCTGCTCATCTGGCTGGAGCAGAATAAGGAGTAAGGTATGTATTTTGATTCACACGCACATCTGACCGAGGACTGTTTTGCACAGGACTTCGATGCCATTGTGGAAAACATGAAGGCTGCGTCTGTTACCGGCATGATGGAGATCGGCTATGATCTGCCGTCGTCGGAAAAGGCGGTGCAGCTGGCCGAGCGCTTTGACTGGGTCCACGCCGCCGTCGGCAGCCACCCGGACGACGCCGCGCAGGTGGACGAGGCGCGGATCGCCGTCTACCGCGAGCTGTGCAAAAACCCGCGCGTGAAGGCCATCGGCGAGATCGGCCTGGACTATCACTATGAGGATCCACCGCGGGACGTGCAGCAGCGGGCCTTCCGTCTGCAGATGGCGCTGGCGCAGGAGCTCTCCATGCCTGTCGTCATCCATGAGCGCAAGGCGCATGAGGACGGGCTGCGCATCATCGATGAGTTCCCGGACGTGAAGGGCGTGTTCCACTGCTTTTCCGGCAGCTATGAGATGGCAAAGGAGCTGATCAAGCGCGGCTGGTGCATCGGCTTTACCGGCGTCGTGACGTTCAAAAACGCGCACAAGGCCGTGGAGGTCGCGCAGAATATCCCGCTGGACTGCATCCTCATCGAGACCGACTGCCCCTACATGGCCCCGGAGCCCTTCCGCGGCCGCCGCTGCGACCCGGGTCTGGTGCCGTACGTGGCCAAAAAGATCGCGGACCTCCGCGGCATCCCCGCCGAAGAAGTCGCCCGCGCAACCGAATCCAACGCCCGCCGGGTGTTCCGTCTCTGAGGCACTTCCGGCAGCGCGAACCCCTTGGCTCCCCTTCCAGGGGAGCTGGTCGGCGCAGCCGAGACTGAGAGGTTGTCGCAAATTTGCATAGAAAAA
>DHKK01000109.1:5017-5743 GCA_002404795.1 Clostridiales bacterium UBA4696
CCGTCGTGGTCGTTTCTGACGCGTCTCCGACGGCCATATCTTTTCCCTTGCGCGGGAAAAGATATGGAAGAAAAGGGCGCTAGGGGACGCGTTTGGTGCGTTCTGCATCTGAGTTTAGGCGAGCGCCAATGTTTCGGTCTGGCGTTCCACTCGGTGGTCACCCTACGAAGTTTTGACTACGCGCCGCCTGATACGGGACACCAGATTTACAGGTAGTTACCTTTGAATATTTGTGGGAAATAGAAGGTGCAGACCAAATTTGTTGGTCTGCACCTTTTTGCATGGGTCTTTCTTTATTTGCTCTGCACCCTGTAGGGGCGGGGCTCTGCTCCGCCCGCTGCTGCAGATTTTGCCGGAAGAACGGGCGGAGCAGAGCCCCGCCCCTACAAACTACCCCGCAAGAAGGTAACACCTATCAAAATTTCCACTGCACCTTCTATTGATGGCAATCGCTCTAAGGCAACTAGTTACAAATCTGATACCCCCGTATCAGGCGGCGCGTAGTCGGACGCCCGTAGGGTGAGTACCGAGTGGAACGACAGACCGAAACATTGGGACTTGCCTGAATTCAGAGGCAGATTGCACCCCGCGTCTCCACGCACTCTTTTCTCCCCTATCTTTTCTCTTGCGAGAGAAAAGATAGGGCCGCCGGAGGTGCGTCAGAAACGACCACGACGGAACGAATCCTTGCAAGCAAGGCTTCTTATCCTCTGTGCTCGTTTCTTC
>DHKK01000197.1:0-14267 GCA_002404795.1 Clostridiales bacterium UBA4696
CCCGGCCTTCCGGAGAATATCGTGGTAGATGAATACTGCTCCACGGCGGATATTCTGCCGACGCTTCTGAACCTGTTCGGCGTGGACTATGATTCGCGGCTGCTGGCAGGCACCGATGTGTTATCCACCGGGATCCATATGGCAGTGCTGTCGGACAAGTCCTTTCTGACGAAAACCTTCCGCTATGACGCCGGGACAGAAACCGTGATCCCCGCGCACACGGGCACTACCATCTCCGACGAAACGCTCGACGCATATCGTCTCTATGTGGAAAACAAGTTCCAGCTCTCCAGCAACATCGTCAACAGCGATTATTACGCGCACGTCTTCGACAAACAGCCGAGCGGCGGCAGTCTGGAAGACACTGTGGTGTTCACGGACATCAAGAGCATTTTCAATCAGGCCAGCGTCCTGTATATGTACCGCAACGGGTATGTGGATCCGGAAACGCCGGATACCTTCGGCGGAAAGGCCGGAGCGAAGCTGGGTGAGTTTGTCGATGTGCTTTATCGAATTGCCGGATGCCCCGAAACGGACAGCGCCGCCCTTCCGCCTGATTCTGAAAGTGAGGGCTTTACCGTCACCGATCCCTATTACGACGCTGTCTGCTGGGCCTGGCAGAAAAGGCTTCTCCGGCAGGATGATGTGTGCACTGCAAGCGCAGAGAAAGTGGACTATCAGACCGCGTGCGTGCTGATCTATCGCTACGCGGCAATGGCCGGCGTCAATACGGCGGTAGACCGGGCGCAGCTCCAGCAGGCCATGCAGAGCGAGCCGCAGCTCGGTGCCGAAACCATCCGAGCCATGCTCTGGTGCAATCAGACCGGCATCACCACACGCGACAGCGACCTTCCCGATCTGCTGAATGCCTCCGATACCCGCATCAGCCGCTATCAGATGACGTCGTTTCTGTTCTATCTGTGTACTTACGAGCTGCAGCCAGAAGACTAAGGATATGATTTGAAACTGTCTTGATAATTGGCCGACATATAAAGACGCGCTGCTTTCAGAATTACAAGCAGCGCGTCTTTATATCTTCGCTGAAATGTTGTAATAATATGACGATGACTACTGTTTGACTACTATCGTCCTCGAAATCCCCAAAGAGCCGGTTTATCCAGCGTTTTCAATAGGCTTGCAACAATCCAGAAAAGGCGGATGTTTTCGTTGAAAGCTGGATATCCCTTGAAAACACGGCATTTTATCAGTTACTGCCTGAAAACTCCGACCATTGATATGTATTTTGTGGTGCTATTATGAAGCATCCTGGCTGTCTCAAACCTTTCACCAAGGTGACATCACCTTTAGGTTCCGGTGCGTAAGCGTGCAGGTTCAAGTCCTGTCAGGCGCACCAGACAAGGATGATCCGGACTGGGCTTCCCGTATAGGAGCCTGGGGCGGATCATCTGTTTTTTCGAAGAATTCGTGACTTGCGGCGGCATATACACCCGCTTTTCTCTAAAAATTGCCGTCTCCCGTTCCGGGGTGGAGCGGGAGACGGTCATTTTTATTTCTTTTCGTAGGTGCCGCAGAGACCCACGCCGGAGTTCTCGTTCATGGTCAGGCTGTTGCCGCCCACGGAGAACGTGAACGTCTGTGCGTCGTCCCAGAGCTCGAGCTGGATGGTGACCTGATCGCCGCTGATGGTGTAGGTGCCGTCCTGCTTGGCAAAGCCGTTGTCGAATTTGACTTTGCCGCTGCCGTCGAACGTCCAGGTGACGACGCCGTCCGGACCGAGGTCGCCCGTCCAGGTCCCGGCGAGGGCGTCCTTGCTGCCGCAGGCGGCGAGCACGAGGAGCAGCATGGAGACAACGAGAAGCAGAGATACAAATTTTTTCATGATAAAGTTCCTTTCTTATTTTGAAAATAAATGTTTTTATGGGCGCGGTGTGCCGCAGTATTCGCAGAATTTTCCGGCGCTTTCAGCGCCGCAGGCTGGGCACGTCCACGGGCCGGAGACCGGTGCGGCAGGGGCCGCTTGCGGCTGTTCCGGCGCGGCATATGCTTTGCCGCGGGCCGTTTCAATGGCTTCGCAGATCTCGTCCGCCTGCTGCTTGCAGCGGCGGTATTCAATATTGTAGGTCGGGTCGATGGGGCGGGTGAGGGAGAAGCCGCGCGGCGCTTCGGATTCCAGCGTGACCGGACGCGGATTGACGCGGAAGGACATGCTATCGAAGTACGGGCTATTGACCGTGACGGTCAGATCAAAATTGTAGGAATACGCATAACGCGGCGGATCGTAACTGACCTGCTTGCCATTCTTGTCCTGCCGTTTTAATTCGCGCCGGGTCTCCTCCACGTCCAGCCGGGAACCGGTGAGCTGGCTGTAGGACAGAATGTCCGGGTTGTCGCCTGTCAGATCTCTTGCCCGCGTCAGGGTGAACCAGCCGTGCGCATCGTCAAAGAGCACGCGCCAGTCCCTGCCCAGCTCCCGCGTGATCTGGAACTGCGCTGCTTTGCTCTGATTCTCCTCGCGGTAGGCGAGCTGCTGCCGGATCTCGGCTACCGTCGAGTGCCGCCGCTCGTTAAACCACGGCGAGAGCTTCCGCGCGCAGTTCTTGCAGCAGTTGCCGTCTTCCAGCTTGCGGTTGCCGAGCAGGCCGATCTTCTCGCCGCAAATATCGCAATATTTCTTATCAAAAAGTCCCATTGTTAGCTCCTTTTTACGCGGCGGGCGGGGTCCTGTCCGCCCTGGAATTGAGAATCGCGCCGTAGATGTAGAGTGCCGGAACGACCAGTCCCGTTACGATGCTTCCAACGTCGAATTTTGCACTGTTGATCGTGTTCAGGATCGCACCGAGTACGGTGAACGCAATGACCACGATGCCCCATGTTACGCATTTTCTGGAGTTTTCGCTGCTCTCGCTGTGCTTCACGCCGACGATGCCTGCGATCAGCTGGCAGATACCGCCGGCCAGCGTCACAAGGAGCGCGAGATAATAGCTCGCCGTCAGGCCGCTGCCCGCGCCCAGACCTGCCGCCAGCGCACCGAGGCCGCCGATGAACACGCCCGCGATGATGTAGAAAACCGCTGCGGCGATCATCAGAATACCGGTCACTTTCAAGAATTTGTGTCCTTTCATGCCTTCCTCCTTTTATTCGGTTTCTTCTAATTCTGCCGGAGTCTGCGTCCCGGCCGCAAGCGCGCGCAGGAATACGTCCAGCGCGTCCGCGCCATCAAGCGCATAGCGGCATCTGATCTTCTCGCCGCCGTCCGTCCAGGTGATGGTGACCTCGCTGTTGGGCGCGTCCAGAAGATTTACGTCCGGCGCCTCGTAGGGCGCGAGAGCAAGTCCCCGCACCAGCGTCTCCAGCTCGGCCCACTGCGCTTCCGGAATCCCGGCGTCACGCCGCTCGATAAATTCGCCGGTCTCCGCGCGGTATTCGCAGTTCAGGAAATGCCCCTCGCCGTCCGAACCCCACTGGGGTCTGCCGGCTGTGAACCAGAAGCTATTGTCTGCCGAGGATGTTGTCCGCGTCATGGACACCTCAAGCAGAACCGCCGTTTCCGGGACGGTCGGCACCTGCGGCTGCTTTGCAGTGCAGCCGCAGCACAGCAGCGCGCCGACGGCCAGCAATATCGATAAAACATGCTTCATACGCTCAGGCCCACGGGTCTTCGCTTGCCGGGACGCGGATGCCGCTGAGGACGCTCGAATATTCCCACAAGAACCACTCGCCGGTCGAGCCTTTCTGCCGCAGCTTCATGGGACGGGGCGAATCCGCGCCCGCCGTTTTGAGAAAGACGCGTAGATCCTCGCACTGCCAGTAGGCGCGGCGCACGGACAGCAGCGAATAGCCAATGTCGTCATGGACGCGGATCTTCATGTTCAGAATTTCTTCCTCTCAGCTCGCGCTGACGCGCGCGCGAAGAACGCCGCCGCTTTGCTCGGCGAACAGCAGCATCGCGGTCAGGCTACGTCCAGTGTCCAGCACCGCGCCGAACAGGTCATACAGTGCGATCGCCTGCGCTGTGGAAATGCTTTCGCCGAGCCTCAGCCGCACCGTGCAGGAAACCTGGCAGAGCTGCAAGGCCTGCGCCGATTCGTTGAGACACAAGAGAAGTTCGTTTGCGTCGATAAAGTCTTTTTGCGCTGCCAGAAAGACCAGATTGCTGCGCCGCTTGATGTACGTCATAGTGTATTGCGATCAAGATGTGTCGTCTGATGGGCCGCCTCGCGCAGCTTTTCCGTGGGAAACAGCTCGTGCGGCACGGAGACCGCCTGCACGCGAAGCGCTCCGTCTGTGATCTCTGCGCGGATGCCGGACGCTTCAAACAGCGCCCGATAGCCGGTGTTCGACTGGATGAGCCCGCAGCGGATGCAGCTCTCGATCCCCGCGGCAAGGAGCAAACACTGCACGACGGTCATGTCGCCGGCCAGCAGTTCAATCCAGGGGATCCGGCTGATATAAAGCACGGAATACAGCGCCGCCAGCACGACCGGCACAAATGGCAGCCCCAGCGTGATCTTTGTATGCGGGATGCGGCATTTGAGAAGCATCGTCACGATCGCCGTCACCATCCCCAGCGCGATATAGCACATGACGATAAAATAGCCTGCGCCGTAGCCGTGATCGGTGTCGAGCCACGCAGTCGCGTCCGCTGGAAACACGAAGACCAGCTGGTGAAGATCGTTCGTCAGCACCAGCAGCAGAAGCAGTGCCGTGGGAATATAAAGAAAGCTCGTCCATTTGGGAAGCCGGTAGTTTTCGGGCTTTCCCAGCGAGAGCGCGACCAGCACGCACAGAAGCGGAAGGAACAGCATCGGAAAATACTAGCCATACCAGAGATACCGGATGGCGGCAGGCGTGGCGGCAAAGAAGAATTTGACGGTGCGGATGGACAGCCAGAACACGCAAAGCGCTGCCGTCGCCGCCAGATACCGCCGCACCTGCGTCTGCACGATACGCTGCCAGAGCGAAACGCCCCACCACGTCATAAGACCAATATAAATAAAGCTCCGCAGCAGCGACACCGGCAGAAAATACGCCGCGTCCCGATGCCCGCGCGTAATGACCCGCGCCGCCACAGCGCAGATGATCAAAAGCGCCGCAAAGCCGCCGGTCAGGATCTCCCGTTTTTTCTGCGCCGTCACAAAATCACCTGCCCGCAAGGGTTTCTGTATGCAAAGCTACCATACGGAGAAACCGATTGCAAAAAAGCAGCCATCAGCATACCGTTGGCGCGTTTTTCCGGGATCGGTATTGCGGTGTGGGATCCGATGTGGTATGCTGGACAGGAAGAAAACTGGAAAATCAGAGGGTTGGGGAAGGAGTGGGCAGCATGAAGCATCCCGGGCCATGGCGCGATACCATCGATCCGTTCACATTGCCGTATCGATCGTTCAAGCCGCTGGAGATCCTCGGCTATCCGCACGCCGGAAACGATGTGTTTTATGTGAAAGGACTCTATCACGGAAGGCAGATCAACGCGTATATCAAGGCTGCAAGGCAAAGAGGCGCCGACATCGGCAATGAAATATCGATCCTGTCACAGCTTCGCTCGCCGGTAACGCCTGCAATCGTAGATTCCGGCCTGGACGGAACGCCGTTTATCGTCACGCAGGCGCTTCCCGGCGAACGCCCATCCACGATCGTGGGCGAAAATTCCAAGCTGGAATCCCTTTTGTATTTGGAATAATATGGCGCTACTTTAGCCAGAATCCATCAACTGAATATTCAGGCAGAGCGCGTAAAGGACAGAAAATTCTTTCACGCGCCGCCGGATGCGGTATTGGAAGCGCTGCAGCTGGAGGACCTCAAGGGGTGTTTTCCATCCGCAGAGGAAACTGCCCACATGTGTTTTTGCCACGGCGGTTTTCACTATGCGAATATCCTCTGGGAAGGGCATCATATCAGCGGCATTCTGGATTTTGAGCTTGCCGGATATGGAAATAAGGAATTCGATATCGCCTGGGCGGTGTTTCGGCGGCCGGGACAGAAATTCCTGCGGACCGAGGCCGAGCTGCAGACGTTTTTGAAGGGCTACCGGCACTTCGGCACCTGCGATGCCGAAGCAGTCAAAACGTATATGGCGCAATGCTACGTCTTTTTCCTCCAATTCTGCAGCGACGACGCCGAATACTGCGCGTATATCCGCACCTGGCTGCAGACATTTGCCAATGAAAAGCACGGAAGACGGTCGGATTAGATCATAACCCCCGGCTCTGTGCAAGAGCCGGGGGGCTTTTAGAGCTTGTCTCTTCGCGAGACAAGCTCTATGCTTCTGAAAGATGACGATATTTATGGAAAAGGAGCGGGTATCACGGCCACGGCGCGGGGGAGCGCCGGGCCGCGGGTGGGAGGATGACGGGCAGGCATGAAAAACAAGGATCAGACATTGACGGGAAACACGGTGAAGCTCGGGCTCGGGACGTTCGGGTCCAAGGTACCTCGTTTCTCGCGCTGCAGCTCCCAGGCTGGATGGCTGCCCGCGCAGGCCGTCTACCTGACGCTGCTCCTGAATGGAAAAATCTTGCGGCAGGCCTTCAAAAAGCATTTCGGCACCTGCTGAGACCAACACACAGAAAGACGATAATTTTCCGCGTAAATAAGTCTCGTTTTTTTGATTCCATAAATATGCGGTCATCAACTCTACGCCTGTAAATTGGGTGGTCATATAGTTACACTTGTAAGGAATTTGGAAACGGTGTATGCACAAGTGCAGACGTTGGGGATACCGGTGCTGGAGGAGCTAACACAGCTGCAGTTTTGGAAAAATGGCGTGAGATTTTTTATTGTAGAGGGACCGAACCGAGAGAGGATTGAATTTGCTCAGTCCCTTTAAGAAAATATTGGAATAAAAAGAGTTAAGCCAGAATCTAAGAACATGATATGATGAAGATGCTAAAAAGGACGTTGCTGGCAGATATCGTAGGCACGGTTTTGACATCAGCATAAGAATGGCCCGCTATTCCGAACGAATGCGTATGATTGTTTTACATATTGAGTAAGTGGATATAGCATGAGAAGCGCATAAAAGTAACCACCGGCTTAGTCGGTGGTTACTTTTTTGTCGCTTAATGCGGAACTCGGTAAAGCTCATGAATCGAAAAAACTGGACACGAAGCTGCTGGGTTGGACATTTTTTTCTATCTCTCGTCTGTAAATGGGTTTACGACTCTCCAATACTGGGCTAACTGGCCGTGAACACTCTTGGCTATATCACATCGAGATCCAGCCGAGGGCGTTGGCGACGGAGCTGAGGAGGATGATGGCGGCGAAGAAAGGGCAGAGGAAGCGGATCATGGTGTTGAAGACCTTCTTGCGGCGGAACGTGGACTCGCCGAGCAGGACCTCCTGCTCGATCCGGCCGACGCCGACGACGCAGGAGACCAGCAGGCAGACGGCGATGGCCGCGATGGGCATCATGACGGAGTTCGTCAGGAAATCGAAGAAATCGAGGAACTGCATCCCGATGATTGTCACGCCCGCCAGCGGGCCGTAACCAAGCGACGAGAGCGTGCCGAGCGCCAGCATGACGACGCCGACGACGGCCGTGGACTTCTTCCGGCCCCAGCCGAGTTCGTCCTGGAAGGTCGAGACGGCGCTTTCCGTCAGCGCGATCGAGCTGGTCAGCGCAGCGAAGAGCACGAGGAGGAAGAACAAAATGCCGATGGCCGTGCCGAGACCCATGGAGTCGAAGACCTTGGGGATGGTGATGAACATCAGAGACGGGCCGGCATTCAGCGCTGCCGGGTCGCCGCCGGAGAAGGCGAAGACCGCCGGGATGATCATCAGACCCGCCATGACGGCGATGGCCGTATCGAAGACCTCGACGTTGCGGGTGGAGCCCTCAATGGAGATGTCCTTTTTCATGTAGGAGCCGAAGGTGATCAGGATGCCCATGGCGATGGACAGCGAGTAGAACATCTGCCCCATGGCGGCCACGACGGTCATCCAGGAGAAATGCTCGATGTCCGGCACGAGGAAGTATTTGACGCCCGCCAGCGCGCCCGGGCGCGTCACGGAATAGACGGCGATGATGATCGACAGCACGACCAGCACCGGCATCATGAACTTGGATACGCGCTCGATGCCGTTTTCCACGCCCGCGAAGATGATCGCCAGCGTCAGCGCGGCAAAAATGACGAAGCAGAGCTCCGTGGACACGCCGTTCGAGATGAACGAGCCGAAATAGCCGTCGGCCGCGAGCTGGCTGCCGTGGCCGAGGACGTACTCCGCCAGATATTTGACGACCCAGCCGCCGATGACCGAGTAATACGGCACGATGAGGATGGGGATGACCGCGTTGATCCAGCCGCCGAATTTCAGCCAGCCGGAGCTGCCGAACGTGCCGAACGCGCCGACCGGGCTCTTGCCGGTCATGCGGCCGAGCGAGGTCTCCGCCACGATCATGGTATAGCCGAACGTCATGGCCAGAATGATGTAGACGAGCAGGAAAATGCCGCCGCCGTATTTTGCGGCCAGATACGGAAAGCGCCAGATGTTGCCGAGGCCGACGGACGCGCCGGCGGCCGAGAGCACAAAGCCGATCTTTCCGGAAAACGTACTTCTTTTGTGTTCTGCGTGGTTCATGGTTGTCTCCTCTCTTCTGCCGCGCTGCGCGCGACTGTATCAGTGTACCACAGCCGGCGGCAAAAAACAATCCCGTACACGGACAAAAGTCCGGAGAAGAAGGACAGAACAGCGGCAGAACGACGAAAAAACAGCGCCCGTCCACAGGACAGGCGCTGTTTTGCTGCTGCCGTCAGTTCATCTCTTCGATGTAGTAGACGTAGTCGAGCGATTTGAGGGCTTCGATGATCTCGCCGTGCTTTTTGTACTGCTTGAGCTCGGCGCTGGCCACGGTGAAGGAGACGGTGAAGACGCTGAGGCCGGAATTCAAGTACGCGGGGTTCGACTCGATATCGTCGATGCGCATGCCGAGGGCGCGGACGGTCGAGACAAAGTCCGGCAGGTCGGACTTGTTTTTGAGCTCCAGATGGACCTCAAAGTGGTTCGAGCGGTCTTTCAGGTGCGTCTCGAGCGCGGGAAGGCCGGACATGCTGCACAGCAGCGCGAAAAACAGCACCAGCGCCATCGTATAGAGCCCCGCGCCGAGCGCCAGCCCCACGATCCCGCAGCACCAGAGGCCGACCGAGGTCGTCAGGCCCTTGATCTGGTTTTTGGAGCTGAAGAGGATGGAGTTGCCGCTGATGGTCGTCATGCCGATGACGGCGGCCGCGGAGAGGACCGGGATCGTGACCGGCAGAACGTCCATGAGATACTGGTCGATGAGCATCGTGGCCGTGCCAGCGAGGCTCACAAGGATGAAGGTGCGAAGACCGGCCGAGTGCCGCTTGCTTGAGCGCTCGCAGCCGATGATGGCGGCCAGGGCCATGCTGACGGCCAGCCGAAGAAAGATGGAGCCAAGCGTCAGCTCCGCGCTCCACGGGCCGAGAAGCCCGGCGATCCAGTCTGTTTTCATGCTCTGTTACCTCCTGAGATAGAAATACCGCCGCTGGGCCTGCGTCTGGGCCAGCTGCTCTTCGGCAGCCTCGGTAAAGGCAGCCTCTTCCTCCGACATGTCGCTCTCCAGCGGCGGAAGCTCCGACTGGATCTTCCGGATGCGCTCGATGAGCAGCTGCACGTCGGATTTTTGTTCGCCGGTCTCGGTGACCTCCGCCACGACAGCGACGTCCTCGAGCCTGGTGGAATACGATCTGGATAAGTACAGCGCCAGCTTTGCGCAGCCGGGGCCGATGAGTTCATACAGGACGCTCGATGCGAGGATGACGGTCTGCAGGTCGCTGCCCATCGTGCCGCCGAGCGTCCGCGCGCCGAGGGCCGCGAGGCCGATGGCCACGCCCGCCTGCGGGATGAGGGCAAGGCCCAGATAGTTGCGCACCAGCCGGTCCTTTTTCACCAGCCGGCAGCCGAGCCACGCGCCCGCGTATTTGCCGAGGATGCGCACGAGGAAATAGCTCACGCCGATCACCAGCAGCGGCACGCCGTCGAGATCGCCGGACGGGGAGACCAGTGCATCGAGCTGGAACGACATGCCGGAGCGCACGAAGAACAGAAGCAGGATCGGGGGGCTGAAATAGTTGAGCTGCTTGAAGAGCTTGTCGTCGTCCGCGATGTTGGTATAGACCGTGCCCATCATCATGCAGCCGAGCAGGGGAGACAGGTCCAGCAGCACGCACACGCCGCAGAACGCGAACAAAAGCGCCACGGAGATGATGAGCTTATTGTCCTTCGACCGCTTCTGCGGCATCAGAAGCTTCATAAAAACCCCAAAGAGACTGCCGAGCCCGACGACCAGCAGATTCAGAACCACCGGCTTGCCGAGCGTTTCAAATGAAAATCCGCTCGCACCGCTTAAGGACGCCAGCGCGATGGAGATGGCGACCGAATAGAGGACCAGCCCCATCACATCATCCAGCGCCACGACCTGCAGGAGGGTATCGACAAAATCGCCCTTCGCGCCCGTCTGCCGGATGGTCATCATCGTGGAGGCCGGGGCCGTGGCCGAGGCGAGGGCAGCCAGCACGATCGAGAATGCCAGATCGAGCCGGAGCACGAAATACGTCAGGATAAAAATAAAGACTGAGGCCAGAACGGCCTCCAGGATCGTGATCCAGACGACCTTCATGCCGTTTCTCTTCAGGATGTCGAGCTTGAAGAACTCGCCCGTGGAGAATGCGATGAAGGCCAGCGCGATATCAGAAAGAAAATCCGTGCCGTCGATGATCCGCTGCGGCACGAGGTTCAGAACATATGGGCCGATGAGGATCCCGGCGAGAATATAGCCCGTGACGTTCGGCAGCCGCGCGAGCTTGGTCAGCCGCGTCATCAGAAAGCCGGAAAACAGCATCAGCGCGATCGAGATAATGACCCCGGCGACCGGACTGGCCACGGCGATCAGTGCAGACAGATTCGTATCCTCACCTCATTTTACAAATTTGATAGGCTCTTTGGAAAAAAATATTGCACCGTAGGACCAGAAAACTGGCAAGCCTCTGATGGCCACTGAAATTTCCGGGCATTTTCCGGGAAGTGCGCAGAAAAGGCTTGCAAACGGGCCGCGGAACCGATACCATATAAAAAGAAAAGTTTTGCAATGTATATGCAGGGGAGGAACGGCGTATGCTCCGGACGGGACCCTGCGTGACCGGCTGGCGCCGAGTTTGATACGCTGCCGGGATGGCAGGATAGGAGGCAGTTTTATGCATCAGGATGCACCGAAGCTTGTGATCATGGCCGCCGGGATGGGCAGCCGCTTCGGCGGGCTCAAGCAGATGGAGCCTGTCGACGACGAGGGTCACAGCATCATTGATTTTTCCATGTATGACGCCCGCCGCGCGGGCTTCCGCGATCTGGTCTTCATCATCAAGCGGGAGCATGAGACGCTGTTCCGCGAGCGGATCGGCGACCGCATGGAGCGGTTTTTCAACGTGGAATATGTCTATCAGGAGCTGACGGATATCCCTGCGGGCTGTGAGGTCCCGGAGGGGCGGATCAAGCCCTGGGGCACGGGGCAGGCCGTCGCCTGCTGCCGCAAGGTCCTGCACGGGCCGTTCGCGGTCATCAATTCGGACGATTTTTATGGCCGCACGGCCTTCCGCGAGATCTATGAGTTTCTCCGCACGAACGAGGACCCGCACCAGTACGCCATGGTCGGCTACCGCGTGCGCAATACCGTGACGAAGTTTGGCTCCGTCGCCCGCGGCGTGTGCGAGGTGCAGGACGGGATGCTCGTCGACATCGTCGAGCGCACGAAGATCTACCAGCGCGGCGAGCACGCCGTCTACACCGAGGACAACGAGACCTTCATCGACCTGCCGGGCGATACCATCGTCTCCATGAACATCTGGGGCTTTACCCAGCCGATGGTCACGGAGCTCTGGCAGCGGCTGGGGACGTTCTTTGCGGAGGATGTGCCGCAGGACCCGCTGAAGCGCGAGTTCTATCTCCCCGTCGCCGTCAACGCCCAGCTGCAGGCGGGCACGGCCCGCGTGCGCGTGCTGCCCTGCGAGGAGGTCTGGCACGGCGTGACCTACCGCGAGGATCTGGCCTCCGTCAAGGACGCCATCCGCGCGCTCAAGGCCGCAGGCGTCTACGAAGAACGCCTCTGGCCGGACACAAAAGATTGAGAGGAAACAACATGCAGTATCTTGGGATCGAAGCGGCGCTCAAAAATCAGCCGCTGCTGGACCCTGCGTTCATCCCCTTCGGCGTCTGGCGCAGGGAATATGAAAAAGAGGCGTCGCGCCCGGTCGCCCTCGCGGTCGAGCGCGACCACGGAGCTGTCTCCGTATTTGAGACGAAGCTGCGCGGCGAGGACTTTGCCGAGGCCAATTACCGCTACATCGAACGCTTCGTGAAGCTGCTTTTGTGGAGCGCGGGCGGTCTTCGCGTCTGGCTCTGCGGCGATGACGCGCTGGCAAAGCGCCTGCAGGCGGAATACTGCCCGGAGGGGCGGCGTGCGTTTGACGTGGGCTTCATGCAGGACGTGTTTGAGGTCCCGTTCGAGATCGTCGTCTGCGACTGGGCACACCTGCCCAAACCGAACGAAAAGCCCATCCGTGTCGGCGGCCACACCAACGGCTGCCGCATCGGCTTTGACGCCGGCGGCTCCGACCGCAAGGTCTCGGCCGTGATCGACGGGCAGACTGTCTACTCCGAGGAGGTCGTCTGGCACCCGAAGACCTCAGAGGATCTCAGCTACCAGTACGACGGCATCGTCAGCGCCTTCAAGACTGCCGCTTCCAAGCTGCCGCGGGTCGACGGCATCGGCGTCTCGTCCGCGGGGACGTTCGTGGGCAACAGCCCGATGGTCTCCTCGCTGTTTCTGAAGATCCCGCGCGCGCAGCGCGAGCAGGTCAAGTCCATCTATGACCGCGCAGCCAAAGAGATCGGCGACGTGCCGATCGTCGTCGCCAACGACGGCGACGTGACCGCGCTCGCGGGCGCGATGAGCCTGCAGGACGGCTGCGTCATGGGCCTTGCCATGGGCACGAGCGAGGCGGCCGGTTATATCGACCGCAACGGCGATCTGCTCGGCTGGTTCAACGAGCTGGCGTTCGCGCCGGTCGATCTGAGCGAGACGGCCGCCGTCGACGAATGGTCCGGCGATCGGGGCGTGGGCTGCAAGTATTTCTCGCAGGACGCCGTCATCAAGCTCGCGCCCGCCGCCGGCATCGCGCTGGACGAGGGGCTGACCCCCGCGGAGAAGCTCAAGACCGTGCAGGCGCTGGCCGAGGGCGGCGACGAGCGGGCAAAGGACATTTTCCGCACCATCGGCGCGTATCTGGCGCATACGGTGCCGCTTTATGAAATGACATATGATATCCGGCACCTGATCGTGCTTGGCCGCGTCGCTTCCGGCGTGGGCGGCGAGCTGATCGTGGGCGAATGCTGCAGGATCCTGCGGGAGGAATACCCGGCGCTCGCCCAAAAGGTGCAGGTCATGCTGCCGGATGAGAAATTCCGCCGCGTCGGCCAGTCGATGGCCGCGGCCAGTCTGCCGGAGGTTCCCGATGCTGTTTAAACATGCAGAAATTTTCACGCCGCAGGGCTTTGTCCGCGGCGCATTCACCGTCGAGGACGGGCGGTTCGGCGAGATCCTGCCGCAAAGTCCCGACGCGGCGGGCACGGATCTTGGCGGCGCACGCGTGATCCCCGGCTTGGTTGATATCCACAACCACGGCAACTCCGGCGCGGATTTTTCCGACGGCGACCCGGACGGCATCCGGACGATGGCGCGCTATCTGGCAAAGAACGGTGTCACGTCGTTCGCTCCCGCGTCGATGACGCTGCCGTATGACGTGCTCGCGCGCGCGTTCCGCGCGGCGGCGGACTATGACCGTACAGAACACCCCGGCTGTGCCCGCCTGATTGGCATCCAGATGGAGGGGCCGTTCTTCTCCGAGAAGAAAAAGGGCGCGCAGAACGGCGCGTACCTCCGCCTGCCGGACTTCGAGGCGTTCCGCGCGCTGTACGAGGCCAGCGAGGGACTGGTGCGCATCGTGGACGTGGCGGCGGAGTTGCCGGGCGCGGCGGACTTTGCCGAGCAGGCCGCGAAGCTCTGCACGGTCTCCATCGCGCACACCGACTGCAGCTATGAGGACGCCGCGGCGGTCTTTGCCGCCGGGGCCCGCCATCTGACGCACCTGTATAACGCCATGCCCGGCATCCACCACCGCAAGCCCGGCCCCATCGGCGCGGCCTCCGAGCGGGAGGATGTGATCGCGGAGCTCATCTGCGACGGCCAGCACGTGCACCCGAGCGCCGTGCGCATGGCCTTCCGCCTGTTCCCGGGC
>DHKK01000197.1:14383-14709 GCA_002404795.1 Clostridiales bacterium UBA4696
CTCGGCGGGCAGGACGTGTGGCTGGAAAACAATCTGGCCCGGCTGGCCGACGGCACGATCGCGGGCTCGGCCACGAACCTGTACCTTTGCATGCAGAAGGCGATCTCCTTCGGCATCCCGATGGAGCAGGCCGTTCGCTCCGCGACCATCATTCCTGCGCGCCAGATCGGCCGCGAAGCCGAGATCGGCTCCATCGAGCCCGGTAAGCTCGCCGACTTCGTCGTCTGCGCCCCCGA
Organism: Clostridiales bacterium UBA4696; assembly: GCA_002404795.1. Classification (GTDB taxonomy): domain Bacteria; phylum Bacillota; class Clostridia; order Oscillospirales; family Oscillospiraceae; genus CAG-170. The sequence continues at coordinate 14,620 of DHKK01000197.1, forward strand.
CCTGACCCCCAAAGCCGTCTACCTCGGCGGCGAGATCGTGGAATAAACAAAATTCCGCCGCAGCGGACAAAGGCTCCCCTCCCAGGGGAG
>DHKK01000179.1:0-4405 GCA_002404795.1 Clostridiales bacterium UBA4696
TGTCACTTACCTAAATTCAGAGGCAGCATGCACTAAACCGTAACCCAGCGCCCTTTTACCCCCCTTCTTTTCCGGCAAGACGGAAAAGAAGGGGCCGTCGGAGACATCCGGCAACTGCAAATTTGCAGCAGTCAATCCCTCAGGCGCTGCGCCGCCAGAGGCGCGGCGGGAATGGGTGTCAACCTCTCAGTCTCGGCTACGCCGAGCCAGCTCCCCTGAAAGGGGAGCCAAGGGGTGCGCACCGCCGGAGGTACGGCGAACCTCTCAGTCAGCCTTCGGCTGCCAGCTCCCCTGAAAGGGGGAGCCTTTTATGTCCGGCTGTGGCCGGGGGTGAGGAGATTTTTTCCGCAGTGCGGGCAGCTCTCGCCGTCGCTGCGGCCGAGGCGCCTGCCGCAGAAGGGGCAGCGCCAGAGCACGAGGTACACCAGCGCGTACCCGCCCGCAAAGCAGGCCGTAAACAGGAAATACACCGGCTTCGATACGCCGCAGCCGATCAAAAGACTTGCCAGCGTCAGCGCCAGCAGCACAAAAAGCAGGACCTTGACCGTTTTCAGATGCATGAAAAAGCCTCCTTACCCTCTTGCATCCCGGGACCACGTTGCTTCCGCTTTCTTCTGCCTATAGTATAGCACGCTGTCAGAGATCTGCCTACTGATTTTTGTAATTTTTGTGCATGTTGCTTCAATTGTTTTGTGCATCGATCTTCTCTTTAAGATCGTTCAGATAGACCCAGCGCTCGGTCTTTTCGTCGAGCGCCGCACTCAGTCGCTCCTGCTCGTCCGTCAGCTCCTGCAGCCGGACGTAATCGCTGCCGCAGGCCTCCTGCGCGCAGCGGCAGGCGGCGAGCTTTTCCTCCAGCTCTGCCAGGACCGCGTCGATCGTCTCGAACTCCCGCTGCTCGTTATACGAGAACTTCAGCTTCTTCTCCCGCGGCCGCTCCGGCTGCGGTTTTTCGGTCTTTTCGGGCTTTTCCGGCTTCTTCTCCTCCGTCGGGCGGCGCTTGCGCGCCCAGTCGGACCAGTTGCCGGTAAAAACGTCGACGCGCCCCTCCGGCCGGACCTCCAGAATGGTGTCCGCCATCTTGTCGAGGAAGAAACGGTCGTGCGAGACCGTGATGATCGGGCCGGGGAAGCTCTGCAGATAGTCCTCGAGGATGGAGAGCGTCGTCACGTCCAGATCGTTCGTCGGCTCGTCGAGCAACAGCACGTTCGGCGCCGCCATCAGGACCGACAGCAGATACAGCCTCCGCCGCTCGCCGCCCGAGAGACGGCCGATCGTCGTCTGCTGCAGATCGGGCGTGAACAAAAAGCGCTCGAGCATCGTCTTGGCCGAGAAGGTCCCCTCGTCGGTCTTCACCTGCGCGGCGACCTCGTGGATGCAGTCGTACACGCGCTGGTTCAGGTCCAGCTCGCGCCCCTCCTGCGAAAAATGCCCGATGCGGACCGTCTCGCCCAGCTCGACCGTGCCGCTGTCGGGCTGGATCTCGCCCGCGATCAGCCGCAGGAGCGTCGATTTGCCCGCGCCGTTGCGGCCGACGATGCCGATGCGGTCCGTCCGCAGCACACCATAGGAAAAGTCCGCAAACAGCGTCCGCCCGTCATACCCCTTCGACACGTGCTCGAGCGTGATGATCTTTTTGCCGAGCCGGCTCGAGGCCGCGGCCAGCTGCACCGTGCTGTCGCGCTCCGGCGCTTTCTGGTTTTTGAGAGCCTCATAGCGGTCGATGCGCTCCTTGCTCTTGGTGCTGCGGGCCTGGCAGCCGCGCAGGATCCATTCGCGCTCGACGCGCAGGATCGACTGCCGCTTGCGCTCGGACGCCTCGGCCATCTGCGCGCGCTGCTCGCGCAGCTCCAGGTAGCGGGAGTAATTCGCCTCGTAGTGATAGAGCTTGCCGCGCGAGAGCTCCGTGATGTGGTTCACGACGCGCTCAAGAAAGTACCGGTCATGCGTCACCATGACGAGCCCGCCCTTATACCGCCGCAGCCAGTCCTCCAGCCAGGCGACCATCTCGGTGTCAAGGTGGTTCGTCGGCTCGTCGAGCACCAGCACGTCCGCCGGATGGATGAGCGCCGCGCACAAAGCCGCGCGGCGGCGTTCGCCGCCGGAGAGCGTGCCGATGCGCCGGTCCGTCTCGCCGAGGCCGAGCTTCGTCAGCATCGCCTTTGCCTCGTATTCATTGAGCGCCCGGAACTGCGGCGGCATGCTGGCGAAGACCTGCTCCAGGATCGTCCGGTCGTCGTCCATCTCCGGGTTCTGCGGCAGATAGCTCACCTGCAGGTTCGGCCGGCGCGAGATGCGCCCGCTGTCCGGCTGCACGAGCCCGGCCAGCACCTTCAGAAACGTCGACTTGCCGGTGCCGTTGATACCGATGACGCCGGTCTTGTCCCCTTCGTTGAGATAAAAATCCACATCCTGCAGCAGCTGACGGCTGCCGAAATTGATGGAAAGCTGTTCTGCGGATATCAGCATAAAATTCCTCCTTCAAGGGGTTGCTGCGCCTATTCTATCACAGCTTCCGCCGGAAATCACGCGCTTCTTGCATTTGTTCCGTGTTTCTGCTATCATGGGGGCGAAAAACCGATGAAACGGGGAGAATTGTTTATGGAGCCTGTGAAGCTGCTGGCGCTCGATCTGGACGGGACGCTGCTGAATTCCCAAAAGGAGCTGACGCCGCGCACCCGCGATGCGCTCTATGCCGCGGCGGGAGCTGGCGTCGAGATCGTACCGACGACGGGCCGCTTTTTTACCGGTATGCCCGAGGTCATTCAGAAGCTGCCGTTTCTGCACTACGCCATCACCATCAACGGTGCGCAGGTCTATGATATTCGCGAGGAAAAGGCCGTCAGCACGGCGGAAATTCCGCTGGAAACGGCGCTGCGGGTCCTGGAATATCTCGACGGCTTCCCTGTGATCTACGACTGCTATCAGGACAATTGGGGCTGGATGACGCGCAGCATGCAGGAAAACGCCGCCGCGTTCGTCCCCATCGAACATTCGCTGCACATGGTGCGCAGTCTGCGCACGCCGGTCGACGAGCTCAAGGCGTATCTGCGGGAGCAGAACCGGAGCGTCCAGAAGCTCCAGCTCTTCACACCGGACCATGCCCTGCGCCTTGGGCTGCTCAAGGACCTTGCGGAGCATTTTCCCAGTCTGAGCGTCAGCACGTCCATGCCCTGCAACATCGAGATCAACGACGCGCACGCCAACAAAGGCGAGGCCATTGCGTCTCTGGCCGCATATCTCGGCCTGCCAATGGCAGTGACGATGGCCATCGGCGACGGACTGAACGACAGGAGCATGATCCAAATGGCAGGGACTGGCGTGGCCATGGCAAATGCGTGCCCGGAAATTCTGGCGCTTGCCGATGAAGTGACAGCCTCCTGCGACGAGGACGGCGCGGCGCTCGCCATCGAGCGCTGGTGCCTGGCAGACGAGGCCTGAACATGGTCGACTGTCATATCCACATGGTGCTCAGCGGCGCGGACTGGCGCGCCGCCATCGCCCGGCACAAAAACGGCGTGCAGGAAGACGCCGTGCGCCAGACGCTCGCGCAGTACCGGGCGCTGGGCTATACCTACCTGCGCGACGGCGGCGACCGCTGGGGCGCGGGCGCGCTGGCCGCGAAGCTCGCGCCGGAATACGGCATCCGCTACCGCACCCCCTGCTTCCCCATCTACAAGACCGGCCACTACGGCAGCTTCATCGGCCGCGGCTTTTCCACACCGGCGGAATACCGCGCGCTCGTGCGCGAGGCCAAAGCCGCGGGCGCGCACTTCATCAAGATCATGATCTCCGGCCTCATGGACTTCGACCACTACGGCGTTCTCACCGACGAGCCGCTTGCGCCGGGCGAGATCGCAGACATGATCGCCTTCGCCCATGACGAGGGCTTTTCCGTCATGGCGCACGCCAACGGCGACAGCGCCGTGCGCGCCGCGCTGGCTGCCGGGGTCGACTCAATCGAGCACGGGGCCTATCTCTCGCCCGAGACGCGCAGCCAGCTGGCGGAAAGCCATGCCGTCTGGGTGCCGACGCTCGTGACCATCGGCAATCTGATCGGCGACGGCCGCTTCCCGGACGCGGCGCTGCGTCCGCTGCTGGCATTCCAGCAGCGATCCGTCCGTGACGCCGCGGCGCAGGGGGCGATGATCGCCTGCGGCAGCGACGCCGGCGCCTACCGCGTCCTGCACGCGCAGGGCGGCTTGGACGAGCAGTCCCTCCTCCGCCGCACCCTCGGCCCCACCGCCGACCAGATCCTGACCCAAGGCAATACCGAGATTCAAAAGCGCTTTTGAAGCATCCCCGGTGGCGCCACCCAAAGGCTCCCCTTCCAGGGAAGCTGTCAGCCGAAGGCTGACTGAGAGGTTGTCGCAAATTTGCAGCTGCCGGTTGCCTCCGGCGGCCC
>DHKK01000179.1:4453-4679 GCA_002404795.1 Clostridiales bacterium UBA4696
TAGGGGAGAAAAGGGCGCTGGGGGACGCGGGGTGCTTTCTGCATCTAATTTTAGGCAAGGCCCTATTTTTCAGGCATCGTTCCACACGAGACTCACCTTACGGGCGTCCGACTACGCGCCGCCTGATACGGGGATATCAAATTTGCAAGCAGTTGCCTTTGAATATTTGCAGTCAATAGAAGGTGCAGTCTGGATTTGTCAGACTGCACCTTTTTGCATTGGATTT
>DHKK01000179.1:4778-8824 GCA_002404795.1 Clostridiales bacterium UBA4696
CCCGCCGCAGCGGAAAGGCTCCCCTTTCAGGGGAGCTGTCACCGAAGGTGACTGAGAGGTTGTCACAAATTTGCTGCAACCTCTCAGTCTGCTTCGCAGCCAGCTCCCCTGGAAAGGGAGCCTTTGGTGCCATCCCTCCATGCAAAAACAAGCAGCCCGAATTTCCGGGCTGCTTGTTGATCTTTATAGGGAATTCTCTTTTACTTACCCGAGTCAAAATCCGACTCCGTGCGGGTGCGCAGGCGGCTGATGGCATCGGTCAGGGTCTGGGTGTCGTCCGGGAAGAGGCCGGAGGCGATGGCCGTGCGGATTGGGAGGATCTCATACTGCGCGCCGTCCGCGCCGGAGCCGCGGTCCATGAGGTAGAGCGGCGTGTAGTTGACGCCGGTCAGCGCCGTCTCGCCGGTCTCGCCGTTTTTGGTGAACTGCAGGTTCAAGATGACCGACGCTTCACAGCCGGAGGCGTAGCTGCTGTCCTGGCTGGAGAAGAAATTGCCGAGGCTGTAGGCGACGAAGCAGGTCTTGTCCTTGCCGTCGTCCGTCGTCACGTCCATGGTCTCCATTTTGCCGACCAGATGGCTGTGCGTGCCCAGGATCGCGTCCGCGCCGCGCGCAAAGAGCTGCTTTGCCAGCGACTGCTGCGTCTTTGTCACCTCGAGCGTCGCCTCGCTGCCCCAGTGGAGCATCACGAGGATGACGTCGGGCTTGAGCTCCTTCGCCGCGTCCACCGACTGCAGCAGCGCCTGCGTGTCGAGCTCTTCATAGTCCGTGCTGTAGTCCTTGTAGAGTAGATTCACCGCGTACTCCGCGCCCTCCGGCAGTTGCAGACCGCCGAGGCCCTTGGTATAAGCGATGATCGCCACCTTCAGTCCGCTGACGTTTTTGATCACCACGCCATTGTTGACCGCGCGCTCCGCAGCGTCAGCGTAGGTGCCCGCGTGGTCGATGCCGGCGTTCGTCAGATAGCTGATCGTGCTCTGCAGGCCGGACAGGCCGTTCTGGATGGAGCAGGTGTTCGCCGTCTGCAGCAGGTCAAAGCCGATGGTCGAAAGCGTCGTCGCCAGCGACTCCGGCGCGCGGTAGTCCGGCTTGCCGGCATAGGGCGCGCCGCAGAAATTGCACTCGAGATTCCCGATCGTCAGATCGGACGAGAGCGTATAGCCGGACACGGCCGCGAAGCTCTCGGCAAAGTTATAGCTGCCGTCCGGCTGCTTCGCGTCGGCGAGCAGCTCGTCCGTGATCATGATATCGCCGACGGCGGAGATGGTCACGGTGGTATCCGGTTCCGTCTCGAGCTGCAGCGTGGTGTCCTTCTTCGCGTAGAGCTCCGGATGCTCGCGCCGGTTGCGGCAGCCGCGCAGGATGAGGATCAACGACAGCACAAAGATCACCAGCAGTACCGCCGCCAGCACACGCTGGCGCATCAGCAGCTTCCGCTTCTGCTCCTGCCGGCGCAGACGCCGCGCCTCCATCAGCTCCTCGTTCTGCCTGCGTTCCATATGATCCATGCGCGCACCTCCTGTCCGTTTGTATCCGGGCTGTAATTTATGTATGATACCATAGTTCCCGGAAAAAGGCAAGTCTCTGCCATCCTGCAAACAAGCGGCTTGGCTTTTTGCGCTGGATATGCTATAATTATGTATCATTTTGTAACAGAGGAACGAATCATGCGTCAAACAAGCAAACGGGCGCGCCGCTCGCGGCTTCTGATGATCTTCATTCTGGTGCTGCTGATCGCGCTCGTCCTGTGGGGCCTCGCCGCGCTGGCCGACCGGCTCCTCCACTACGGCGCGAACGCCACCGTCAGCGCCAAGGACGCCGACCAGCCCAGCGCCATCACCCCGACGCCGGAGACGACGGACGACACGCCGAAAAATACATACGATCCCGCCTGCTTCTATCGCGACGGCGAATTTCTCCGCTATGAGAGCAGCACCGTGACCAGCCAGATCGGCATCGATGTCTCCGCTCACCAGCAGGACATCGACTGGCAGCGCGTCGCCGCCAGCGGCGTCCAGTTCGCCATCCTCCGCGCGGGCTACCGCGGCTATACCGAGGGCTCCATCCAGGAGGACGCGTATTTTGAGCAGAATCTCGCCGGCGCCATCGACGCCGGGCTGGACGTGGGCGTCTATTTCTTCTCCCAGGCCATGGACGAGCAGGAGGCGCGCGAGGAAGCCCGCTTCGTGCTGGATAAGATCTCCGGCTATCAGCTCGCCTACCCCGTGTTTTTCGACTGGGAAAAGATCGGGGCCGACGCCCGCAGCGACGCGATGGACCTGACCTCGCTCACGACCGTGACGGATACCTTCTGCTCGGAGATCGAGGCCGCAGGCTATCAGGCCGGGCTGTATTTCAACCAGCAGCTGGGCTATGAGGAGCTGCACCTGCCGAGCCTGCAGGGCTACACCTTCTGGCTCGCCGAATACAATGACACGCCGTCCTTCACCTACGACTTTGACCTCTGGCAGTACGCCAGCGACGGCAGTGTCGACGGCATCGACGGCGACGTCGATCTGAATCTGGCTTTTATCGGGAAGTGAACCTATGAAAACCTCTGCCTCCGGACATGCCCGGCTCGCGTTTGCCGGGAGCATGCTCGTTTTTGGGACCATCGGCCTGCTGCGCCGGTTCATCGACCTGCCGAGCGCAGTCATCGCCTGCTTCCGCGGGCTGCTCGGCTGTGTTCTTCTGCTGCTTCTGCAGCGGCTGCGCGGCAGAAAGCCGGACCTTGCCGCCCTGCGGCGGTATCTGCCCGCCCTGCTCATCTCCGGCGGCATGATCGGCTTCAACTGGATGCTGCTGTTTGAGGCCTATCGCTATACGACCATCGCCGTCGCCACGCTTTGCTACTATATGGCCCCGGTGCTGCTCATCGCATTTTCGCCGCTGCTGTTCAAGGAAAAGCTGACCGGGCGGCAGATCGTGTGCGTGCTGCTCGCGGCGCTCGGCATGGTGCTGGTCTCCGGCGTGCTGGACGGCGGCGGGCTGGACGACGGCGCGATGACGGGCATCGCGCTCGCGCTCGGCTCAGCCGTGCTCTACGCGCTCATCACCGCCGTCAACCGCAAATACCTCGGCCCTGTCGACGCCTATGACAAGACCATCGTCCAGCTCGGCGCGGCCGGGCTGGTGCTCGTGCCGTATCTGCTGCTGACGGGCGGCTTCGCCGGGCTGCGGGTCACGCCGCTGTCCGCGGGGCTGATGCTGCTCGTCTCGCTGACGCATACGGCCATCCCCTACGCGCTGTATTTTGGCGCCATGGTGCGCCTGCCCACGCAGACCGTCGCGCTGATGAGCTATCTCGACCCCATCACGGCCCTGCTGCTCTCCGCCCTCGTGCTGCACGAGCCCCTTTCCCCCGCCGGCATCGCCGGCGCCGCCCTCGTCCTCGGCGCCACCCTCCTGAGCGAACTCTGGGACCGCAAAAAGCCCTCGTAAAAGCTCCCCTGTGTAAAGGGAGCTGTCAGCGAAGCTGACTGAGGGATTGACTCCTGCGGATTTGCAGCTGCCCTATGTCTCCGACGGCCATATCTTTTCCCTTGCGCGGGAAAAGATATGGAAGAAAAGGGCGCTTAGATGCGTTTTACTGCGCTCTGCCTCTAATTTTAGGTGAGGACCAATGATTTAGACGTCTTTCCACACGAGACCCACCTCACGGGCCTTTTGGTACGCGCCGCCTGATACGGGGGAATCAAATTTGCAACGAGTTGCCTTTGAATATTTGCAGTCAATAGAAGGTGCAGCCTGAATTTGTCAGGCTGCACCTTTTTGCATTGGTCTTTCTTTATTTGCTCTGCGCCCTGTAGGGGCGGGGCTCTGCTCCTCCCGTTCTTCCGGCAAAATCAGCACCAGCGGGCGGAGCAGAGCCCCTCCCCTACAAACTGCCCCGCAAGGAGGCAACATCCATCTGGATTTCCACCGCACCTTCTATTGCTGGCAACCGTTCTACGGCAACTAGGGTGTATCTGAAAACAGCGCTTAGATGTGCAAAATGCTGAAAGCGACACAGGAAGCGGCGAGCATAACAAAAGCGAGGAAGGAGT
>DHKK01000178.1 GCA_002404795.1 Clostridiales bacterium UBA4696
GCCCGAAGGGCCTGAGGGGTTAGCCCGCCGCAGCGGATGGCTCCCCTTTCAGGGGAGCTGTCTGCGAAGCAGACTGAGAGGTCGTCTCAAATTTGCTACAACCTCTCCGTCTCGGCTGCGCCGAGCCACCTCCCCTTTCAGGGGAGGCTTTGGACTTTCGCACATCCATGGCTTCCCCTATGAGGGGAAGCTTTTTTGCTGCAGCGGAAAAAGCCAGTGTGAAGCTTTTGACATTTCCCCTGCTGCATGGTACACTGAAAGAAAAAACAGGAGGACGTTTATGTCTCTCATTCCGTATTATCTGCAGTATCTCTCCGAGATCTGCGAGGGGACGCGGCAGGCGCCGAAGGGGCTTGCGCTGAGCGAGCAGGACGATCTGAAAAAGGCGCTGCAGCTGCAGGCCGGGATCGCCGAGATGGGCATCCCCGCCTTCGTCCGCGCCTGCGCCGCGCAGGACGGCACCGAGATCCCCCAGTCCGATTACGACAGCTTTGACCCCGCTGAGCTGAACGCCGCCATCGCCCAGCTGGCCGCGCAGCCGCAGGAGACGCAGGAGGCCCCCGCCGAACCCGACGCGCCGCAGGAGCCGGTCAGGACCGAGACGCGCGATATCTTCGAGATCTTCCTCGACAGCGTCTGCCTCGACGATGACCTGCTGACCTACCTCATCGACATTCTCAAGCGGCACGCGGAGCCGGAATTCACCAAGCTCTCCCACGCCGCGGCCCGGACCGAGCTGAAGCTCGACGATTTCCTCGCCTGGCTCGGCAACATGGAGCTGCTGGCGGGCGAAGAGGAGCAGGCCTGCGCCGCCATCATGGACAAAGCCCTCCACCGCCTCGAACGCGAGGGCGAGATGGAGCTGGCCGCCGCCCTGCTCTCCGGCGACGAGACCACCTTCAAGCTCTTCCGCACGCAGGCGCCCGAGCTCGTCCACCTGCCCGACGCGACCTACGAATGGTACTGCAAAAACTATCTTGACCGCTATTATCCCGTCCGCTTCATCCTGCATCATCAGGGCATCGAATTTCCGCAAGCATAAGGAGGCTTCTCATGGAACCCATCTATGTCACCGGCCACCGCAACCCGGATACCGACTCGATCGTCTCTGCCATGGCCTACGCGGCGCTGCGCAACGCGCTGGGCGACCGGGAATTCGTCCCGGCCCGGCTCGGACACATCTCCGATGAGACGCGGCTGGTGCTCGGCCGCTTCGGCTTTGAGCCGCCCATCCGCATCCAGACCATGCGCACGCAGGTCCGCGATCTCGACTACGACACGCCGCCCGCCCTGTCCGGGGCCGTGACGGTCAGCCGCGCCTGGACTGCGCTGCAGAACAACAAGTCCATCCCCGCCATCCCCGTCACGAACGACAACGGCGAGCTCTACGGTATGCTCTCTCCAAGCGAGATCGCGAGCTACGACATGCGCACGCTCTCCGACTCCCGGGTCGACCGGATCCCGGTGTTCAACCTCCTGAGCGTGCTCGACGGCAAGATCATCAACGAGGACGGGTATCTGGCTGACACCATCAGCGGCGAGGTCAGCATCGCGCTGCCGCAGGACAATGAAAATCTCCTGTTCCGCGGGCCGGACGCCATCGTCATCATCGGCGAGCAGCTGGAGATGGCCCGCCGCGCGCTCGAGCAGCAGGTCAGCTGCCTGATCGTCTGCCAGGCGGAGCTGCCCGAAGATCTGCGCCAGCAGCAGACGAACACCTGCATCATCGCCACGCCGTTCGACGCCTACAAGGCCGCACGGATGGTCTACTACGCCATCGAGGTCGCCCGCGTCTGCCGGACGGAGGATCTTGAGGCCTTCCACCTGACCGATTATCTCGACGACGTGCGCGAGATCGTGCTCAAGAGCCGCCACCGCAGCTACCCGATCCTCGATGAAAACGACAAGGTCGTCGGCACGCTTTCACGGTATCATCTCATCAAGCCGCGGCGCAAGCGCGTCGTCCTCGTCGACCACAATGAGGCGGCGCAGTCCGTCCCCGGCCTCGAGCAGGCGGAGATCCTCGAGATCATCGACCACCACCGCCTCGCCGACATCCAGACCGGCGCCCCCATCTACTTCCGCAACGAGCCCGTCGGCTCGACCGCGACGATCATCTCCGAGATGTATCAGGAGCGCGGGCTCATGCCCCCCGCGAAGCTCGCGGGGCTGATCGCCGCCGCCATCGTCGCGGACACCGTCATGTTCAAATCCCCGACCTCCACCGCCGTCGACCGCCGCATGGCCGACCGCATGGCCCGTATCGCCAATATTTCGCTCGAGGAGCTCGGGCAGACCATCTTCTCCGCCTCCATCTCCGACGACAAGCCGGCCGACGTGCTGCTGTTTACGGATTTCAAGGATTTCCACATCGCCGGCCACGATTTCGGCGTCAGCCAGATCACCTGCGTCGACTCCAACCGCATGATGCAGCGCAAGGACGAGTTCCTGTCCGTCATGCGCAAGACGATGGAAGAGCGCGGCTACACGCTCATGATCCTCATGCTGACCGACGTGCTGCTCGAGGGCACGCACCTGCTCTACCTCGGCGACGAGGACATCATCACGCAGGCCTTCGGCGTGCAGCTCAAGGACCATACCTGCTTCCTGCCGGGCGTCGTATCCCGGAAAAAGCAGGTCATCCCCTCGCTGACCGCCCTGTGGGGCTGAGACCCACATCAAAAACGCAAGAAGCACCCCCGGCCGCGTCGGCCGGGGGTGCTTTCTTTCGCTTTTACAGGCGCTGGTTTTTGGCCAGCTGGCGGTTTTTGTAGGCGGGATCGTCGGTGACCTCGCGCAGGACGGTGATCTCCGGCGGGGCCTGAAGCGCGGGTGCGTCCTGCGGCAGGGCGGCGCGCATGATGGCGCGGTCGTTGGAGAACGGGTAGACGTCGATCTCAAACCGGCAGCCCTGATAGACGAAGCGGTACTTCGTCTTGTGGACGGTGTGCAGGCTCGTGTCGCCCTCCATCAGATAGCGGATGTACTCCTTCTCGGAGATCGGCTTTTCCGTCTCCCACTGGCCGGAGTCGGTCGTGCGTTTTTCGGTGTAGAAGTAGAGGTAATCCCCGCCGTTTTTCTGCTGGCGGACGCGGCGCACGACGTTGGGGTTGGCGCGGGTCAGGTAGGTCTGCATCATGTCGATGCTGGCGGCGCGGTAGGTCTGCTCCAGGGTCTGGAGGGTGGGCAGGGCGATGAGATACTTGTGCCAGACCTCCTGCTGCGCCGGCCGGCCGATCGCGGCATAGACCGCGCGCAGGCCTCTTGCGATCTTGTCTTCAAAATCGACGGAATTGTCGATCACGTGGACGTTGGGATGCGCGCTCCAGGCGCGGAGCGTCAGCTCGTCCTTCTCCCGCGCGACCTCCAGCGGCTCGTAGCGGGCCTCGTTGCCGAAATTGTAGGCAAATTCCGCGCCCTTGGCGCAGGAGACGAGGTGGAGCACGGTGTCGTAATGCGTCAACGCCTGCTGCTCCGTCAGGCCGAAGTGGGAAAGCACCTGCCGGAACTCGTCGTCGGAGACGTAGGCCTTGTTGTCGAACAGCGCGCGGTCATACAGCACGATCACGCGCTCCTCGGGCACCATCTGGGCAGCCTTGAGCGCCAGCTGCTCCTTGTGCAGCTGGTCGGCGACGACAAAATCCTGAAAATCCAGCATGGACACGCAGCCGCCGAAGGGCTTGATGCCAAAGCCGGAGATGAGCTCCGTCGACGTTTCTGGGATGGTGATGACCTTCCAGCCCTCGTCCTGCTTGAATTCCTTGAGTACCCGGCTGATGAGCGTCGTCTTGCCGGCGGCCGGCCCGCCGGTCAGTACGATCCGCGTGATCTGTTTTGCCAAAAGGACCGCTCCTTTGCTTTTTTTATAGTACCATATTAACATCATCCGGCAGCAAATGCAAGAAAAAGGCGCAGCCGCTTCCTTGGGGTTTCCGATACGCCCCAAGGAAGCGGCTGCGTGTGTTATCCTTCGAACTGACTGTGGTACAGCTTGGCGTAGAAGCCGTTTTTCGCGAGCAGCTCGTCGTGTTTGCCCTGCTCGACGATGTGGCCGTCCTGCATGACGAGGATGACGTCCGCTTCGCGGATGGTCGAGAGCCGGTGGGCCACGACGAAGCTCGTCCGGCCCTGCATCATCTCGTCGAAGGCCTGCTGGATCTTCACTTCCGTGCGGGTATCGATGGAGCTCGTGGCCTCGTCGAGGATCAGCATCGGCGGCAGGCAGAGCATCACGCGCGCGATGCACAGCAGCTGCCGCTGCCCCGCGGACAGCGCCCCGCCCGTGTCGGAGAGCATCGTGTCATAGCCGTTCGGCAGGCGGCGGATGAACGAATCGGCGTGCGCCTTTTTCGCTGCCGCCTCGACCTCTTCGTCGGTCGCATCGGGCTTGGCCAGGCGGATATTTTCCCGCACGGTGCCGGATTTGAGCCAGGTGTCCTGCAGGACCATGCCGTACTGATGGCGCAGGCTCTGCCGCGTCACGGTGCGGATGTCGCTGCCATCCACGGCGATGGAGCCGTCCTTCACGTCGTAGAAGCGCATGAGGAGGTTGATGAGCGTCGTCTTGCCGCAGCCCGTCGGGCCGACGATGGCCACGCGCTCGCCGGGCCGGACCGTAAGGTCCAGATCCTCGATGAGCCGCTGCTCCGGCGTGTAGGAGAAGGCGACGTTCGTCAGCTGCACACTGCCGGAGGCGTCGGTCAGCACCCCGGCATCGGGCGCGTCGGGGATCTCCGCCGGCTCGTCGATGAGCTCGAAGACCCGCGCGGCGCAGGCCAGCGCGTTCTGCAGCTCGGTGACGACGCCGGTGATCTCATTGAAGGGCTTGGCGTACTGGTTGGCATAGCTGAGGAAGCACGACAGCCCGCCGACCGTGATGGCTCCCGCCACGGCGCTCAGCGCCCCGGTAAAGCCCACGCAGGCGTAGATGATATTGTAGATGATGCGGGTCGAGGGATTCGTCATCGACGAGAAGAAGGTCGCGCGCATGGTCGCGGCGGTCAGGCGGTCATTGATCTCGTCAAACTGCGCAAGGCTCTCGGCCTCATGCGAGAACGCCTGCACGACGCGCTGGCCGCCGAGCTGCTCATTGATGAGCGCGGTCTGCTCGCCGCGGGCCTTGGACTGCGTCTGGAACATGGAATAGGTGTGCCCCGCGATGAACTTCGCCACCAGCAGGGACAGCGGCGTCAGGACGACGACCACCAGCGTGATCTTCACGCTGATCGAGAGCATGAAGCCGAGCGTCCCCACGATGGTCAAAACGCCCGTAAACAGCTGCGTGAAGCCCATGAGCAGACCGTCGGCAAACTGGTCGACGTCCGCGATCATGCGGCTGAGCGTATCGCCCGCCGGATGGCTGTCAAGGTAGGCCAGCGGCAGACGCTGCAGGTGGGCGAACGCCTGCCGGCGCACGTCGCGCGTCACGGCGAAGCAGACCCGGTTGTGGATGGCCGCCATGACCCACTGCAGAAGCGCCGTCCCCGCGGCCAGCACGGCGATCTTCACCGCCAGCGCAGAGACCGCGGCAAAATCGACCTGCCCCGGGCCAACGACGGCGTCGATGGCGTCGCCGACCAGAATGGGGATATAGAGCGTCCCCGCCACGCTGGCCGCGGCCAGCACCAGAGACACGATCAGAAGCGGCAGATACCGCCCGAGGCTTTTGAGCACGCGCCGCAGCGCCCAGGATGAATCATGCTTCATTGCGCATCCTCCTTCTTATCCTGCGAGCGGCAGATCTCCTGATAGACCGGGCAGCTCTGCAGCAGCTCGTCATGCGTGCCGGTCCCGGCCAGACGGCCGTCGTCGAGCACGAGGATCTGATCCGCGTGGCGGATGGAGGACACGCGCTGCGAGATCAGCACGACCGTGGGCTTCCACGGCAGATGCGCCAGCGCCTTGCGAAGCGCGGCGTCGGTGGCAAAGTCCAGCGCGGAGGCGCTGTCGTCGAGGATGAGGATGGCGGGCTTTCGCACCAGCGCGCGGGCGATCGTCAGCCGCTGGCGCTGGCCGCCGGAGAAATTGCGCCCGCCGGGCTCGACCTCCGCGTCCAGCCCGCCCTGCTTGCCGCGGACGACCTGATCGGCCTGCGCGTCCTGCAGCGCCTGCCAGAGGTCTTCGTCGCAAGCCTGGGCGTTGCCCCAGCGGAGATTGTCGCGGATGGTGCCGGAGAAGAGCAGCGCCTTCTGCGGCACGACGCCGATCGAGGGCCGCAGCGCCTGCAGCCGCAGCTGCCGCACGTCCTCGCCGCGCACAAGGACCTGCCCCTGCGTCGCATCGTAAAACCGCGGGATGAGGTTTGCCAGCGTGGATTTGCCCGCGCCGGTGCCGCCAATGACGCCGATGGTCTGCCCGGGCGCGGCGGAGAAGCTGATGTCGCTGAGCGCGTCCGCGCCCGCGCCGGGATAGCGGAACGAGACGCCGCAGAACTGCAGCGCCGGGCTGCCGCTGCCGTCCGGCAGGGCGTCCTGCCCGTCGGCCATGCTGGACTTCGTCTCCAGCACCTGCGAGATCCGGCCCGCGCAGGCGACGGATTTCGTGATGTTCAGGATCAGGTTGGCGAATTTGACGAGCTCGACCAGGATCTGCGACATGTAGTTGTACAGCGCGATCAGCTGGCCCTGCGTGATGACGCCCGCGTCCACGCGGACGCTGCCGGTCTTTAAGATCGCCACGATCGCCAGATTGATGACCACATACGTCAGCGGGTTCAACAGCGCCGACAGCTTGCCCACGAACCGCTGCGCGGCAAACAGCCCGTCCAGACGGCCGTCAAAGCTCTCCGTCTCGGTCTGCTCGCGGGTAAAGGCGCGGATGACGCGCACGCCGGACAGGTTCTCCTGCGCCGCACCCGTCACGCCGTCGAGCTTCGCCTGCACCCGGCGGTAGAGCGGGATGCAGCTGAGCATGATGGCAAAGACGATGGCAAAGAGCACCGGGATCGTCACGACGAAGATGAGCGCCGAGCGCACATCGATCGTAAACGCCATGATCATCGAGCCGAACACAACGATCGGCGAGCGCAGCAGCAGCCGCAGCGTGAGGTTGAGGCCGGTCTGCACCTGGTTCATGTCGCTCGTCATCCGCGTGACGAGCGTAGCCGGGCCGATGGTATCGAGCTCCGCATACGACAGCGACTGGATATGCGCAAAGAGCGCATGGCGCAGACTGGCCGTCGCGCCGGTCGCGGCCTTGGCGGAAAAATACTGCGCGCAGGTCGCGCTGGCAAAGCCGCACAGGCCGAAGCCCACGAGCAGCAGGCATTTTTTCAGGATATAGCCCGTGTCGCCCGCCGCGATGCCGACGTCGATGATATCCGCCATGATGAGCGGCACCAGCAGCTCAAACGCCGCCTCCAGCAGCTTGAACACGGGCGCGAGGATGGCCTGCAGCCGGTAGGGCCGCAGATAGACAAGCAGTTTCTTCATTCGTTTCTCTTCTTTCCTCGGATGCTATTCGATGGACTTGAGGGCCTGGGCCATGTCGATGGCGCGGATCTTCCGGCGCAGCGCCAGATTGACCAGCAGCCCGAACGCGAGCGTCAGCGCCGCGGAGAGCAGATAGCTGCCCGGCGCCACCCGCACGTCGAAGCACATGAGGTCGATGCGGATCTGCGACATGACGTAGGCGTGCAGCGCCTTGCCCATCGGCAGACCCACGAGCGCGCCGAGCACCGTCAGGATGATGTTCTCGCGGAACACATAGCGGTTCGTCTCGCTGTCATAGAAGCCGAGGACCTTGATGGTGGCGATCTCCCGCTCGCGCTCGGTGATGTTGATGTTCGTGAGGTTATACAGCACGATGAACGCCAGCGCCGCCGCGCAGACCACCACGACCAGCACGATGTACTGCAGGCTCTGCATCATCGTCGCCACGCGCGCGCGGAAATCGCTGCTGAGGCTCACAGAGGCGACGTTCTTCGCCCCCGCCAGCGCGGCCGAAGCCGCGCTCGCGTCCGCATCGGCCGGGAAATTGACCCAGGCCGCCTCGTATGCCGGCGCTTCGCCGAAGCACTGCGCCCAGGTGTCCGCCGTCAGGTAGACGTAGTTGTAGACATAGTTTTCAAAGACCGCAGCGACCTGCAGCTGCGCCTCGCGCGTGCCGCTCTGCAGCGTGATGGTATCGCCCGCCGACAGCTGCAGCGCCTCGGCCAGCCCGCGGCTGATGATGCACGCGCCGTTTTCGGGATAGGTGACGGGCGTTTTGTCCTTCTCGTGCAGGTCGACAAAGCCGTCTACGCTGCCGGAGGCCGGGCAGACGACGTTCGTCGTCTTGACCGTGCTGCCCGCGCTGGCGTCGGCGCTCTTTTCGGCCACGAAGAGGTAGTCTTCGTTTTCCTCCTCGCAGAGCGCGGCGAAGGCCGCACGCTCCGTCTCGTTCAGCGCGTGCTGGAACGTGACCGACGCGTCGTAGCGCGTGATCTCGCTGTACTGATAGTCGACGACGTTGCTGATGGAATCCTGGATGCCGTAGCCGGTGATGAGCAGGGCCGTGCAGCCGCCGATGCCGATGATCATCATGATCATCCGCTTTTTATACCGCAGGATGTTGCGGATGGAGACCTTGTGCAAAAACGGGATGCGGTTCCAGAGGCCCGGCAGCCGCTCAAGCAGGATCCGCTTGCCCGCCTTCGGGGCCTTGGGGCGGATGAGCTCTGCCGCGGGCCGCTGCAGCTCCGCGTGCGCGACGTACCACGTCGTGCCGAGCGCGCAGAGCAGATACGCCCCCGCGGACAAAAGCGCCAGCGGCCAGTCAAACGCGTACAGGATGTCCGTGAAGCCGTACATGATATTATACCCCTGCCAGATCATCTTCGGCAGGAAATACGAGCCCGCCGCGATGCCTACCACACAGCCGAGCACCGAAGCGCTCCCGGCGTAGAGGAAATAGATCAGGAAGATCGCGCCGTTGGAGTAGCCCATAGCCTTCAGGACGCCCGCCTGCGTGCGCTGCTCGTCGACCATGCGCGTCATCGTCGTGATGCACACGAGCGCCGCCACGGCGAAGAAAAACAGCGGGAACACACGCGAGACGCCCCGCACGATATCCGAATCGCTCTCAAAGCAGGCGTAGCCGATGTTGCTGCTGCGGTCGAGCACGAACACGTCCGGGTTTTCGAGCTTTTCGAGCGCATCCTGCCCGTCCTGATACTCCTGCTCCGCGTCGGCCAGCTTCTGTTCGCCGTCCGAAAGCTCCACTTCGGCGTCGGCGATGTCCTGCTTGCCGTCCGTGAGCTGCTGCTTTGCGTCGGCAAGCTCCGCTTCCGCGTCGGCGATCTTCTGCTCGGCCTCGGCCTTGCCGCTGTAGTAGTCGGCCCAGCCGTCCGCCAGCTCCTGTTTCGCGTCGGCAAGCTGCTGCTCGCCGTCCGCGAGCTCCTGCTTTGCATCGGCCAGCTCCTGATTCTTTTCATCGAGCGTGGCCTTGGCCTCGTCGAGCTTTTTCTGGTTTTCGCTGATCTCGGCGTTGGCCTCCTCCAGCCCGTCGCCGAATTCCTCGCTGCCCGCGTTGAGCTCCGCCTGCGCCGCGTCGATCTGCTGCTGCGCCGCGTCAAGCTCCGGCCCGGCGGCTTCGATCTGCTGCAGCCCGGCCTCGACCTGCGCGAGCTGCGCCTGCAGCTGCGCCCTCCGCTCCTCGGGGAGCGTTCCGCTGCCAAGCGCCGCCTCCAGCTGCGCCTTCGTCGCTTCGAGCTGGGTCTTCGTCGCGGCGAGCTCCGCGCGCTTCTGGTCGAGCTGTGCCTGATTCTTGTCGATCTCCGCCTGCCCGGCCTGCAGCTCGCCGACAGTCTCGTTAAACTGCTTGCGAAGCTCCTCTCTGGCCTCGGCCAGCTTGGCCGCGCCGTCGTCATATTCCGCCTGCGCGTCGGCGAGCTTCTGTTCGCCGTCGGCGAGCTCCTCGCGGGCGTCGGCCAGCTTCTGCTCGTTCTCCTCGATCTCCTTCTGGCCGTCGACGAGCTTCTGATAGGCGTCGGCAAGCTCGCGGTCGGCCTCCTCCTTCGCATCGGCGAGCTTCTGCTCGCCGTCCAGAACGTCCTGTTCGGCGTCCGCCAGCGTCTGCTTCGCGTCTTCGAGCTTCTGCTTCGCGTCCGCCAACTCCTGCTGCTTTTCGTCGAGCGTTTCGCGGGCGTCGGCCAGCGTCTCGGCCGCGTCGTCATGCAGCCGCGTGCCGCGGTCGTCCGCGCACTGCTCCGCAAGCGCGGTGACCCAGGGCTCGGCATCGTCGATGTGCGCCTTGTATTCGTCCGAGTAGACCTCGCCCGCCCGGTCGGTCAGGCGCAGATACAGCTCCGTGTCGTAGTCAAAGTCAAATGCCTCCGGCAGCACGTACACGAAGGCGGACAGCGACCCGCTGCCGACCGATGTGCTGCCGCGCTCATAGTTGATGTACAGAACGCTCTTGGCAATGCCGACGATGGTAAATTCCCGCCGGGTGAACTGCTCCAGCGTATCGTCGTCATTCTCCTCCGAGAGCACGATCTTCTGCCCGAGATCCTGTTCCGAATACAGCATCCCGTCCGCCAGACACTCGTCCGCCGTCTGCGGCATCCGCCCGGCCTTCAGGCTCGGCAGATCGATCGTTTCGGGCAGCGACAGAAATTTGCATGCCCGCGACGCGCCGCCCGCTATGCTTGTCAGCGCGTCGGCGCTCTTTGTGCCCTCGCACGCGGCGACGCGGCTGTCGGCGGATATCCTTTCCGCGTCGGTCTCGTCAAAGCCGATGGTGCTCACGAGGCGGAAATCGTACATCTGCTGCGCCTCGGCGTAGGCGTCCAGCGTGCGCACCATGGCCGTCTTCGTCAGCCGCAGGCCGCAGAAAAAGCCCACGCCCAGCGCCACGATGGCCGCGATGGCCAGAAACCGCCCCAAACTTCTGCGGATCTCCCGCAGCGTCAGCTTTCCCATGCCGCTCACCACTCGATCTGCTCGACGGGCGTCGGATGTTCATTGATCCGGACGCCGGCGATCTGTCCGCTTTTCACGCGGATGACCCGGTCGGCCATGGCGGTCAGAGCCGAGTTGTGCGTGATGATGACGACGGTCATGCCGCCCGCGCGGCTCTGCGCCTGCAGCAGGGATAAGATCTGCTTGCCGGTCTGGTCGTCGAGCGCGCCGGTCGGCTCGTCGCACAGCAGCAGCTTCGGCCGCTTTGCCAGCGCGCGGGCGATGGCCACGCGCTGCTGCTCGCCGCCGGAGAGCTGCGCGGGGAAATTCTGCATCCGCTCGCCGAGGCCGACCTGCCGCAGGACCTCGTCGGCCGGCAGCGGATCCCTGCACAGCTGGCTCGCGATCTGCACGTTTTCCAGCGCCGTCATGTTGGGCAGCAGATTGTAAAACTGGAACACGAACCCGACCTCATGGCGGCGGTAGGTCGTCAGGCGCTTGCGGCTGTAATCCGCCACGTCCTCGCCCGCGAGCAGCACGTGTCCGGAGGTGAGCCGGTCCATGCCGCCGAGGATGTTCAGAAGCGTGGTCTTGCCCGCGCCGGACTGGCCGACGATGACGCAGATCTCCCCCTCGTCGATCGTAAACGACGCGTCCTTCAGCGCCTCGATGCGCACGTCTCCCATCTGATAGGTCTTACAGACATGGTCAAATACAACAAAATCCCGCATGCGTCCGCCCCTCGCTTTTTTTGCTTTCTGAATAGTATATTATGCCATACCGGCGCATATTTTGCTTGAATAAATCATGAACACACAGAGAAAAAGCCTGCCCGGAAGGGCAGACTTTTTAACCAATAGCCGTCCACTGCTCGCCTCTCGGCAGGAGCCTGCAGGTGTGGTCGACGGAGGCTTCGATGAGGTCCGCGTAGTACCAGGCCGTCTGGTCCTGGTTGTCGCGGTACCAGGCGGCAGCCTGCAGCTGCGCGTCCGTTTTGTCCGGGCAGCGGCCGAGCAGACTGTTGAGCGCCCGGGCCAGCTCCGCGCGGGTAAGGACGGCGTCTGCCGCGGTCTCGTCCGCCTCGGCGGCGGCCAGCGTTTTCCCACTCCAGGCCGCAGCCAGTGTCGGGAAGGCCGTTCGCCCGGCCTCCATTTGCACGAGCCTGTCCATCACGCCGGAAAAGTCCCGCCACGTGAGCCCCGCGTCCGGCCGGAACCAGCCGTCCGACCCGAACGGCAGCAGCCCCAGCCCCGCCAGCCGCGTAACAGCCGCATAGGCCCAGCTCGTCCCCGGCACATCCCAGAAGCGCACACGCGCGCCCTCCGGCAGCTCATCCTCCGCCAGCCGCAGCAGAATACAGGCGAAGGCCGCGCGGCTCACCTCCGCCTCCGGCCGGATGGTCCCGTCCGGATAGCCGTACAGGTACGCCCGGTGCGTCTGCTCCGCCCCGGCCTGCGCCGCCAGCGCCAGCAGCCCCACGAGCACCGCCGCCATGCACAGGATCTCCGGCAGCCGTTTTTTCATGCGCATCCCCTCTTCTCACAGGATGCTCCCAGTTTGCCACCTTTCCCCCGCAGAACCCGTCGCCTTCCGCCGCTTGGGAAAATAATCCTGCAGCGGCAAAGGCTCCCCTTCCAGGGGAG
>DHKK01000177.1 GCA_002404795.1 Clostridiales bacterium UBA4696
GCTCCCCTTTCAGGGGAGCTGTCTGCGAAGCAGACTGAGAGGTTGCTGCAAATTTGATACGACCTCTCCGTCTCGGCGTTCCGCCGAGCCACCTCCCCTGAGAGGGGAGGCTTGGGATCTGCGCATTCCCATGGCTTCCCCTATGAAGGGAAGCCTTTTCACATCACATTCTCCACCGTCGGCAGTTCCATGCGGCGGATGTGTTCGAGGCGGGCGGTGAGTTCGTGGCAGGCGGCGAGGTAGTCGTCGAGGTCTTCGAGGCGGATGAACTGCTCGAGCTGCGCGAACAGCGCGATGACCTCATCGACCTCCTCGTGGTGCAGAAAGATCCCGAGGATCCGCTCGCGCCCCTCCCAGACCTCCTTCGCCTGCCGCAAGGACGCGGCTGCGCCGGTATAGTTCTCCGTCTCCGCCTGATGGATGGAGCGCTCGAGCAGCTCGTTCGTCTGCGCGCCGGACGCGCGCACATAAAAAAGAGAAAACAGCCCCACCGCAAGGCAGAGCGCAAACACCGCACAGGCGATCAGAACATGTCTCATGCCGGATCCTCCTGCATGGCCGCGAAATAGAGCTTGCCGCCCGGCTCGCTCGTGAGCAGGTACACGTCCTGCATGCGGCAGTTGTAGCTCTGCAGGATCCCCTGCACCCACGCCTCGTCCTTGCCGAGCAGGGGCAGGTTCTGCTTCTGCAGGCGCCCGGAGGCGATCACCGTCACCGGCAGCTTCCGCGCGCTGGCCTGCACGCCCGCGTCCTTGGCGGACGCGGGCTCGTATTTCGGATACAGAAACGTCGAGATCGCGCCGCTCGTCTCCAGAATGGCGTACTGCACCTGCGCGAGGTCCGTCACGCCCTGGATGCGCAGGTACTCCGAAAGCTCGTCGGTATTGACGCGCGTTTTTTTGAGATTCTGCTGCAGCAGCCGCCCGTTTTCGATCAGAATGACCGGCTTACCGCACAAAAACCGCCGCACGCCCACGCTCCGGTATGTCAGCACGGACAAGACCAGCTCTACGCTCAGAACGACCAGAATCGGCAGCAGCCCTGCCAGCAGCGGCGTGCCCGTCTCCTGCATCGGCACGGCGGCGAGGTTGGCGATCAGCATCGTCACGACGAATTCCATCGGCTCCATCTCGCCCAGCTGCCGCTTGCCCATGAGCCGCACGACCAGGATCAGCGCCAGATACAGGATCACGGCGCGAATGAGTGAAATCAGCATAGAAAAACCCTCCCTGCCCAGCATTCCCGCAAGGCAGGGAGGATATACCGATTCGTTTGTAAGCACAACCGATGTGCAGTTATTCAGCGATCACTGTTCGGACTGAAACAATGCCAGACGTTCAGTGCTGTCTGCATAGATCAGCGATGCAATAATGTCGTCACTCCAGTCAACGTCAAGTCCATACGTCTCGAGGATAAAGACACCATTTCGAAGCTGCCAACATAAAAAGCGGTGTTCGCTTCCTGCTTTTTGAAGAATCAACGGCGGATTTTCATAAAACGCACTGTCAGTAAGCCAGTTTTTAACGCAATCTTGAAGCCCTGCCATGAGAAATGCAACATTTTGGTCTTCGCAAACCCCATAGTACATATTTCCGACTGCGGAATAATAAACTGTGCCATCGTTAAGGTCCAGAAATGTTGTAAGAGAGGCCAACGTAATCTCGGTTTCAAAGGATATGTCCCCTTTTTGAAGCATGATGCTGTGCCGTGTTTCAAAAACAGGGATACTGCAATCTACATATGGAAGTGAAGTATCCACCTCCTGCACCTGTTTGGATTCCTCTGTCCGCTGTTTTTCGTCGGAGATTAGATTTCCGTCCGCAAATACAAGTTTTACCTGATTGGAATCGGCGTCATAGGCAAAAACATTTACGGCTGTCACATATCTGGAATATGGCACAGCAAAAAATTGATCGGCTGCGGATGGAATATGCACGCGATATATATCATACCCATCATAATCATATGGATTTGGATCCAAATCACCAGTGATAGTCACGGCGTACTCCCATCCAAGCGAATTCGGCAGGGCCTGTGCGTAATAGGCGGAAAACACACCGTTGTCGTACCAGTCATTTCTGGCCGACGCTGTCTCGAAAGCGGCGGAGGAAAACGGTGCAGACTCATATCCTGACAGGTCTTTTTCCAATGCAGCATTGTCGGCTGTAGGTGCATCCGACGGTACGGCATAGTCTACCTCTGATTCAGTAATAGACGTGTCTTGGGTGGACTCTGGCGGCTGTGCTTGCCCGGGCTCCACGGAACAGCCACACAATAACGCGAAAAATACCATTGTGCCCGCTAATTTACAGATCTTCTTCATGCGTGCTTTCTCCTTCTAATAAAGTGGGTCTCACTGTTACTTTTTTAGATACTCTGCACATTTCATCTGTGCGTCGCAGGCAAGCTTTTCCTCGTCGATGCGGGCGAGGCGGCCTTCGCGGACGGTGATCCGACCGTTCACGACGGTGTAGTCGACCGGGCCGCGGACGCCGACCGTGGCCAGCACGGCCTTCGGGTCATAGCACGCGCCGACGAGCTCGAGCCGGCGGCTGTCGATCAAAAACAGGTCGCAGCACTTGCCCACGCTGAGACTGCCGATGTCATCGCGGCCGAGCAGCCGCGCGCTGCCGCGCGTGGCGATCTTGAGGAAGTCGTAGCCGGACGGCGCTTCGCGGCTGGAGTTCAGCCGGTGGAGCAGAAAGGCCGTGCGCAGCTCCTCCATGAGGCTCGAGCCGTCGTTCGAGGCCGAGCCGTCGACGCCGAGGCCGACGGGCACGCCGAGCTTCAGCATGTCCGGGATGCGCGCGATGCCGGAGGCGAGCTTCATGTTCGACGCCGGGCAGTGGCACACGCCGGTGCCGGTCTCGGCCAGAAGCTTCAGCTCTTCGTCGTTAAAGTGGATGCCGTGCGCGTACCACACGTCGGGGCCGACCCAGCCGAGCGTCTGCATGAACGCCAGCGGGCGCATGCCCTCGCGCGCGAGCATGTAGTTTTCCTCGTCCTTCGTCTCGCACAGGTGGGTGTGCAGGCGGACGTGATACTGCCGCGCGAGGATTGCGCTCTGCCGCAGCAGCTCCGCGGAGACCGAGAACGGCGAGCAGGGCGCGAGCGCGAGCTGCCGCATGGAGCCGAAGGAAGGATCGTGATAGGTCTCGATGAGGCGGGCGGAATCCTTCATAATTTCATCCACCGTCTGCACCACGGAATCGGGCGGCAGACCGCCGTCCTTGACCGACAGGTCCATCGACCCGCGCGAGCAGTGCATCCGGATGCCAAGCTCCGAAGCCGCATCAAACTGCGTGCCGATCAGATCGCCCGCGCCCGCGGGGAAGACATAGTGATGGTCAAAGCAGGTCGTGCAGCCGTGCTTCATTAGTTCGCCCATGCCCGTCAGGCTCGACAGGCGCACGACGTCGGTGTCGAGGTTTTTCCAGATCTCATAGAGCGTCTTCAGCCAGTCGAACAGCTCCATATTCTGCACCTGCGGCAGATTGCGGGAAAACTGCTGGTAGAGATGATGGTGCGTGTTGATCAGGCCCGGATAGCAGAGCATATGGGCCGCGTCCAATACTTCATCTGCCGGTTTGTCCAGCTTCGGGCCGATGGCGCGGATGACGCCGTCCTCGGCGTAGAGGTCGACGTTTTCGTAGACCGTATCGTTCTCATCGCAGGAGACGAGCTTCGAGATGTTGCGGATCAAAAGACGCTGCATGGCAGATCCCATCCTTTTTCCTTAGATTGAATCCATTTTACCACGCCTGCGCGAAAAATCAACCTTTTATGCGATAGCCCTTGCGGGTTGCGGCGGGATATGATAGAATCGATGCAAGGTAAATGACATTTACGGAGGCGTGCTATGACGCTCGGACAGAAGCTCAAAAAGGCCCGGCTCGACCGCGGGCTGACCCAGTCGCAGGTCGTGGGCGACCGCATCACGCGCAATATGCTCTCGCAGCTGGAAAACGACCTGGCCTCGCCGTCGGTCGGGACGCTGGAATATCTGGCGTCGGTCCTCGGCGTCCGGACTGCGTGGCTGCTCGCGGACGAAAAGGAGGAGGAAGCCGCCGGGCGCACCGAGCGGCTGCGCGCGTGCTACCGCAGCGGCGACTGGGCCGGGTGTCTCGAGCTTGCGCAGGAGCTGCAGCCGGACGACGAGCAGGCGCTGCTGCTCGCGCTGGCCGCGGCGCAGTGCGCCCAGCACGCGCTGGAGGCCGAGCGCTTTGCCGCCGCGCAGCAGCTGGCGCGGCAGGCGCTGAGCTGGAACGAAGCAAGCCTGTACGGGCATGCGCAGGTCCGGCTGGAGATGCTCCGCGTCCTTGCGCGCTGCGCGGAGCAGACCGGGCAGGATGCCGAGTCGGCCTTCGCCGCCTACCGCGCCGCCTATACCGAGCTGCAGCCCGCCGTGCCGTATCACCTGTGCATGGCCCGCTATCAGCTCGGGCAGGAGCATCTGCCCGCCGCCGAGCACGAGATCTGGTCGATCTCCGACCTGCCGGAATCGAGCCGCGCGGAATACCTCATCCTCCGCGGCCGTCTGGCCTGCAAAAAGGAGCAGTATGAGACCGCCGCGGAATACCTGCGTCAGGCCGACGCCCTCGGCCCCCTGCCCAAGCTCCTCGAGCGCGAGCTCTGCCAGTCCATGGAGCTCGCCAGCCGCGAGCTGCAGGACTACAAGACCGCCTACGAATACGCCGCAAGGCAGCTGAAGCTGTGACGTGGGTACGGAACCTCTCCGCCTCGCTTCG
>DHKK01000055.1 GCA_002404795.1 Clostridiales bacterium UBA4696
GGCAGCCAGCGTGAGGACAACTACGACACGCTGCTGCAGAGAATGCACGAGTGCGGTCTGAAGGAGAAGGACTATCAGTTCTATCTCGACCTGCGCAAGTACGGCTCGACCCGCCACGCGGGCTTCGGCTTGGGCTTTGAGCGCTGCGTCATGTACCTGACCGGCATCTCCAACATCCGCGACGTGCTCCCGTTCCCACGGACCGTCGGCAACTGCGAGCTGTAAACCGGCGCTTCCAAAAACACTCCGCCCGGCGGCAGGATCTCCTGCCGCCGGGCGTCTTTTCTCGCCGGGATCCCATCTTTGTGCAGAATGACGAAGACACTTGTCCGCGCCGTGCGAATTTTTTTCAAAAAACAAGCAATTCGCACTTGCATTTTGCGCTTTACTTCGCTATAATGTCGACTATAAGTTCATGCACACTTGTCTATCGTACATGGACAGAAGGAGGAAAAATTCTATGAAAAAGATCATCGCTCTGCTTCTGGCGGCCGTCATGGTCATGTGCCTGTTCGCAGGCTGTGCGTCCAGCGGCTCCAAGGTCATCAAGATCGGCGTATTTGAGCCGCAGTCCGGCGACAACGGTGCCGGCGGCAAGCAGGAGGTCCTGGGCATCCAGTACGCCAACTCCGTCAAGCCGACCGTGACCATCAATGGCGAAGAATACAAGATCGAGCTCGACATCCAGGATAACCAGTCCTCGACCGACAAGGCCGTCTCCGCGGCCCAGCAGCTGGTCGCCGACAAGGTCTCCGTCGTCCTCGGCTCCTACGGCTCCGGCGTCTCCATCGCCGCCGGCACCTACTTCGCAAACGCCAAGATCCCGGCCATCGGCTGCTCCTGCACCAACGCAGCCGTCACCGCCGGCAACGACTACTACTTCCGCGTCTGCTTCCTCGATCCGTTCCAGGGCTCCGTCATGGCCTCGTTCGCCATGGAAGAGTTCGGCGCCAAGAAGGCCTACGTCCTGTCCATGCTCGGCGACGACTACACCGTCGGTCTGGCCAAGAACTTTGTCAACGCCTTTGAAGCTGCCGGCGGCGAGATCGTAGCCGACGAGACCTTCGTCGAAGGCACGGCGGACTTCTCCGCGTACCTCAACAACGCGGTCGCCGGCGGCGCCGACGTCATCTTCGCGCCGTCCGCCATCGCCTATGCCCCGCAGATCATCGAGCAGGCTTCCGCCCTCGGCGTCAACCTCCCCATCCTCGGCGGCGACACGTGGGAGAACTCCGCGATCTCCGACGCGCAGAACGGCACCGACATGCAGGTCTTCGTCTCCACGTTCTTTGACGAGAACGACGAGTCCGGCCTGGCTAAGGAGTTCGTCACCGGCTACAAGGCATGGCTGAACGGCAACTCCCAGAACCTCACCAACAACGGCGGCAACGACGTTGTCGCGGCGGTCTCCGCCCTCGGCTATGACGCCTACATGACCGCGGTCGCAGCCATCGAAAAGGCCCAGTCCACCGACGGCACCGCCATCCGCGACGCGCTGGCCGGCCTGTCGATCGAAGGTGTGACCGGTTCCATCAGCTTCGACGCCAACGGCGACGCGATCAAGAACACCGCTTACATCAAGCAGGCGATCGACGGCGGCTTCCAGTTCTACAAGGTCCAGACTGCCGACTGATTTTCGCAATACTGACTACAATGGTTTCCGGCCGGAGGAAGTTCCGGAGTAACCGGTGATTCAATCGACAAGAGTTGTCAGCGAGAGATTTTGCCGCAAATGAAAGTTTGAAAACGCAGGAATACTTTGTGTATTTCAAGTTTTTCAAACTGCACAGTTGCGGCAAAAGATCCGCTGACAGCCGCAGGCGATTGAATCATCGGTTACTTGACCGGTGTACCGTTTCATCCGGCAGCGATCGAACCCGCTGCCGGATGACCCCATTCTTTTTATCGCCGCGTCCAAGCTGGCCTCAGACAGGCGGTTCGCGGTTTGGACATGGCGATAAACATCATTCAGGAGGTCCCCCCATGGGTTTTATCAAGCAATGGCTGCCCTACATACTCGCCGGTATTTCCGCCGGCGGCCAGTATGCGCTCATCGCGGTCGGTTACACCATGGTCTACGGTATCCTGCGCCTGATCAACTTCGCGCACGGCGATATCTTCATGGTCGCAGGCCTGATCATGGTCTATCTCTCGGCTTCCATGCCGCTGTATGTCTCCATTCCCGCCGTCGTCGTGCTGACGGTCGCGCTCGGCTTCGCCATTGAGCGCTGCGCCTACAAGCCCCTGCGGCAGGCGCCCAGAATGTCCGTCATGATCTCCGCCATCGGCGTGAGCTATCTGCTGCAGAACCTCGCGTACTACGTGACGGGCGGTGTGCCCAAGCAGTACCCGGAGCTGCCGTGGATCACCGACACCATCACCATCCTCGGCGCGTCCACCAAGCGCGTGACTGTCATCACTCCGATCCTGACGCTGCTGCTGGTCGTCGGGCTGGTCGTCCTCATCAAGCGCACGAAGGTCGGCATGGCCATGCGCGCGGCCTCCAAGGATTTTGAGACGGCGCAGCTCATGGGCATCAAGATCAACTCCGTCATCTCCTTCACCTTCATCATCGGCTCCGCGCTGGCGGCCATCGCGTCGTTCCTGTATTTCTCGAACTACAAGACCATCGCCCCGTCCTCCGGTGCCATGCCGGGCCTTAAGGCCTTCGTCGCGGCCGTCTTCGGCGGGATCGGATCGATCCCCGGCGCGGTCATCGGCGCGTTCATCATCGGCATCTGCGAGAATCTGCTCAAGGGCATGAAGCTGACGGCGTTCTCCGATGCGTTCACGTTTGCGCTGCTCATCGTCATCCTCGTCGTCAAGCCGACGGGCCTGTTCGGTGAGAAGCTGACCGAGAAAGTCTGAGGAGGAGCATATGGAAAAGAAAAAAGGCCTCTCTCTGCAGACGATCCTGACCATCGCGGGCATCGCCCTCATCTACGTGCTCGCCTTCCTGCTCGACCGGATCCCGGGCGTGCCCATCATGCTCACGACGGTTCTGCGCAAGGGCGCGATCTATTCCCTCGTCGCCGTCTCCATGAACCTGCTCAACGGCTTCACGGGCCTGTTCTCCCTCGGCCAGGCGGGCTTCATGCTGGTCGGCGCCTATACCTTCGCCGCCATCAACATCTCGAGCGGCATCCGCTCGACCGTGTATCAGTACTATGACCCGCTGCTCAAATTCTCCCTGACCGAGACGCTGCAGAACGCCCTCGGCAATACGGCGGGCACTATCCTCGGCGTGTTCGTTTCGCTGCTGCTGGCGGGCCTGCTCGCCGCGGGGCTGGCGTACCTCATCGGCCTGCCCGTCCTGAAGCTCAAGAGCGACTATCTGGCCATCGCCACGCTCGGCTTCGCCGAGATCATCCGCGCGCTGGTCCAGCTCGAGGCGTTTGCGCCCGTGACCAACGGCTCGCAGCTGCTGCGCGGCTTCCCGTATTTCTCCGATACCTTCATGCCGTTCGTGATCGTCGGCATCTGCATCGCCGTCGTCGTGCTGCTCATCAACTCGACCTACGGCCGCGCCTTCAAGGCCATCCGCGATGATGAGATCGCCGCCGAGGCCATGGGCATCAACCTTGCCCACCACAAGCGCATGGCGTTCATCATCTCCTCATTCTTTGCCGGTATCTCCGGCGCGCTGCTGGCCATGTACCAGACCACGGTCCAGGCCAACACGTTCAAATCGGCCATGACGTATGAGATCCTGCTCATCGTCGTCATCGGCGGCATCGGCTCGATCTCCGGCAGTTGCATCGGCTCGTTTTTGTTCATCGCGTGCTCCGAGTGGTGGCTGCGCTTCCTCGATAATGAGACCACCATCGGCGCGTTCAAGGTCCCGCTGCTGCGCACGGGCTTCCGCATGGTCGTGTTCTCCGTCGTCATCATGATCGTCGTGCTCTTCTTCCGCCGGGGCATCATGGGCGACCGGGAGATCTCGCTGGCCGGACTCGCCAAACGATTGACAAGAAGATCCGTGAAGGGAGGCAAAGAGGCATGAGTATGCCCGTTCTTCACGTGGAGCATGTCACCATGCAGTTCGGCGGCGTCGTCGCCGTCAATGACCTTTCCATGGACGTCTACGAGCATGAGATCGTCGCGCTGATCGGCCCGAACGGCGCCGGGAAGACCACGGCCTTCAACTGCATCACCGGCGTCTATGAGCCGACCAACGGCCGTGTGGACTTTCTGGGCGAGCCCATCGTCTGCAACCACCCGCACGGCAAAATGAAAAAGATCTACGCCGGTGAGGGCGCGGAGCGCTATCTTGACCAGCGCGTCGTCTCCTACACCCCGGACGTCATCACGAAGCGCGGCATCGCGCGCACGTTCCAGAATATCCGCCTGT
>DHKK01000132.1 GCA_002404795.1 Clostridiales bacterium UBA4696
GTGACCATCTTGCGGGCCAGCTCTGTGGCGCGCTCAATGTCGTTGGACGCGCCCGTCGTGGCGATGCCGAAGACGACCTGCTCGGCGGCGCGGCCGCCCAGCATGGTCTGCAGCTCGACGATGAGCTCTTCCTTGCTCGACAGGAACTTTTCTTCTTCCGGCATCTGCATGGTGTAGCCCAGCGCGCCGGAGGTATGCGGGACGATCGTGATCTTGGAGACCGGCTGCGAATGCTTCTGCAGCGCCGCGACCAGCGCGTGGCCGACCTCGTGGTAGGAGACGATGCGCTTTTCCGTGTCGGTCAGCACCGTGCCCTTTTTCTCCGTGCCCGCGATGACAGTCTCGAAGGATACCAGCAGATCCTGCTGGTTGACGGCCTTGCGGCCCAGACGTACGGCGCGCAGCGCCGCCTCGTTCACGAGGTTCGCCAGATCCGCGCCGACCGCGCCCGCGGTCGCCTGCGCGATCTTGTGCAGGTCGACGTCTTCGGCAAGCTTGATATTTCGTGTGTGCACACGGAGCGTCTGATAGCGCCCGGCGAGATTCGGCCGGTCGACGATGATGCGGCGGTCAAAGCGGCCCGCGCGCAAAAGCGCCTTGTCGAGGATCTCCGGCCGGTTCGTGGCGGCCAGGATGACAACGCCCTTGCTCGAGTCGAAGCCGTCGATCTCGGCGAGCAGCTGGTTGAGCGTCTGCTCGCGTTCGTCGTTGCCGCCGAACTTGGAATCGCGCGTGCGGCCGATGGCGTCGATCTCGTCGATGAAGATGATGGCCGGGGCGACCTTCGCCGCCTGCTGGAACAGATCGCGCACGCGGCTCGCGCCGACACCGACGAACATCTCGACAAAATCGGAGCCGGAGATCGAGAAGAACGGTACGTTGGCCTCGCCCGCGACGGCCTTGGCCAGCAGCGTCTTGCCGGTGCCCGGAGGGCCGACGAGCAGCGCGCCCTTCGGCAGCTTTGCGCCGATGGCGGCGTATTTCTGCGGGTTATGCAGGAAGTCGATGATCTCGACGAGTGATTCCTTGGCCTCGTCCTGTCCGGCGACGTCGGCAAACGTGACGCCGGTGGACTTTTCCATATAGACCTTGGCCTTGCTCTCGCCGATGCCGCCGATGCCGCCCATGCGTTTGGACATGCTGCGCATCAGCAGGCTGAACAGCGCGTACATGATGATGATCGGCAGCAGCCACGTCAGGATAAAGGTGACGATGGGGCTGGCCTGCTCGACGATCTCGGTGTTGTAGACGACGCCCTGCTTGTCCAGCTGCGCCTTGAGTGCGGAATTATCGTAGTTTGGGATCATGCCGGTGTAGTACATCCGCTGCTGCGCAGCGGGCTTCTTGGCCTCATCCCGCGTCAGGATGACGATCCGGTCCGACTGGAACTCCAGCTCCGCGATCTCGTCCTTGTCGAGATACTCCTGGAATTCGTTGTACGGGATCTCCGACAGGTAAGCGTTGGCGATGGAGGTATAGAGGGAATTGATGAGCAGCGTGGCAATGAGCGCCGCGACCATCAAAAAGACGATCCGGCGGCCCTGACGGCCGTCGTCATTGTTCTGCGGCTTGTTGTCCTGCGGCTTTTTGCCCTTGGGGTCGTTATTCAAAAACGCACCTTCTTTCTGCAAAAAAACATGGGAAAATTTAGTTTGCTTTTCCTTTGCGTCAGCTGACAAGGGCGCGTGCCCTTGTCAGCTGACACTTTTCAAATCTTATCACACCCGCCCGGCTTTTACAAGAAAGAACCCGCGGCGGGGCGGTAAATTTTCTGTGAATTGTGAGATTGGGATTGAGCTTTGCCGAAGAAGCTGTTATACTATACCATGACATACTATGAAAAGAAATTCTGACGAAATCACGCAGAAGCTGGAGAGATCATGGAACAGAAAAAATGGAACCGCAGTGACCGCCGCCCGCCCCTGCGCCGCGCGCAGGAGCCCTCGGAGGCGGCAGAAAATATGCTCGAGGGCCGCAACGCCGTGCAGGAAGCGCTCGCTGCCGGCCGCCCGATCGACAAGCTCTATATCGCCGCCGGCGAGACCGACCGCGCCCTTGCCCGCCTCGCCGCCATGGCGAAGGAGGCCGGGGCCGCCGTCGTGGAGACCGACCGGCGCAAGCTCGACCAGCTCTCCGCCACCGGCGCGCATCAGGGCGTCGTCGCCATGGTCGCGGCCCACGCCTACGCCACGGTCGATGAGATCCTCGAAAACGCGAAAAGAAGGGGAGAAGCGCCCCTCATCGTCCTGTGCGACGATCTGTCGGACCCGCATAACCTCGGCGCCATCATCCGCACGGCGGAGTGCGCGGGCGCGCACGGCGTCATCATCCCGAAGCGCCGCAGCGTCGGCCTGACGGCCGTCGTCGGCAAGGCCTCGGCGGGCGCGCTGGAATACCTGCCGGTCGCCCGCGTGTCCAATCTGGTCAGCACCATCCGCGACCTGCAGAAGGCGGGCGTCTGGGTCTTCGGCACCGCAGCCGACGGCGATACCGGCCTCTATGCGGCCGACCTCAAGGGCCCGGCCGCCATCGTCATCGGCAACGAGGGCGAGGGCATGAGCCGCCTCGTCTCAGAAGCGTGCGACTTCAAAGTCAGTATTCCCATGCACGGCCGCATCTCATCCCTCAACGCCTCCAACGCCGCCGCCATCCTCCTCTACGAGGCCGTGCGACAGAGAGGGTAAGGAGAAGCCTTCCCCTACGAGGGGAACCCATGGATGTACGCAGCACCAAAGCCTCCCTCTGACGAGGGAGGTGGCAAAACCGAAGGTTTTGACG
>DHKK01000045.1 GCA_002404795.1 Clostridiales bacterium UBA4696
GCTCCCCTTCCAGGGGAGCTGTCTGCGAAGCAGACTGAGAGGTCGTCACAAATTTGCAGCAACCTCTCCGTCTCGGCTTCGCCGAGCCACCTCCCCTGAAAGGGGAGGTTTTGGTACACTACCTGCAGATCCGGTCCAGCCTTGCGAGGTCTTCTTCGAGGTAGGTCGAGGCGGGGAGGGAGAAGTCGAAGGTCATGCAGTCGCCTTTGTCGGGCAGGCGGGGCTGGAGCAGGGCTTCGCCCAGGCGGCGGATGGTGAGCGCGGCGGAGAAGCTGCGCTGGTGCTCCCGCTCGAGCGCACGCAGGATCTGCATGGCGTTCTCCAGCGCCGTTTTGGACAGGTTCCGGATGCTCTTCTCCGTCACGTCGAAGAAATAGCTGGGGTAGACATACGGCAGGATCATATTGACCGACGGGAGCATCCGCTCCTTCTGCCGCCGGCCGGCGACGCTGTCGCCGCCGATGAAGGGATAGAGCAGGCTCTCGGTCACCCAGTAGTGGAGGTTCGGGATGAAATACTCGCACTCGGCCCGCCGCCCCTGCACGCGCATCAGATCGCGGCCGTAGCCAGACATGACGGCGACAAGAATGCGGTCGACGGCGATTTGCTCCTGCCGG
The DNA here is from genome assembly GCA_002404795.1 of Clostridiales bacterium UBA4696. Taxonomy (GTDB): domain Bacteria; phylum Bacillota; class Clostridia; order Oscillospirales; family Oscillospiraceae; genus CAG-170. The sequence goes on from DHKK01000045.1 coordinate 618, forward strand.
AACACGCGGTCGAGCTTTTCGATCCGGTAGCCCTTGTGCAGCAGATCGTCCACGAGGATGATCGGCCGGTGGAACGAGCGGAGCGCGCGCACCTGGCTCGGCAGCGGCGAATAATCGGGGTATTCCTCGATCGTGAAGCTGCGCACGTCGGGCGCGTAGCACTTTTCGACGTGCAGCGTCTTCGTGACCGTGTTCGGCACGATGGCATCGGCGAAGATCTTGCCGTAGGGCACGCACATATAGGGCCCCAGCCGCCGCACGCCGGGCGGCACGTCCTGCACGCCGTTCATCTGCTCGATGCGCTGGGCGATGGCCTGGTTGAGCATCTCGGTATCGAAGCACAGCAGAAGCTTTCCGGGGAACATGGCGCCGAGCGCCATGCGCAGCCGGGGCCTCGTTTCGCGGACGGCCTGCTGCACGGCAGGTGCGTTTTTATGCGGGGGCTTGATGCAGAGCATGGCGTCCTGCAGGAGCATGACGGGGTTGCGCATGTCGACGCAGAAGATCTCCGTGTCCGCCTCCACGGCGGCAAAGCCCAGCTGCCGCAGCGCATCTCGCAGCGCGGGCGCGTTTTCCGGGCAGCGGCAGAGCGCGTAGGTGCTGCCCTGCTCGAGGCTCCTTGCCAGCAGCTCATTGAGGAGCATCCGCAGCCGCTCGGCCGCGTCGTCCATATCCGGGACCCACCAGCCGTCGACGAGCAGGATCTGCCCCGAGGCATGCTGCCGGACATAGCTGCACGCCTCGAGCGACCCCAGCGCCGCATACAGATCGTCCAGCAGGATCGGGTGCCCGGCCGCCCAGCCAAGCAGCCGCGCCGGCCGGGCCAGCAGCATGGCCGCCCGGGCGTCCTTTTTGCCCTGCATGCAGGCGCGGGCGGCTTCCGGCAGGGCCTCGTCGCCGTCCGAAGCGGTCCTGAAATACAGCTCCTCGCGCCGCAGCACATTTTTGAGCTCCGGTGAGCGGACGTACAGGCCGCATTCGTAGATATACGTCTGCACGACGGGCGCGACGAGCATGGAGATATCGAGGTTCTGGTCGACCGAGGCGCGGATACGCGTGGAGCTGACCGTCTCATAAAACGGCGGCAGGGCCAGCAGCAGCAGCTTCCCGCGGATGGCGGCGGAGAGCGCCGCATGGTCGGCGCTGCCGTCGCGGCAGAAGATGATGTGGTTATAGTCCGCCGCCGTGCCGGGCTCGTGGCTCTTGTAGGCCGAGGCGTTGGCGATCACGTCGCTGCCCGCGACGAGATAGAGTTCCCTGCCCGCAAACAGCGACTGCAGCCGGGAAAGATCGTCCGGCATGGCGATGTTGACCGGGATATCATCCGGGAACAGATACGTATCCCACTGGTCGGCCACGGAGATGGAGACGATCCTGCGCCGCAGGAGCTTCGGGAGCGTCTTTTTGCTCCACGAGAACTCGTCGACGGCCAGATAGACCTCGAAGCCGCGGGCGCGGATCTCCTGCACGATCTGCTTGTGGCCGACGGAGAAGGGGTCGAAGGTGCCGGGGAAGAACGCGGCGGGCTTTTCTGGCAAAAAGCGGAAGGCTCCCTCCTGCAGCTCCTGCCGGACGGTGTAACGGTAGAGATGGTTCAGCATAGCCGCGCAGTTGAAGAACGTGAGCTGTCCCGCGCGCGGCTCGGACAGGAGCGTCAGCAGCTTTTTGTGCAGGCGCACGAAGATGGTGTGCTTTCTTGCCATCGGCAGCTGGCTGCGGCCGAAAATATCCCGGCAGAGGACGGCCAGCGCCGTCTGGTGGATGGTCTCGTCATAGTGGGCGATGCCGGTGAGGATGAGACCGAGGATGCGGTCCTCCACGTCCGTCTGTGCCTCCGGCAGCACGTTCAGCGCCTCGCCCAGCGTAAACAGCGCCACGCGCGCCGGCCGGATGGACGCCCCGCACGCCAGCGCGCCGATGCTCTCGACCGACTCGTGCAGCTCCTTTTCCGGCAGCTGGCACAGAAGTCTTCCGAGATACGGCGGGATGAAGCGCGAGATCTGCTCCTGCCCGGACTCGAGCTCGCGGGTCAGGTCGATGACGATCTCGTTGATCTGGTCAACGAGCAGCTGCGGCGCAATGGCAAGCAGGGCGTTGCCCGCCGCCTCGCGCACGGGCAGATGCTCGCTGACGCACAGAAGGTTGGAAAAATGCAGCGCGGTATGGAACGCCGCGTCCGGATGGCTGCGCACGTACTGGGTCAGGATGTTGATCTGCGTCAGCTTGACGGTCCAGTGGACAGCGTTTTTGAGATTGCTCAGGTGGATGCGGGAGATCGTCTGCGCGTCCGGCTCCGGCTGCGCCTCGCCGAGCAGGCGCGCGCGCAGCCAGTCGTGGGCCAGATGGTCCTCCCACTGCGGGCGGTAGCTCCGCATGGCCTCCCGGATCTGCGCCTGCAGCGCGGGGTATGCGTGCGCCAGCCGCAAAAGCTCATGCAGCACGATGATATCGAGCTCTGGGTTGCCTGTGCCGGGCATGGCCGCGAGCTGCCGCACGAGCTCCGGCAGCTCCTCCTGCGGCAGATACCCGCACGGCACATGGCACAGCGCGTCGACCAGCACGAACCGGTCCTCCGCCCCGGCCTGCGCCAGCGCCGCGAGCAGCGGCCGGACGAGCGGCCCGGCCTCCTTTTCGTCACAGGCGGCAAAGAGGCTCTGGCAGATGGTCTTGAGCGAGTTGGAGATGCGCAGCGCGTGCTTGCTGGAGATCTTATAATCCGGATGCAGGCAGAGCCCGATATATTCTGCCCAGAGCTCCCCCGATTCCGCCAGCAGCGACATGACCGCCGGGGGCATCTGCCCGTCCCTGGCCGACAGCGGCCGCTCCTTGCGGTAGCGCGGGCCGGCGTTCGCCAGGATCTTGCCCATGATCCTGCCCGCGATGCGGCGCACGTCGCCGTCCGGGTGCATGAGCAGCTCGTAGAGCAGCACCAGCGTCTTGCGCTTGTTGGCCCTTGTCATATAGGTGCTGTACTCCTCCAGCAGCCGCAGATACATGCGGATGCGCTGGAGATTTTTTTCGCCCTTGGCCTGCTCGAGCAGCTGCTCGAGCGTCTGGTCGGTCGAGAGCGTGTGCATGAGGCGGATGGAACCGTCCAGCGTCAGGTCGCGCAGGGCGCGCAGCGCCTGCGGCGCGTCCATGAGCGAGGGATCCTTCGTCTCGTGCGGCAGAAGCTCACTGTCCTCCAGCCGCGGGCTGACGCCGCGGCTCAGGAGCAGGTTTTCAAAGTCGGTCAGCTTGTGGTAGACGTTGCGGTAGCGGAGCGTCTTTTCCTGCGTCATGTCGGCCAGCTTGCAGAAGATCATCTCGTAGGCCTCGGCGAGCGTATGGATGCACATGACCTCTTTTTCGCCCGGCTGCCGCGTGCCGCGCACGCGGAAGTCCGCGTAGATGAGCAGCAGCGACTCGATGGGCAGATTTTCAAATTCCAGATCCCAGGTCGAGTGGTTGGCGGAGATATAGCCGATCTCCTCCATCCGGTTCCGGCTGAACCACTGCCAGGTATAATAATAGTGCAGATAGGCGATGCGCCCGAGGTCCTCACCGCGGCAGCCGAACTTGCCGATGTCGTGCCCCAGCGCCGCCGCACGCACGAGCGGCAGGTCGACCGGGAAGCCCGCCCGCTTCGCCAGAATCGCTGTATGCAGGGCGACATTGTGCACGCCGATGGTGTGCGAGGCGGGGTCAAAGGGCGTCGCCTCCATCCCCAGGCGCATGACGGCCAGCAGATGGTCCCGCCGCACGGCCTCGGCAAACAGGCGGTACTGCCCCTCCACGCGGCTGCCGGAGATGGAATCCTCCGGCAGGGGCAGCAGATCGAGGCAGGGGTCAAAGCTGTCCGCCGGGTTCTGCAGCGCGGACTCGAGCGCGGCAAGATAGCCTTCTTCGTCCGCCGTCAGCGCCGGGATCTCCGGCAGGCCGTCGGGGAACATCCGGCCGCAGAGCTTCTGGTAGAGCGAAGATAAAAAGACCTGCGTGGGCGGCGCCGGCGCTTCAAATTCCGGCGCGCAGAGCGCCAGCACCGCGGCGCACAGATCCCGCCGGTGCGGGTCAAGAGCGGAAAGCAGAACACGGATCTCGTTCGACATGGCAATATCCTCTGTAATCCAATCAGATCGATCGTTGTTACCTCAGATTTTACGCGCTTCGGAAGAAAAAGTAAAGTTTTTTTCAATCTGCACAAATCCGGGTGCGGGTACGCATGAGTATGCATCGTTTTTGACGTAAATGAATATTTATAAATTTTATTCTTGACTTTTCTGCATAAAGTGTGTATATTACGTGCATAAAGAAAAACGCCCACACAGACAAGTGCTTTACGGAGGTTACAATCATGGATAAGAGCAAGATCAAGAAAATCGTTCTGGCCTACTCGGGCGGTCTCGATACGTCCATCATCATTCCCTGGCTGAAGGAAAATTACAACGATCCGGAGATCATCGCCGTCGCGGCCGACGTCGGCCAGGGCGACGAGCTCGACGGTCTGGAGGAAAAGGCCATCAAGACCGGCGCGAGCAAGCTCATCATCGCCGACCTCACCGACGAGATGTGCGACGAGATCATCGTCCCGTCCGTCATGATGGACGCCAAGTATGAGAAGTACCTGCTCGGCACCGCCTTTGCGCGGCCCGTCATCGGCAAGAAGCTCGCCGAGATCGCGCTGGCCGAAGGCGCCGACGCCATCGCCCACGGCGCGACCGGCAAGGGCAACGACCAGGTCCGGTTCGAGCTGGCCATCAAGCGCTTCGCGCCCGACATGCCCATCATCGCCCCGTGGAGAGAGTGGGACATCAAGTCGCGTGACGAAGAGATCGACTACGCCGAGGCGCACAACGTGCCGCTGAAGATCTCCCGCGAGACCAACTATTCCAAGGACAAGAACCTCTGGCACCTGAGTCATGAGGGTCTCGACCTCGAAGACCCGGCCAACGAGCCCGATCTCGATAAGGCCCTGTTCCTCGAGATGGGCGTCTCCCCCTATCAGGCGCCCGATACGCCCACGACAGTCTCCGTCAGCTTTGAGGCGGGCGTCCCCGTGGCGGTCGACGGCGAGAAGATGAAGGTCTCCGACATCATCCGCAAGCTCAACAAGCTCGGCGGCGAAAACGGCGTCGGCATCCTCGATATCGTGGAAAACCGGCTCATCGGCATGAAGGACCACGGCATCTATGAGACCCCGGGCGGCACGATCCTCTACTTTGCGCACGAGCAGCTCGAAATGCTGACGCTCGACAAAGAGACGCTGCACATGAAGGAAAAGCTGGCCGTCGACTACGCCGACCTCATCTACAACGGCAAGTGGTACTCCCCGCTGCAGGAGGCGCTGACCGCCTTCGCCAAGAAGTCCAACGAGTACTGCACCGGCACCGTCAACATCAAGCTCTACAAGGGCAACATGATCAACGCCGGCATCACCTCGCCGTACTCCCTGTACTCCGAGAACCTCGTCACCTTCGGCGAGAGCGATTTCAACCAGGCCGAAGCCGCCGGCTTCATCAACATCTGGGGCCTGCCCACCAAAGTCCAGGCCCTGCGGGAACAGGGAAAGCTGTAAGCAGCCACCCGAACCCCTGCCTTCCCCTATGAGGGGAAG
>DHKK01000147.1 GCA_002404795.1 Clostridiales bacterium UBA4696
ATTTTTATCAGCCTGCTGCTGATGCTCCTGTGCATCGGGATTCTCCCCGTTTCTGCCTTTGCCAGCGGCGGCGACTATCCCGATGATGCGGTGCCCGCCGCCGAAAGCAGCGCCGCAGACACGCAGGAAGCAAAACAGATCGGCACGGTCACGACCAACGGCGGCAACCTGAACGTCCGCACCGGCGCGGGACTGGACAACACCGCATTTACACAGCTCCCCAACGGCACGGTGGTCGATGTGATCGGCAGAGACGGCGATTGGGTGAAAATCCTGCTGCCCGCCCGTGTAGGCTATGTGTACGGCGGCTATCTGACCGTCACCGACGCCGCCGACAGTACCGTGAGCATCGGCGGCATCACCCTCCCGTTTGATGAAAAGGAGCTGGCCGACCTCTGGCAGCTTCTTCTCGGCGGCATGACGGACGGCAGCGACGCGCTGACACCGGACGGCAATCTGACGCTGATCGACGATATTGGCACCAGCACCAAGGCTGGAAAACAGTTCATTACGCTGGAAAGCAAGAACGGCAATGTGTTTTACATGATTATTGACCGCGACGATGAGGGCGAAGAAACCGTCCACTTCTTAAATCAGGTGGATGAGGCTGACCTGATGGCGCTGACCGGCGAGGAAGAAACGCCCGCCACTTGCTCCTGCACCACCAAATGCGTGGCCGGTGCGGTCAATACGTCCTGCCCCATCTGCGCGGTCAACATGACCGAGTGCGTTGGCAAGGAGGCAAAACCCGAAGTTCCCGCCGAGCCGACAGAACCCGCCGCCGAGGAACCGGAGAAAAAGAGCGGCGTGGGTGGCATCCTTGTCGTGTTGCTGATCGTCGCGCTGGGCGGCGGTGCCGCGTTCTACATCTTCAAGCAAAAAAAGGCCAAGCCGCAGACCAAGGGCAGCGCCGATCTGGACGATTATGACTACGGCGAGGACGAGGACGAATACGAGTTTGAGCCGTATGAGGGCGAACCGGAGCAGGATACTATGGAGGATACGGACGCATGAGATATTTCACCAACAATCCGCTGGAACGCATGATGATGCAGAAGCCGAAAGCCGCGCGGGAGGACAGCCCTCCCGCCGCTGCCAAGGAACACTTCTGCTACGGCTGCAAACGCTTTGGGCAGAGCTGCATCCGCCCCTGCTACCGTGATGTAAAGAGAATGGAGGCTGCACCATGCGCCTTGTGATCGCCGAAAAGCCCTCCGTGGCGCAGAGCATCGCCGCCGTGCTGGGTGCGAAATCACGGCATGACGGGTATCTGGAGGGCGGCGGGTACATCGTGTCGTGGTGCTTCGGGCATCTGGCAGAGCTGGCCGACGCTGCCGTTTACAATGCAGATGATGCCAAATGGACGCTGGCAGCGCTGCCCATCATTCCATCCTCGTTCCGCTTCATCGTCCGCTCTGATAAGCAGAAGCAGTTTGACATTCTGCGGGAGCTGATGCGCCGGGAGGACGTGACCGAGGTGGTCAACGCCTGCGATGCTGGACGCGAGGGCGAGCTGATCTTTCGCACGGTCTACTGCCTTGCAGGATGCTCCAAGCCTATCCTGCGGCTTTGGATTTCCTCAATGGAGGATGATGCCATCCGCAGCGGCTTCCAGCAGCTTAAATCCGGGCATGACTATGACGGCCTGCATCAATCCGCCCTCTGCCGCGCCAAGGCCGATTGGCTGGTGGGTATCAATGCCACACGGTATTTCTCGCTGACGTATGGCCGCACATTGAACATCGGGCGCGTCATGTCGCCCACGCTGGCGCTGCTGGTACAGCGCGAGGCGGAGATCTCTGCGTTTGAGGCAGAGCCGTTCTACACCGTCCAGCTCGATTGCGGCTTTCCCGCCGCGACAGACAGAATGAAAGACAGAAAGGACGCCGACGCTATCGCCAATGCCTGCAAGGGCAAGACCGCAGCGGTCAAAAGCGTGGAACGAAAAGAAAAGTCCGAGAAAGCGCCCGCACTCTATGACCTGACCTCTCTACAGCGCGACGCCAACCGCATCCTCGGTTACACCTCTCAGCAGACCCTCGACTATCTTCAAGCGCTCTATGAAAAGAAGCTCTGTACCTACCCGCGCACCGACAGCCGCTTTCTGACCGACGATATGGAGGGCAGCGTCCCCGGCCTTGTCGCCGCCGCTGCCGCTGTCTGCGGTATGGAGAAGCCGCCGACCATCTGCGCCAAGCAGGTGTGCAGCAGCAAAAAAGTCACCGATCACCACGCCATTGTCCCTACCATCAGCGCGGAAAAGGTAGACATGGCCTCTCTGCCGCTGGGCGAGCGCGAGGTGCTAAAGCTGGCGGCAAAGGGCTTGCTTCGTGCCGTGGATGAACCCCACCGCTACGCAGAAACGGTCATTACGGTGGACTGTGCCGGTCAGAGCTTCACCGCCAAAGGCAAAACCGTTCTTGCTCCCGGCTGGAAGTGCTATGAGCAGGAACAGACGGAGGCAGCGCCCGCGCTGCCGATGGTGACAGAACAGCAGACGCTTCCCGTATCTGCCGCATCGGTCAAGACCGGCAAAACCACGCCGCCCAAGCACTTCACCGAGGATACGCTGCTGGCCGCGATGGAAAATGCGGGCAAGGATGATATGCCAGATGATGCCGAGCGCAAGGGCATTGGAACCCCAGCGACCCGCTCCGGTATCATTGAAAAGCTGGT
>DHKK01000100.1:0-262 GCA_002404795.1 Clostridiales bacterium UBA4696
TCGGCGGCCGTCTGGACGGCTTCATGATGGAGTCCAAGTTCGGCATTGCCGTCGGCTCCGAGTTGATGGCGATTCTGGCTGTCGCCCGTGACCTCAAGGATCTGCGTGAGCGCATCGGCAAGATTGTCGTCGCGTACTCCCGCAGTGGCGAACCCGTCACCTGTGACGATCTCGAGGTTGCAGGCGCGATGACCGCGTGGATGCGCAACACCATCAACCCCACCATGTGCTACTCTGTCGAGCATCAGCCGGTTCTCGTTCA
>DHKK01000100.1:453-590 GCA_002404795.1 Clostridiales bacterium UBA4696
TCCGTTCTGGTCGCAACTGTCCGTGCGCTTAAGATGCACGGCGGCGGCCCGAAGGTCACCCCGGGCGCACCTCTGCCGAAGGAATACACCGAGGAGAACCTCGAACTTCTGGAAAAGGGCACCTGCAACCTGTTCCA
>DHKK01000100.1:642-1199 GCA_002404795.1 Clostridiales bacterium UBA4696
GGCACCTGCAACCTGTTCCACCACGTGAACACCATCAAGAAGTCCGGCATCAACCCGGTCGTCTGCATCAACCGCTTCTACACCGATACCGACGCGGAAATCGCCCTGCTGAAGAAACTCTGCAAAGAGCACGGCGTCCGCTGCGCGGAGTCCAACCACTGGCGTTACGGCGGCGAAGGTGCAATCGAACTGGCCAAGACCGTCGTCGAAGCCTGCGAGGAGCCGGTCAACATCAAGTTCCTGTACGATCTTGAAATGCCGCTGCGTCAGCGCGTGGAACTGATTGCCAAGGAAGTCTACGGCGCCGACGGCGTTGACTGGGCACCTCTGGCTGTGCAGAAGGCCGAGCGCTTCGAGTCCGACCCGAAGTACAAGGATTACTGCACCATGATGGTCAAGACCCACCTGTCCCTGTCCGACGACCCGACCAAGAAGGGCGTTCCCACCGGCTGGCGGCTCGCCATCCGCGACATCCTGGAGTACGGCGGCGCGAAGTTCCTCTGCCCGATGGCCGGCACCATCTCCATGATGCCCGGTACCGCCGCGAACCCGGCTTA
>DHKK01000100.1:1252-1749 GCA_002404795.1 Clostridiales bacterium UBA4696
ACCGAGACCGGCAAGGTCAGCGGCCTGTTCTAAGGCTCTGAAATCAGAGCTTTCGGAACGAATCCCTGCACGCAGGGCTTCTTATCCTGACGCTCTGTTTCATCGCTCCCCACAAAGCTGCGCTTTGCGGGGCCCCCAAGTAAACGTTACTTACCGGCAGGCGGCGGTATCCGCCGCCTGCCTTTCTGAAAATAAGGAGTTATCATGGATTATACAACAAGATCCTGCCGTGAATTCGTCACGGTCCTCGCCTCGAGCGAGCCTGCCCCCGGCGGCGGCGGCGCTTCCGCGCTGGTGGCCGCGCTCGGCACGGCGCTCGGCAACATGGTCGGCTCGCTCACCGTCGGCAAGAAGAAATATGCGGACGTCGAAGAAGAGATCCTTGCCCTGAAGGCCAAGTGCGACCAGCTGCAGAACGAGCTGCTCGATCAGGTCCCCGCCGACGCGGAGGGCTTTATCCCCCTGTCCAAGGCCTACGGCATCCCGAAGGACGATCC
>DHKK01000100.1:1833-4694 GCA_002404795.1 Clostridiales bacterium UBA4696
ATCATGGAGCTGTGCTGCGAGTCGATCGAAGCCATCTCCGTGTTCGCGGCCAAGGGCTCCCGCCTCGCCGTCTCTGACGCGGGCTGCGGCGCGGCCATCGTGAAATCCGCCCTGCAGGCGGCTTCCCTCAACGTTTTCATCAACACCAAGACGCTCCAGAACCGCGCGCTGGCAGAAGAAATGAACGCCAAGTGCCTCGGTATGCTGGACAAATACGGCAAAATGGCGGACGAGATCTTCGAGACCGTCAAGGCCGGGTTCTTTAAATAAAAAGGAGAAGGAAAATGGCTAAATTACTGCTTGGCAAAGAAGTTACCGCCGCAATGAACGAAAAGCTGCAGGCGAGAGTCGCCGCGCTGAAGGAAAAGGGCGTCAGCCCGAAGCTGGCCATCGTCCGCTGCGGTGAGAACCCCTCCGACCTGTCCTACGAAAAGGGCGCGACCGCCCGCGCAGAGCTGATCGGCGTCGAGGTTGAGAAGTTCGTCCTGCCTGAGGACGTGAGCAAGGAGGCGCTGATCGCGCAGATCGAGGCCATTAACGCAGACGATTCCATCCACGGCTGCCTGATGTTCCGGCCGCTGCCGAAGCACCTGAAGGCCGACCAGGACGAGATCTGCAACCATCTGGCTGCCTGCAAGGACGTCGACTGCATGACGGACCTTTCCAACGCGGGCGTCTTCACCGGCAAAAAGCTGGGCTTCGCCCCCTGCACCCCGCAGGCCTGCATGGAGATCCTGGATTACTACGGCATTGACTGCAAGGGCAAGAACGCCGTTGTCATCGGCCGCTCGCTCGTCGTCGGCAAGCCTGCCGCGATGATGCTGATGGCCAAGAACGCCACCGTCACCGTCTGCCACACCAAGACCGTCGACGTGGCCGGCATCGCCCGCAAGGCGGACATCCTCGTCTCCGCGGCCGGCGTTCTGAACAGCCTGACGAAGGACTATGTCTCGGAAGGCCAGATCGTCATCGACGTCTCCATCAACTGGGATCCCGAGAAGATCAACTCCAAGGGCGGCAAGGGCGCCATCGCCGGCGACGCCGTCTTCTCCGAGGTCGAGCCGATCGTCGGCGCCATCACGCCGGTCCCCGGCGGTGTCGGCTCCGTCACGACCTCTGTTCTGATCGGCCATGTGGTCGAAGCTGCCGAGCGCACGCTGTAAGTACAACCAACGCGCTGCCGCCGGCCCGTTCCGGCGGCAGTTTTTTTCAAAGCTTGAAGGGAGCGTGGATCGAATGAAAGAGAAGTTTCAAAGTCCCCAGACCGTGATCCGCTGGCTGTTCGCGGGTTTTACCGTGATCTGCCTGCTCGCGGCTCTGCTCGTGTCGGACCGCAGCGGGATGCTGGATGGGCTCGTGCGCATCTGCACGCAGTCCGGCCAGACGGTCAAGAGCTATTTTGACCCCAGCTACGGCGGTTTTTCCGGCACATTTTTGAATGTCGCGCTGGTCTGCGCGGTCTGTCTCGGGCTCTACTGCCTGCCCGGCAGCAAGCCGGACGGCGTGTCCGTCCTGGCGTTCTTCCTGACGGCGGGCTTCTGCTTCTGGGGCACGACGATCCTTAACATCTGGTTCTCGTTCGCCGGTGTGCTGATCTACTGCCTCGTCATGAAGAAAAAGCCCGGCGCGATGGCCAACGCCTTCCTGTTCTCCACGGGTCTGGCCCCACTGATCACCGAGATGCTGTTCAATTATCCGACGCTGGACCCCGCGTCCGCCTCCGGCTTCACGCTCCACGGCATTCTGCTGGCACTGGCCGTCGGCATCTTCATCGGCTTCGTCTTCCCCGCCGTCCTTCCGCACAGCCCGAGCATGCACAAGGGCTATGACCTCTACAACGCGGCCATCCCCATCGGCCTGATCGCGTTCTTCCTGCGGTCGCTGCTGTACAAGGTCTTCCTGCCCGCGCCTCCGGCGTCGGAGGGTGTCGGTCTAGGCGACAGCTTCCCGGTGCTGAGCTTCGTCTTCTGCGGCGTGGTCTTTGGCCTTGCGATCATCTGGGGCCTGGCCATGGGCGGCGGAAAGGAATACGGAAAGCTCCTGCGCGACTCCGGCTACAACGTCGACTACGGCACAAAATACGGCTCCGGCGCGTCAGTCCTGAACTTCGGCATCTACGGCCTGTTTATCGTCCTGTATTATCTGCTGATCGGCGCGAAGTGGAACGCCGCGACGCTCGGCTGCGTGTTCTGCATGGTCTGCTGCTGCTACAAGGGCAGCCATCCGGCCAATGTCTGGCCGATCATGGTGGGCTATGTGGCGGCAAGCTACGTGGCGCAGTTCGTCTGCTCGCTGACCGGCGCGGAGCATACGCTCATGGCCAACACACAGGCCATCGTCATCGGCCTCTGCTTCGCAAACGGTTTGTCTCCGGTGACGGGCGTCTATGGCTGGCTGACGGGCGTGCTGTTCGGCATGATCCACTACACCTTCGTCACCTGCGTCCCGCTGCTGCACGGCGCGTTCTGCCTGTACAACGGCGGCTTCACGGCGGGCTTCACCTGCTTCCTCTTTATCCCAGTGCTCGAGCACTTCTGCAAGACGAAACAGCAGCGCAAGGAGCTGAAGGCCGGAAAATGACCGGCAGAAAGGAGCTGCGGCATGTATTACTGTGAAAACTGCTATCTGCTGAACGAGGACGACGTCTGCGCCTTCTGCGGCAGCAGGCTCACCCGCGGGCCAAAGGTCGACGACTACTGCTTTATCGGCACGAAGACCTCGCCGTGGGCGGAAATGCTGCAGGGCATTCTGGAGGACGACCACCTTCCCGTGATCGTCCGGCAGTGGAGCCCGCGCACGGCTGCCTACACCGGCGAAGTCGGCACAAGGACGGACTTCTTGTATAGTGCAATAAGATAGTT
>DHKK01000131.1 GCA_002404795.1 Clostridiales bacterium UBA4696
ACGGCGATCAGGGGGGAGAAGAAAACTCCCTCAGTCCCCTTCGGTGACAGCCCCCTCTTCATAGAGGGGGGGGGCACAGTCGCTTTTCACCAGCACACCGGCGTCAGGATGCCGCGGACGTCGACGATGGCGTGCCGCGGACACTTGACCGCGCACTGCCCGCAGCTGAGGCAGACGCTCTCGTCGATTCTTGAGAGGTTGTCCGCGACGGTGATCGCGCCCGCCGGGCACGCCTTTGCGCACAGGCCGCAGCCGATGCAGCTGACCTCGCACATCTGCCGGGCGGCCTTGCCTGCGTCATGATTCGAGCATTTGACGACGATGGGGTTCAGCCGGTCGCGGATGGAGATGACGGCGCGCGGACATTCCTTCGCGCACTTTCCGCAGCCGATGCAGCGATCCTTGTCCACCTCGGCGACACCAAGGGCATTGATCTCAATGGCCTCGAACGGACAGACGCTCACGCACACGCCGCAGCCGACGCAGCCATACCGGCAGTCCGCCGTTGCGCGGCAGCCGCCGGAGCAGGCGACAACGGCAAATTTCGGAGACGGTTTTTTCAGCTTTGCCATCTCTCACGCCTTCCTTTCATACGGGGTGTCTGCCAGCGGCAGCCTGGTGCGGCGCTCGCCGTCGAGCCGGAAATAGGCGTCGGCGATGGCCGGGGCCGTCGGGATCGAGGTGATCTCGCCGATGCCGATGGCGCCGCAGGCCACGTCGAGACCCGGCTTATCGACCACGATGGGCGTGATCTTCGGGATCTCATGCGCGCGGAAGAGGCCGAGCTCGCCGTATTTTTCGATCGGCTTGCAGTTATCGTCGATGGGATACTGCTCGCGCAGGGCATAGCCCATGCTCATGACGACGCCGCCCTCGATCTGCCCCTCGCACGACCGGGGATTGACGGCCTTGCCGACGTCGTGCGCGGCGACCATGTGCTCGACCTTGCCGGTCTTCTTATCGAGGATGCACATCTGCGTCGCGTAGCCGTAGGCCACGTGCGAGACGGGGTGCGGCACGTCCGCGCCGAGCTTGTCGGTCTTGGCGAGGTATTCGCCGTAGAACTCCTGCCCGACGAGGTCGGACAGCGTATGGCCCTCGAGCGCGGCGGCGAGCTTTTCGCAGGCGCGGCGGCAGGCCTCGCCGGTGACGAGCGTCTGGCGCGAGCCGGAGGTATCGCCGGAGTCCGGCGCGATCCAGGTGTTCGAGCGCTCATAGACGATATCGCCGCGGTGCAGCGGCGTATTGGTGACGATCATCTGCACGAGGACGGTGCCGACGCCCTGGCCGATGCAGGATGCGCCCGCGTAGATATGGACCTTCGCGTCATCCTCCACGATCAGCTTGCAGCGGCCCCAGTCAGGGATGCCGACGCCGACGCCCGCGTTTTTCATCGCGCAGGCAAGGCCGACGGGCTTGCCCTGCTTCATCGCCTCGTCGAAGTACGGCTTGACTGCCTCGAGCGTCTCGACCAGGCCCGTCTCCGCGCCGACGATCTGGCCGTTCGGCAGCTCCTGCCCGGGCCGGATGGCGTTGCGGTAGCGGATCTCCCAGGGGGTGATGCCGACCTTGTCGGCCATTTCATTCAGCAGCGTCTCGGTGGCGAAGCACGTCTGCGTGACGCCGAAGCCGCGGAACGCGCCCGCGGGCGGGTTGTTGGTATAGTAAGCCGTGCCCTCGATCTCGAAATTCTGATAGTTGTAGGGGCCGGCCGCGTGCGTGCAGGCACGCTCGAGCACCGGGCCGCCGAGGGAGGCAAACGCGCCGGTATCGGAGTAGACCTTGGCCTTGACGCCCTGGATGATGCCGTTTTCGTCGCAGCCCATGGTGAAGTCCATCCAGAACGGATGGCGCTTCGGGTGGATGAGCAGCGATTCCGGCCGGGTCAGCTTGACCTTGACCGTGCGGCCGGTGAGGTAGGTCATGAGCGCGGCGTGGTGCTGCACGCTCATATCCTCCTTGCCGCCGAAGCCGCCGCCGACGAGCTGATTCTGTACGCGGACCTTGTCGGTGCCGAGCAGGAGCTTACACTCGTGCAGCGTGGTATGGGACGACTGGTCGGTGGACAGGACCATGACATAGCCGTCCTTGTCCATATAGGAGACCGCGCACTCCGGCTCGAGGAACGCGTGCTCGGTCCACGGGGTCTCAAAGTGCTGGGAGATGACGTATTTGGAGTTCTGGATCGCCGTCTCGGCGTCGCCGCGGGCGATGTGCTTGTAGGCCTGCACGTTGGATGCTTCCTCGTCGAAGACGCGCGGAGCGTCCTCGGCCCAGGCCTCGGGGGGATTGTGGACGGCGGGCAGCGGCTCATAGGTCACCTTGACGAGCTTTTTCGCCTTTTCGAGGATCTCGGGCGTTTCCGCGACCACGAGCGCGATCGCGTCGCCGAGGTAGTGCGTCAACCCGCCGATGGGGATGAGCGAATACTGATCGTGCTTGAGATGGCCGACCTTGTTTTCCCCGGGAATATCCGCCGCCGTGATGACACGGACGACGCCGGGCAGCGCCGCGGCCTTCGACGTGTCGATGGCGAGGACGCGCGCGCGCGGATACTGGCTGCGCACGGCGGAGCCGTAGCACATATCAGGCAGATACCAGTCGTCGGGGTATTTGCCGTAGCCGAGGACCTTTTCCTCGACGTCGATGCGGTGGACGCTCGAGCCGAGCTTCCAATCGTCCTCCGACGGCGCGGGGATGACGCCCTCGCGGCGGCATTTGGCGGCCAACCGCACGGCGGCAAAGATCTTTACATAGCCCGTGCAGCGGCAGTAGTTGTTGCGCAGGGCGTAGCGGATCTGTTCGTCGGTCGGATCGGGGTTTTTATCGAGCAGCGCCTTGGTGCAAAGCACCATGCCCGGGATGCAGAAGCCGCACTGCACGGCCCCGGCCTCGCCGTAGGCGTAGGTATAGAGCTTCTGTTCTTCCTCCGTCAGACCCTCGACGGTGATAATATGACGGCCCGCGAGCGAATCGGTAAACGGGGTGCAGGCGCGGATGGGCTCGCCGTCGATGAGCACGGTGCAGGCGCCGCAGGCGCCCTCGGAACAGCCGTCCTTGACGGAGGTCAGGTGCAGCGTATCGCGCAGGTAGCGCAGCAGCCGCTGGTTCTTCTCCACCGACACTTCCGTTCCGTTGACAAAAAATACAGCCATGGCAAAAACTCCTTCTGATTCGAATTTCGGCCCTCACGTCACAGCGGAGCTGTTCTCGGCATCATGCCACCGTAATTCCGAAGGTTTCCCGGCCAAAGGGGAAAGTAGCTAAAAATCTTTTTTGATTATACAATATTTTTTTGCAGGTTGCAAGAAATGACAGCCAGAGTCGTTATTCTATTTATAAATAACGCCGTCTCAAGGCTCCCCTCTCAGGGAAGCTGGCGCCGAAGGCGACTGAGAGGTTGCTGCAGATTTGCGACTGCCTTATGTCTCCGACGGCCCCTTCTTTTCCGTCTTGCCGGAAAAGAAGGGGGGTAAAAGGGCGCTGGGTTACGGTTTAGTGCATGCTGCCTCTGAATTTAGGTAAGTGACA
>DHKK01000105.1 GCA_002404795.1 Clostridiales bacterium UBA4696
TCGGCGAGAGATTTTTCGCCAAGCCAAGATTTGAAAAGCGCAGGATTGGCGGAAAATATCCGCCGAAGCGCGCAGACGCAATTGTGCGGTGTTGCCTTTTGTTTATTCCACGCCGCGCGAGTAGAGCCCGCGCGTATAGCTGCCGGCGTCAAACGCCGCGCGGCCCTGATAGTCCATGAGAATTTTATCGATCTCGCCGGGGTTTTCCGTTGTGAACTGCAGCCGCAGCGCCCAGAGGCCCATGCCGCGGAACACGTCCTTCTTGTCTAGCAGATACAGCTTTTTGCCGTTCAGCAGGACATTGCGGCACGTGCCGGGGTCTTTGACGACGGGGAATTCCTCTCCCACGCGGTCGACGAGGCGGATGGTGCCGGTCTGGCAGGTGCAGGTGCCGGTGCGGTTTTTGATGACGCAGTTTTCCATCAGCATCAGCGGCAGCCGTCCGTAGATCAGCACCTCGGCCGGGACGGCCTTGGAGATATCGCGGATCTGCGGCAGCGTCAGCTCGAACGACAAAAGCTGCGAGTCGAGCCCCTGCTCGCGCAGGTACCGCATGGCGCGGGAATTGATGATATTGAGGCCGAAATCGCCGCGGACGGCGAAGCCCGCCGCGCGCGCGATATGCAGCTGGCCGAGATTGCCCGCGAGCACCTGCCGCACGCCCATCTCATAGACCGTGTGCAGCTGCCGCACGAGCGGCACGAGCTCACAGCTCCAGATCACGCGCGGCAGAATGGCCGCGAGCTGCGTGTCGACGCCGACGCGCTGCACAAGATCAGGATTCGCCGCCAGCTCCGACAGGGGCACATACAAAACCGTCGGCTTCATCGAGAGCATCCGGGAGGTGATCTGCTCGGCCGTGCGGACCGCGATGGTCAGCTGCGGCTCGCCGGAGATGCCGTCGTAGCGCGGCGGCTCGTTGTAGGCGTTCAGCCGCGGCATGGCGACGCGGCCGCGCCGGGCCGTCAGCTCCGCGATGACGTCGCGGCGCATGGCGTTGATGGCCGAGGCCGGAAGCATCAGATCGGGGCCCAGCACCGTCCGCACGCCGGTACAGACGTACGGCGTACCGCCGGTCTTTTTGAGCTGCTGCTCAAGATCCTGCTGCGTGAGCGAGCGGTAGACCGCAGGCTCCGGCACGGGGCCGGTGGTCTTGCAGACGTTGCCGTCCGGGTCCTCCACGGCGAGCTGCGCCGGGCGGCCGGACTGGAGGATCGCATAAAATTTCACGCCGATGCGCTGCGCCTCGCCCTGCTCATAGGTCGCGCGGGCGGAGGCGAAGAGAGACGAGGGATCCTCGCCCTCCTGCCGGCGGCCGAACATGTCCGCGCCGGGCCGACCCTGGAAATACCCGTCGGTAAAGCCCTGCCGGGAGAAGGCGGATTCAAGCTCCTGCAGATCGCCCTGCGTCAGCTGCCCGCCGTTCAAGACCGTGCGGTAGGCCCGGGTGACGATGGCGACGTACTCCGGCCGCTTCATGCGGCCTTCAATTTTGAGCGAGGCCACGCCCATGCGGCGCAGCTCGTCGAGTTCGCCCACAAGACAGTTGTCCTTGAGACTCAGAGGATAGCGGGTCGACTCAAACCGGCCGTAGCCGTAGGGCAGGCGGCAGGGCTGCGCGCACTGGCCGCGGTTGCCGGAGCGCCGGCCGATGACGGACGAGAGATAGCACTGCCCGGAATAGCACATGCACAGCGCGCCATGGACGAAAACCTCGATCTCGACCGGGCTTTTTTTGCAGATATACGCGATCTCCGACGCCGGAAGCTCCCGCGAGAGGACCACCCGGCTGCAGCCGAGGGCTGCCGCCTCCAGAACGCCCTCGAGCGAGTGGATGCTCATCTGCGTGGACGCGTGCACCGGCACGTCGGGCGCGATCTCCTTGCACAGCGACACCACGCCCAGATCCTGCACGATGAACGCGTCGACGCCGAAGGCCGCCGCCATGCGGATCAGATCCGCCGCGCGCTGCATCTCGCGGTCGAGCACGAGCGTATTGAGCGTCAGATGGACCTTGACGCCGCGCACATGGCAGTAGACGATGGCCTCCTGCAGGTCGGCGGCGGAAAAATTGCGGGCGTTCATGCGGGCGTTGAAGGTCCCCGCGCCCAGATATACAGCGTCAGCGCCGTTGCAGACGGCGGCGCGCAGCGCCTCCATCGAACCGGCGGGAGCAAGTAATTCCATAGTGATCTTCCTTTATCTGTATCGTAGAAACGCGTCGGAATGACGGCATAAAATTCCGAATACATTGTATCACACCTGAACACAACAGAAAAGTGCAATCGGGCAAAAATTTGTTTCCGGGCTGTAAACTTTTTACGCTGCGGCCGCCCCGGCGCGAAAAAAGGAGCGCTGCACTGGCAGCGCTCCTCGCTTTTGGTAACCGCTGATTCGATCGGCAAGAGTTATCAGCGAGAGATTTTGCCGCAAATGAAAGTTTGAAAACGCAGGAATACTTTGTGTATTTCAAGTTTTCGAACTGCACAGTTGCGGCAAAAGATCCGCTGAGAACCGCAGACGATCGATTCAGCGGTTACCTTAAGGAAATTTACAGATGGATGGCAGTGCCGGTCTTGCCTTCGATGCCGTCCTTGGCCTTCTCCAGCAGGGTGATGAGGGAGGTGCGGCCGGGCTTGGACTCGGCGAACTTCACAGCGGCCTCGACCTTCGGCAGCATGGAGCCGGGCGCGAACTGGCCCTCGGCCATGTACTTGCGGGCCTCGTCCGGGGTCAGCTCGTCGAGGTTCTTCTGGTCGGGCTTGCCGAAGTTGATGGCGACCTTCTCAACGGCGGTCAGGATGATGAGCATGTCAGCGTCGAGCTGCTCGGCCATGCACTCGGAGGCGAAGTCCTTGTCGATGACGGCAGGCACGCCCTTGAGGTGATACTTGTCTTCCCAGACGACCGGGATACCGCCGCCGCCGGCAGCGATGACGGCGTGCCTGGCGTTCATGAGCGCCTTGACGGTCGCGATCTCCACGATCTCCTTGGGACGCGGGCTCGCAACGACCTGACGCCAGCCGCGGCCGGCGTCTTCGGCGACGTCGATGCCCTTCTCGGCGGCGAGCTTCTTGGCCTCTTCCTCGGTCATGAAGGCGCCGATGGGCTTGGTCGGGTGCTGGAACGCGGGGTCAGCCGGGTCGACGGCGACCTGCGTCAGGACCGTCGCGCAGTGGATGCCGAGACCGCGGCGGTCGAGCTCTTCGCCGATCATGTTCTGCAGATCGTAGCCGATATAGCCCTGGCTCATGGCCACGCACATGGAAAGCGGCATGATGTCGCTCTTGGCCTGCTGCTTGTGGTAGGCTGCGAACGCATTCTGGATCATGCCGACCTGCGGGCCGTTGCCGTGGGCGATGACGACCTCATGGCCGTCCTCGATCAGGTCTGCGATGGCGCTGGCCGTCGTCTTGACGGCGTGCATCTGCTCTTCGAGATTCTTGCCCAGCGCGTTGCCGCCCAGGGCGATGACGATTCTTTTTCCCATTTCCAAATTCCTCTTTGAACTGCATATGGCAGGAGCCGCGCTCCTGCCATATGGTGTTTGTGTTTGATTTTTTCTGATGATTTTATCAGGATCAGAACATCTTGCGCTTGTTGTCAGCGGCGTCGAGCTCCATCAGAGCCTTGACCGGATCCTTGACCTGCGCCAGGAAGATCATAGCGGCAATGATGTACGGCTTGTAGGAAGCCTGCTTGTACAGAGGCACAAGATAGCGGTCGAACACGGAGTTGTCGACTTCGCCTTCGGGGCAGCTGAGGCCGGAGATGTCGGCGGGCAGGCAGTGCAGGTACAGAGCCTTGCCGTCCTTCGTCAGCTTCATCATCTCTTCGGAGCAGGTCCAGTCCTTGTGCTCGGCGTTCTGCGCCAGCAGTTCCTTCTCGAGCTCGTCGATGCCCTTCTGGTCGCCCTTCACATACAGCTCGGAGCGCTTCTCCATTGCCTTGAACGGAGCCCAGGACTTCGGATAGACGATGTCGGCGTCCTTGAAGGCCTCAGCCATGGAGTTGGTCTTGTGGAACTTGGAGCCGTACTTCTCGCAGTTCTGACGGGCGATCTCCTCGACCTCGGGGAAGACGTCGTATCCTTCCGGATGGGC
>DHKK01000092.1 GCA_002404795.1 Clostridiales bacterium UBA4696
CGCTCAGACACCTCTCCCAAAGGGAGAGGCAAGAAATGCGGGGAAAGAAAATTTTTGGTGCAAATCCGCCGACTTCCCGATTTCTACGCCTTTCGCGCCAGTGTCGCCCAATAGGTCGGGATATTGTGCTCGTGCAGGTTGCCGTAGCCGTTGGTGTCCTCGTAGAGGTCGAGCAGCTGCAGCCCGGCTTTGAGCTGGCCGGTCAGCTGTTCGTGCGCGGTGTGGGAGAACTGGATGCCGCTGTCGTCCTTCTGCAGCTGCCGCATCTGGTCCTCGTCCTCGAGCGGATTGAAGGGCAGGGTGTTGATGATCTTCGTCTCGTCCTCGTCGAACGCGTAGTTGAAGCCGTTGTCCAGCCCCGCCAGCAGCCGCCCGCCGGGCTTCAGGACCCGCGCGCATTCGCGCCAGATCGGCAGCACCGCGTAGACATAGCAGTTGGAGACGGGATGGAAGATGAGATCGAAGCTGTTGTCGTCAAACGGCAGTCGCTTGGTCATATCCGCACGGACGATCGTGATGTCATAGCCCTCCCGCTGCGCGACCATGCGTTCCGACTCCAGCTGCTTTTCCGAGTAGTCGAGCACAGTGCATTCCGCGCCCAGCGCGGCAAAGATGGGCATCTGCTGCCCGCCGCCGGCGGCCAGACCCAGCACGCGTCTGCCCTTCAGGTCCCCGAACCAGTCGTGCGGGACGAACTTCACCGGCGTGAGCTTCACGTCCCACTGCCCGTTCTTCGCGGCGGCATAGACCTCGCGGGAGATGGGCTTGCCCCATTCCCAGCCGTCGTCCACCCAGCGGTCGATGGTCTTACTATTGATATCCTGATAGGAAATTTCCATAAAGGCTCCTTTCCGGAACGGTCTCAGCTGCCTTCCTTCGCCAGCTTCCAGGCGACATAGTCGTCGTAGGAGCTCAGGCGGTCGATGATGGTGCCGTCGGGCTGGAACTCAATGACGCGGGTACAGGTGGTCTGCAGCAGCTCATGGTCGTGCGAGGCGAGCAGGATATTGCCCGGGAAGGCGCACAGGCCCTTGTTGACGGCCTGGATGGCCTCCATGTCCAGATGGTTCGTCGGCTGGTCGAGCAGCAGCACATTCGCGCCCGAGAGCATCATGCGCGAGAGCATACACCGCACCTTCTCGCCGCCGGACAGGACGTTCACGGGCTTGAAGACCTCTTCGCCCGAAAACAGCATCCGGCCGAGGAAGCCGCGCAGATACACGTCGTCCTTCTTGCTCGAGAACTGGCGGATCCAGTCGACGAGCGAGTCGGTGCAGCCCTCGAAATACTCCGTATTGTCCTTCGGCAGATAGCTGGTCGTGACGGTCTGGCCCCATTTGACGCTGCCCTCATCCGGCTCGAGCTCGCCCATGAGGATCTTGAAAAGCGTCGTCTGCGCCAGCTCGTTTTCGCCGACGAAGGCAATCTTGTCGTTTTTGTTCACGATGAACGAGACCTTGTCGAGCAGCTTCACGCCGTCGATGGTCTTCGACACATCGGTCACGAACAGAATGTCCTTGCCGACCTCGCGCTCGCGCTCAAAGCCCACGAACGGATACCGGCGGGAGGAGGCCGGCATCTCCTCGACGCTCATCTTGTCGAGTAACCGGCGGCGGGAGGTCGCCTGCTTGCTCTTGGCCTTGTTGGCGGCGAAGCGGGCGATGAAGGTCTGCAATTCCGCGATCTTTTCTTCGTTTCGCTTATTTTTGTTGCGGATCAGCTGCTGGATGAGCTGCGAGGACTCGTACCAGAAGTCGTAGTTGCCGACGTACAGCTTGATCTTGCCGTAGTCGATATCGACAATGTGTGTGCAGACGGTGTTGAGGAAGTGCCGGTCATGGCTGACGACGATGACGAGGCCGGTGTCCTCATAGTCGAGGATGAAATCCTCGAGCCAGTTGATGGCCTCGATGTCGAGGTTGTTGGTTGGCTCGTCGAGCATGACGATGTCGGGCTTGCCGAACAGCGCCTGCGCAAGCAGCACCTTGACCTTCAGCCGCGGGTCGGTATTGCCCATGAGGTCATAGTGGAGCTCGACCGGGATGCCGAGGCCCTGCAGCAGCTTCGACGCGTCGGATTCCGCCTCCCAGCCGTCCATGTCGGCAAACTCGGCCTCCAGCTCGCTCGCGCGCATGCCGTCTTCTTCAGAGAAGTCCGGCTTTTCGTAGAGCGCGTCCTTCTCCTTCATCACGTCGTACAGATGCTGGTTGCCCATGATGACGGTGTCGAGGATGGTGTAGGCGTCGTACTGGTTCTGGTCCTGCTTCAGGACGGACATCCGCGCGCCGGGCTTGATGGCGATCTGGCCGGACGTCGCCTCGAGCTCGCCGGACAGGATCTTCAGAAACGTCGACTTGCCCGCGCCGTTGGCGCCAATGATACCGTAGCAGTTGCCCGGCACAAACTGCAGATCGACCTGCTTGAACAGCACCGACCCGCCAAACTGCATGGCAAGATTGGAAATCGTGATCATACTAACCCCTCGTGATTCTTATAGTTTTCCCTATTGTACCACAACTTCCCCAGTTTGCATAGGCGAAAAACAAGTGGGCTGCTAAGGCCTCCCCCCTGCCCCCAAAAACACCCTTACGCCTCGGCAGAACATGACCTTGTGATCTCAGCACATATATAACCGCCGCGCTGCAATGCAGCGCGGCGGTTTTGTTTTACATGACCCGTTCTACGGCGTGGTAGAGGCTGCGGATGGCGAGTTCGTAGTCGGTTTCTTTGACGGCGATGATGATGTTCAGCTCGCAGGAGCCCTGGTCGATCATGCGGATGTTGATGTTCGCGTCGGCGATCACGCGGAAGATGCGCGCGGCGGTGCCCTTGGCGTAGATCATGCCCTGGCCGACGACGGCGATGAGGGCGAGTCCGTCTTCGACGCTGACGTGGTCGGGCTGCAGCTCGTCCTGGATCCGGCGGAGGATCTCCTCGCGTGCCGGGGCCAGCGCCTCGGTCGAGACGATGATGGAGACCGTATCGATGCCCGACGGGCAGTGCTCAAACGAGATGCCGTGGTCAGCGAAGATCTGCAGCAGATGGGCCACGAAGCCAATCTCGCCGTTCATCATGGATTTTTC
>DHKK01000026.1 GCA_002404795.1 Clostridiales bacterium UBA4696
TCAACGTGAGCAACAACCAGATCACCGTCTTCCCGGCCGTGGACGCCGATACGCCGCTCTGGCACGTCGATATCAGCCACAACCAGATCGAGGATCTGACCGGCCTTGCCGGCAACCTCTCCGTCAACTTCATCAATGCCGACTATAACAAGATCAAGTCCATCGCGAAGCTTGAGGAATGCGTCATGCTCGTCAAGATGAACCTCTGGGATAACCCCGTGAACACCGACGAGGTCAAAAAACTGCAGGACGTCGGCATTATCATCAACTATAACCCCGAATACAAGGAAGCGGACACAGAAGCCTGAGAAACCAGCGGCAGCCCGGATCGGACGATCCGGGCTGCTGTTTGCTTATTGGACCAGATTCAGCGCGGGGTTCATGTAATAGACGTTTTTCTCGTCCAGCCGCTGCCGCAGCAGCTCCATGGCCTCGCCGAAGCGCTGGAAGTGGACGACCTCGCGCTCGCGCAGGAAGCGGATGGCGTCGTTTACGTCCGGGTCGTCGGAGATGCGCAGGATGTTGTCATACGTGACCCGCGCCTTCTGTTCGGCAGCGAGGTTCTCGGTCAGATCGGCGATCGGGTCGCCGGTGACGGCCATCGTCGCTGCGCTCCACGGCGTGCCGGAGGCCGCCTGCGGATAGACGCCCGCGGTGTGGTCGACAAAGTAGGGGGCAAAGCCCGCCGACGCGATCTGCTCCTGCGTGAGCGTCCGCGTGAGCTGGTGGACGATCGTCCCCACCATCTCCAGATGCCCCAGCTCCTCCGTGCCGATGTCGGTCAGCAGCCCCTTGAGCTCCGGATACGGCATGGAATAGCGCTGGCTTAAGTATCGCAGCGACGCACCCAGCTCCCCATCGGGACCTCCGTATTGGGAAATGATGATCGCTGCGAGCTGCGGGTTCGGGTTTGTGATGCGCACAGGGTACTGCAGCTTCTTTTCATAGACAAACATCGCTCAAGCCTCCGTTTCTGCGTCCCAGGGCCAGGGGTCATCCAGCCAGGTGTACCGGCCGCACATGGCGGCCTCTGTCTGCGTGAGGGCAAAGCCGCCGTCCGCCATCTGCTGGCGCAGCAGCTCGTATTGCTCGACGTATTCGTTGAACAGCTGCACGGCCTCCGCGTCGTCGGCATGCGTGTCGAGATATAAGCCCAGCTCCGTGATCGCAAAATTCGCCGCCTGCAGCTCCTGCAGGCGCTGCATTTCCTCCTCCGAGCGCGGCTCCACGCTCTGCGCGCCGCGATAGGGGAGGTCGAGCCCCGGGAACAGCGTTCCCTTCATCAGCGCCCGCCCCGCGGCGTAGCGCTCCGGGTCATGATTCTGAAACGGGACATAGGGGTTCGCCAGCGGCGCGCACGCGGGCAGCGTGCCCTGCGCGTCGCTGCAGCCCCCGGCGGTCTGTGCCGCCATCTGCATATCAGCCAAAAGATCGGCTCCTCTCAAGAAATTCGGGCCTCTTCGCCCTGAACCAATCTATGCAGCCCCGCTTCGACAGGTGCAAAAGCGCCCGCCCCGGATCCCGGGACGGGCGCTTGATCGTATTCGTCAGTCTCCCGCGAGCTCCTTCGTCCGCTCATAGGCGGCGATGACGGCGTCCATGGCGGCGGCGCGGAAGCCGCGCTGCTCAAGCGTGCGGACGCCCGCAATCGTCGTCCCGGCCGGGCTGCAGACCTCGGCTTGGAGCTTGGCCGGGTGCTTGCCGGAGGTGAGGGCCGTCCCGGCCGCGCCGATGAGCGTCTGCGCCGCGAGGGCCAGCGCCTGATCGTACCGCAGCCCGCAGGCCACGCCGCCGTTTGCCAGCGCGTCCAGAAACAGATACACATACGCCGGCCCGCAGCCGGAGACCGCGCTGCCCGCGTCGATCTGCCCCTCGGGCATCCGCATCAGCAGCCCGGCCGCCTGCAAGAGCCGTTCCAGCTCGCAAAGCTCGTCCTCCGTGACCTGCGCCCCCGGCGAGAGCAGTACCACGCCCGTGCCGCTGGCGACCGGCAGGTTCGGCATGATCCGCACGACCGGGCAGTCAAAGCCCAGCGCCTGCCGGATCGTCCCGGTCTTGACCCCAGCCGCCATCGAGACGAGGAGGAAGCGGTCCGTTCTTGCCTGCAGCGCAGGACGCAGCTCGTCCAGCAGCGCCGGAAGCATCTGCGGCTTGACGCCGAGGAAAATATACTCACACGCGGCGGCCGCCTGCAGATTCGTGCCGACCTTCGCACCCAGCACGGCGGCCAGCGCCTCCGCCTTTTCCGGTGTCCGGTTGGCGAGCAGCATGCGCTCACCGCTCTTTGCCGCGGCCCGGGCCAGGGCGCTGCCCATGTTGCCGGTGCCGATGAAGCCCATCTTGAATTCTGCCATAAAAGCGCCTCCTTACCGGGTCTGTCCGTCGCCCGTGACGATATATTTGTAGGTAGTCAGCTCCCGCAGGCCCATCGGGCCGCGGGCGTGGAGCTTCTGTGTGGAAATGCCCATCTCGCAGCCGAGGCCGAACTCGCCGCCGTCGGTGAAGCGCGTCGACGCGTTGACGTAGACCGCCGCGCTGTCGACCAGACGGGTAAACCGCTCGGCCGTCTGCACGTTTTCGGTGACGATGGCGTCGGAGTGGTGCGTGGAGTGCGCGGCGATGTGCCGGATGGCCTCGTCCGCGTCGGAGACGATCTTGACTGCAAGGATGTAATCGAGGAATTCCGTGTCAAAATCCCGTTCGCCCGCGGGCGTGCCGGGGATGATGGCCTGCGCCTCAGCATCCAGCCGCAGCTCGACCGGTATCTTGCCCGCCGCTGCCCGCGCGTCCACGAGCCGCGCTTTGAGCCGCGGCAAAAACGCCTCAGCCACGTCCCGGTGCACAAGGGCGCCCTCCTCCGCGTTGCAGACCGACGGGCGGCTGGTCTTGGCGTTCTCGATGATGTTCAGGGCCTTCTCCAGATCCGCGTCCTTGTCGACGTACACGTGGCAGATGCCCGTGCCCGTCTCGATGCAGGGGACCGTCGCCGATTCCACGCACGCGCGGATGAGCCCTGCGCCGCCGCGCGGGATGAGCAGGTCGACAAGGCCGGAGGCCGTCATCAACTCCTGCGCGCTCTGGCGCGTCGGGTCAGAGACGAGATTCACGAACGTCTCCGGCAGACCCGCCTCTCGCAGCCCCTCGTGCATGGCCGCGACGATGGCGGCCGCCGAGCGGTACGCCTCCTTGCCGCCGCGCAGCACGCAGACGTTGCCGCTCTTCATGGCCAGAACCGCCGCGTCGGAGGTGACGTTCGGGCGACTCTCATAGATGATCGCCACGACGCCCAGAGGCACCGCCGTCTTGCGGATGACGAGCCCATTGGGCCGCCGTACCTCGGCCAGCACCTCGCCGACCGGGTCGGGCAGGGCGGCGACCTGCCGCATGCCGTCCGCCATGGCGGCGATGCGCGCCTGCGTCAGCCGCAGCCGGTCGAGCATCACGTCGGAGATGGTGCCCTTCGCCGCCTGCACGTCTGCCTCGTTCGCGGCGAGGATGGCGTCCGTTTCGCGGACGATGGCGTCCGCCATGCGCAAAATGGCCGCGTTCTTTTCTTCGCTGCCCAGCCAGGCCAGGGCCGGAGCGGCGGCCTTCGCGGCCAGCAGCAGTTCGTGCGTTGTCATGCGTCTGCCTTCTTTCCTGTAAATCTGGTGCCGATGGCGCGGCCGTCGAGCAGCGCGTACAGCTGCTCCACATCCGCTCCGTTGGCGATGATCATATCCGTGCCCGCCTTCGTGACGATCTGCGCGGCGGAGAGCTTCGTCTTCATCCCGCCGGTCCCGAGCTCGGAGCCCTTGCCCTCGGCCAGACGGAGGATGTCGTCCGTGATCTCCGGCACGACGTCGATGCGCTTCGCGTCCGGATTTTTGTGCGGGTCGGCGGTATAGAGCCCGTCGATGTCAGACAGCAGGACCAGCAGATCCGCCCGGACGCTCGTGGCCACGATGGCCGAGAGCGTATCGTTGTCGCCGATGCCGAATTCCGCGACCGAGACGGTGTCGTTCTCATTGATGATCGGGATCGCGTCCAGCTCCAGCAGGCGCTGGATGGTGTTCTGGAAGTTCTCGTGCCGCGCGGGGGCGGCGATATCGTCCGCCGTCAGCAGGATCTGCGCGACGGTGTGGCGGTATTCCGAAAACAGCTTGTCGTAGGTGTACATGAGCTCGCACTGGCCCACAGCGGCCGAGGCCTGCTTGGTCGGCACGTCCACCGGCTTTTTGCCGAGACGCAGCTTGCCTACGCCCATGCCGATGGCGCCCGAGGAGACGAGGATCACTTCGTTGCCCGCGTTCTTGAGATCGCTGAGCACCTTGCACAGCGCCTCCATCTGCCGGATGTTGAGCCGCCCCGTGGGGTGGGTGATGGTGGAGGTGCCGATTTTGATGACGATGCGCATGGCTCTGTCCTTCTTCCGTTGGTTTCTGGAATGGAGTATAGCACATGCGCCGGAAGATGACAAGTGCAGATTTTGAATGAAATACATGAAATTTTATCATGCGTCAGAGAACTTAATAGTCGGAGATACCTTGACAGGCGAGGTATCTCGTGCTATACTGGCTCCACGAAACGGAGGTGGACACGTGACGATCCGGGCAGATGTGCTCCGCGGCCATACGGACGCGGTGATCCTGGCGCAGCTGATGCGCCGCGACAGCTACGGCTACGAGATCAACAAAACGATCGAGAGCCTCTCCGGCGGCGCCTTCGTGCTGAAGGAGGCCACGCTCTACACCGCCTTCCGGCGGCTGGAGGACAGCGGGCTGATCGTCTCCTACTGGGGCGACGAAGCCGTCGGTGCGAGAAGGAAATATTATAAGATCACGCAGCAGGGCCGGGAAGCCTACCGGCAGGCACGGGCGGAATGGGCCGACACCGTGCGCATCCTGCACGCATTATTGGAGGAAGAAGCATGAGAGAACAGATCCAGGCCTACGTCAACGGCCTTTTTGCCGACGCCGCGCTGACCATCCGCAACGCGGAGGTCCGGCAGGAGATCCTGCAGCATACGCTCGACCGCTATGACGATCTGGTCGCCTCCGGCAAACCGGAGCAGGAGGCGTATGACGAAGCCGTCGCCGGCATCGGCGACGTGTCGGAGCTCTACGAGCACAAACCGGCGGAAGGACCGGCGGAAGCACCGAAGCCCGCGCGGGACTTTCCCGCCCCGCCCGCCGTACCCTGCACGGCTCCGGCGGCACCTGCAAAAAAGAAGAAATTTCCCGGCTGGGCCATCGCGCTGATCTGCGCGGCGGTGGTGCTGCTGGCAGTTCTGGTGCTGAACTTCGCGGGCACGGCCCGCACGGTCCTGCGCACCGGCGAGCGCTACGTCTATGACCACGCAGGGGCCTATGAGACCCTCGGCCGCAGCGGCTTCGGCAGCGAGCAGGTCATGGCGGATATTGACGAGATCGAGATCCACTGGTTGTCCGGCAGCGTCTATCTCGTCGAGTCGGAGACCGATGGCGTGACCTTTCAGGAGGACTACACAGGCGACGTGGACGACTACCGCCTGCGCTACGCCGTGGAGGATGGCAAGCTCGTCATCCAGCCCTGCCGCTCGTGGACCTTCGGCTCCATGGACCTGCCGAAAAAGGCCCTGACCGTCTTTCTGCCGAAGACGCGGACGCTCGATGAAGTCACCGTCGAGGCCGTCTCCGCCGACGTGGAGCTGCACGGCGGGCAGACCGGCGAGCTGAGCGTCACCACCACGAGCGGCGAGATCCTCGGCCCCGGCATCAAGGCCGGGGAGTACGACTTCAGCACCGTCAGCGGCGGCGTCCGCCTGCCATCGCTCCCGGCGGCGGGCAGCAGCATCGACTGCGATACCGTCTCGGGTTATATGAGCCTTGGCTGCGCGGCCTGCCCGGCGGACGTGGACTTTGACAGCGTCAGCGGCAGCCTGACCCTCACGCTGCCCGCGGGCAGCCAGTACACCCTCGCGTTCGACAGCGTCAGCGGCCGCATCATCACCACCAATTTCACCCCCGGCACCGCCACCCCCTGCGCCATCTCCGCCGAAACCGTCTCCGGCGACCTCGAGATCCGCAACCCCTAAAAGGAAATGTCATCAACTTAAGGATTTC
>DHKK01000069.1 GCA_002404795.1 Clostridiales bacterium UBA4696
ATACCCCGCGAACGAGAACGCGGAAAACGCCGTTCTCAAATGCAAGGACGGTTCCCAGGTGACGCTCTGCGGAACCGGTTCGCTCACGCTCACCGCCAACGGCAAAAATGGGATCAAATCCGGCGCTTCGACAGACGAAGACGGCGAAGCCAGCCTCACCATCCGGGAGTTGACGCTGACGATCCATGCGCCGGTCAACGACGCGATCAACGCCGAGCATCTGCTGACGATTGAAAGCGGCAATCTGACCATTTCCGCCGCAGACGACGCGATCCACTGCGACTACACGCTGCAGATCGGCGCGGAGGGCACGGACGGACCTGCGATTTCGATCACAGACTGCTATGAGGGACTGGAGGCTGCCACGCTGAACGTCGCCTCGGGCGACATTCGCATCCGCGCCTCGGACGACTGTCTGAATGCAGCTAATTCCGATCTGACCGGCTTCGATTTCTCCATGAATCTCTCCGGCGGTACGATCAACGCCTATACGACGGACGGCGACGGTTTTGACTCCAACGGCACCATGACTATCTCCGGCGGAACCATTTGCGTCTGGACGGCGAACACGGCAGACAATCAGCCGCTTGATGCTGGCGGAACGATCACCATCACCGGCGGAACTGTTTTGGCTGCCGGTGGCAGCGCGGGCATGGGCATAAAGCTTTCCGTCTCGCAGCCATATGTGACCTTTGGCCAGTCCGGCGGCATGCAGCCGCGCGGCGGAGGCGCGGACGCGCTCATTTCAAACGGCAGTACGCTTGCCATTTTGGATGAAACGGATACGCTTTTCAGCATGGAAGCGCCGTGCAGCGCGCGCTTCATCTTCTATTCCTCTCCCGAACTGACGGAGGACGGAAGCTATACGCTCCTGTCCGATGGCGAAAACGCCGGAACTGCTGAGGCACAGACAGGCGAGAGCCAGTCCGGCTTCGGCGGTATGCCGGACGGCAGACCGGGCGGCTTTGACCCGAACGGAGAAGCTCCCTCTGACATGCCAAACAGCGAAACACCGCCCACACCACCCGATGGCGGCACGCCGCCTGAAAAGCCGGACGGCACATCCATGCCGGAGCCTCCGGACGGCAGCACGCCCCCGGAAAAACCGGACGGCGCACCGGAACCTCCGGATTCCGGCAGCGTATAACAGCGCCCCCGCTCTGGTTTCTTTTATACCGAACCCAAAGAACCACAAAAACCGCTCCCCCGGATGCCCGAGGGAGCGGTTTTGAAAAAGCGGAGTTATTTCGCAGCCTTGGCAGCCTTCTTGGAGGCCTTCTCGCGCTCGAGGCGGGAGATGAACAGGGCGCAGGTGGCGTCGCCGGTGATGTTCAGCGTGGTGCGGCCCATGTCGAAGATCTTGTCGACGCCCGCGATGATGGCGATGCCCTCGACCGGCAGGCCGACCTGCGTCAGGACCATCGCCAGCATGATCATGCCAGCGCCGGAGACACCGGCCGTGCCGACGGAAGCGAGCGTCGCGGTCAGGACGATCATGGCCATGTCGCCGAGCGTCAGCTCCACGCCGTAGCAGCAGGCGATGAAGACCGCGCAGACGGCCTGATAGATCGCCGTGCCATCCATGTTGATCGTCGCGCCGAGCGGCAGGACGAAGGAGCTGATCTCCGGCTCCGCGCCCATCTTGTTGCAGCACTCGATGTTGACGGGGAGCGTTGCGTTGGAGGACGTGGTGGTGAAGGCGGTGATCATGGCGGGTGCGATGCCCTTGAAGAAGGCAATCGGACTCATCTTGGCGAGGAACTTGACGGACAGGCCGTAGACCACGACGACATGGATGATGTAGCCGAGGTACGCAACGCCGATGATGAGCGCCAGCTTACCAATGATGTCTGCACCATTGACCGCGACGACATTGGTCATCAGGCAGAAGACACCGATCGGGGTGAACTTGATGATCATCATCATGATCTGCATGACGACTTCGTTCAGTGCCTTGACGCCGGCAGCGACCTTCTGGCCGGCCTCACCGGCAGCCAGGATGCCTGCGCCGAGGAAGATTGCGGTAACAATGACCGGCAGCATGTCGGAGGAGACCATCGGCTGCAGCAGATTGGACGGGAAGATGTTCACGATGACCTGCATGACGGACGGAGCTTCCTTGGCTTCATATTCCAAAGAGCCAAGATCCGCGCTCGGCAGCGGGGTGAAGTTGCCCTTGAAGATGTTGACGAGCACAAGGCCGATGACGACGGCCAGCGCGGTCGTGCACATATAGTACACAAACGTCTTGACGCCGACGGAGCCGACGCGCTTGAGGTCCTTCAGGTTGATGACGCCGTCAGCAATGGAGAGCAGAACGACCGGGACGACCAGGAACTTCAGGAGGTTGACGTAGATCGTGCCGATGGGCTTGATCCACTCGGTGGTAAAATCGCCGAGACCGGCGAATGCGAAGATGAGACCGGCGACGATACCGGCCAGCATGCCGATGAATATCCACGCCGGCAGGCCAAGTTTTTTCTTTTCTTTCATACTTTCCTTCTCCTATCCAAAATTACTGATAAAAATCAGCAAAAATATGATAGCATGTTGTGAAAAACATGTAAAGAAAAATATGAAAATCGTCTTTATTTTGTGAAGAATTGTAAAGAACGACAAAAGCGGGCAGAGAAATTTGAATAGAATTGCCACTTGACTTTTGCGGGAAAAGTGTAAAAACGGCCCGGCGCAGCGCGCCGGGCCTGGGAAAACTGCAATTATTCCTTCACACGATAGCCGCAGAAGCGGATGGCCGCCTTGGCAAGCTCCGCCGTCGGATCGACGAAGGGGCCGGCCTGCGGCAGTGTGTCGGCGACGATGGGAAGCTCCGTGCAGCCGAGGACGAAATAGTCCGCGCCGCGCGCGCGAAGCGCGTCCAGCAGCCGCTGCCATGCGCCTTCCTCCGGCGCGAGCGGCCTGGAGGCCTTTACGACATCGTAGATCAGGTGCATGAGCACGTCCTGCTCCTCCGCGTCCGGGATGAGGCAGCGGACGTTCTGCGCCGCGAGCGCCTGTTCATAGAGCCCGGTGGCGAGCGTGCCCTTCGTCGCGAGGACGGCGGCGGTCCTGCCGGGGTACTGTGTCGCGCAGGTCTTTGCCGTGGCTTCGAGCATGCTGATGAAGGGGAGCTTCGTCATGGCCTGCAGGCGGGGGAGAAAATAATGCGCGGTGTTGCAGGGCATGATGACGCAGCTGGCGCCGCAGGCCTCCAGCGAGCGCAGGGCCGAGGCCATTTCCGGCACGGGATCTTTGCCGCCGGACAAGATGGCCGCCGTGCGGTCCGGGATGCGGGCGTTGGAGTCGATGTAGACGCGGATGTGATCGTTGTCGCAGGCGGCGTCGGTCAGAAGCGTGATCTTGCGGAACAGGTCCGCCGTGGCGAGCGGCCCCATGCCGCCCAGAATGCCGATGGTTTTTTCCATTGCCATACTCCTTTCGATTGAGACGGGCGGCCTATCCGGCGATCAGACCCTGGATGACCTTGGCGGCCAGCAGGACGAGGACCAGAATGACCGCGGGCTTGACGATCTTCGAGCCGTTTTTGATGGCCAGTCCGGCGCCGAGGAAGTGCCCGAGGAAGCTCGTGACGGCGCCGATGAGACCGAGAACGAAAAAGACCTTGCCGCTCATCAGGCTCGTGACCAGCGCACCAATGTTGGAGGCGAGATTCACGAGCTTGACGTTGCCGCCCGCCGTGCGCACGTCGAGCTTGGCAAGATTGCAGAAGATGAGCAGCAGGAACGTCCCCGTGCCGGGACCGTAGAAGCCGTCGTACGCGCCGACGACGAGGGAGGCAAGATACACGATCGCCATCTGCTTTTTGGGCTCGATGCCGCCGCGCTGCTCCGGCAGCTGCCGCTGGCGCAGCACGACGAAGGCCACGACCGGCAGCACGACCAGCAGCAGATACTGCAGATACACCTCGTCGATCATCAGCTGCAGCTTCGTGCCGAAGTGCGAGCCGACGAGCGCCAGCACGATCGACGGCACGCCGAGCTTCCAGTCGACATAGCCGCTCTTGATATACCGCCCCGTGGACGCGAGCGAGCCAAGCCCGGCCGAGAGCTTGTTCGTCCCCAGCGCGACGTGCATGGGGAGCCCGGCCAGCAGATACGTCGGGACGGAGATGATCCCGCCGCCGCCCGCGATGGCGTCCATAAAGGACGCGAGGAACACGCCGACGGCAACGATGAGGACCATCGAAAGGGTCAGATCCTGTACGCCCATGCTACACCTCTCCTTTTAGGACCAGCTCCAGCATGTCGGCCACGCCGCCGACTTCATTGGACGGCGCGACGAGATCTGCCCGCTGCCTGAGCGCGTCCTCGCCGTTGCCCATGGCGACGCCGACGCCGGCAAAGTCCAGCATGGCGGCGTCATTGCCGCTGTCGCCGATGGCCATGACCTGTTCGGCCGGGACGCCGAGCGCATGGCACAGGGCCGCGAGGGCGATGCCCTTGTTGGTGGCCGGGTTCATGACCTCCAGATCGACGAAGCCTGCGCCGGTCACGAAATACGGCAGCTGCGAAAGATCGGCCCAGGCCTGCCGGCAGACCTCCGGCCCGGAAAACGGGACGTAGAATTTTTCGACCGGCTTGTCCCACCCGGCCACGAGCGCGTCCAGATCGTCCACGAATTCGTGCGAGCGCTCAAACAGCCAGCGGAAGCTGGCGGGGTAGTAGCGCGCAAAATTGTCGACCTGCGCTTTGGAGTTATAGACGATGCCGCCGGAAAAGAAGTTGATCAGCCCGTCATAGCGGCGCAGATGGCTGTAGATGAGACGGGCGTCGTCGGCGGAAAGCGGGCAGTGGTACAGAAGCACGCCGGTCTTCAGATCCTGCGCCATGGCGCCGGTGTGCGTGACGGCGTAGCGGATCTCGGGCAGGGCGTCCAGAACGTACCAGCACTCTCCGATCGCCCGGCCGGTGCACAGAACGAGCTCGACGCCCTGCGCGGCGGCGCGGCGGACCGCGTCCCGCACGCGCGGCAGAACGCGCTGATCGGAGGTGACGAGTGTGCCGTCGACGTCGACGGCAACGAGACGAATCGACATAACAAAAACCTCGATACCTTGGAAATCAAGCTCATTTTAACAGGCGGATCCCATGAAATCAAGCCGCCGAAATTCACAATTTCTTCTTTTTTTACACGGAAGCATGTGGTATAATGACACACTAGAACGCAAAGCCGCTGCGGAGCTCTCCGCGGCGTAGAAAGGACAGGACCTATGGGCCTTTTTACAAAACTGTTCGGCACCCGCTCGGAGCGGGAGGTCAAAAAACTCGAACCGCAGGTCGAGGCCGTGATGGCGCTCGAAGAACCGTATAAAAAACTGACCGACCAGCAGCTGCGCGAGAAGACGCAGGAATTCAAAGACCGGCTGGCGACGGGCGAGACGCTCGACGATCTGCTGCCGGAGGCCTTCGCGGTCTGCCGCGAGGCGGCAAGCCGCGTGCTCGGCATGCGGCCGTACCGCGTGCAGGTCGTGGGCGGCATCGTGCTGCATCAGGGGCGCATCGCCGAGATGAAGACCGGCGAGGGCAAGACCCTCGTCGCCATCCTCCCGGCCTACCTCAACGCATTGACCGGCAATGGCGTACACATCGTCACGGTCAACGACTATCTGGCCAAGCGCGACTCGGAATGGATGGGCAAGGTCTATCGGTTCCTGGGTCTGTCCGTCGGCCTCATCATCCACGATCTGACGGCCGAGCAGCGCCGCGCAGCCTACGCCGCCGACATTACATACGGCACCAACAACGAGCTCGGCTTCGACTACCTGCGTGACAACATGGCCATCTACAAGCAGGAGATGGTCCAGCGCGGACACGCATTCGCCATCGTCGACGAGGTCGACTCCATCCTCATCGACGAGGCGCGGACGCCGCTCATCATCTCCGGCAAGGGCGAGGAATCGTCCAAGCTGTATGAGATGGCGGATTTCTTCGTGTCGCGGCTGAAAAAGCAGGTCTTCTCCACCACCGACGACAAGGAGCTGCAGGACCAGTACGACTGCGACTACATCGTCGACGAAAAGGACCGCACGGTCTCCCTCACCCAGAAGGGCATCGAGAAGGCCGAGCAGTTCTTCAACGTCGAGAACCTCGCCGACCCCGAGAACGCCACGCTCTCGCACCACATCAACCAGGCCATGAAGGCCCGGGGCCTCATGAAGCGTGATATCGACTATGTCGTGAAGGACGGGCAGGTCATCATCGTCGACGAGTTCACCGGCCGACTGATGTACGGCCGCCGGTATAACGAGGGCCTGCATCAGGCCATCGAGGCCAAGGAGGGCGTCAAGGTCGCAAGCGAAAACAAGACGCTCGCCACCATCACCTTCCAGAATTTCTTCCGCCTGTACGGCAAGCTCTCCGGCATGACCGGCACGGCGCTGACCGAGGAAGAGGAATTCTCCGGCATCTACGATCTGGACGTCGTGGAGATCCCGACGAACAAGCCCGTCATCCGCATCGACGACCCGGACGTCGTCTATAAGACCGAGGCGGGCAAATACCGCGCGGTCATCGCGCAGATCAAGAAATGCCACGCCAAGGGCCAGCCGGTGCTGGTCGGCACGATCTCGATCGAAAAATCGGAGCTGCTGTCGCAGCTTCTGAAGCGCGAGGGCATCCCGCACAACGTGCTGAACGCCAAGCACCACGAAAAAGAGGCCGAGATCGTCGCGCAGGCGGGCCATCTGGGCGCGGTGACCATCGCGACGAACATGGCCGGCCGCGGCACCGACATCATGCTTGGCGGCAACGCCGAATACATGGCCAAGAGCGAGCTGCGCAAGCAGGGCCTGTCTGACGAGCTGATCGCCGAGTCCAATTCCTTCGCCGAGACCGACGATCCCGAGATCCTCGCCGCGCGCGCAGCCTACGCCGAGGCCTATAAGCGCTTCAAGGCCGAGACGGACAAGCAGGCCGAGCTCGTGCGCCAGGCGGGCGGCCTGTTCATCATCGGCACTGAGCGGCATGAGTCGCGCCGGATCGACAACCAGCTGCGCGGCCGCTCCGGCCGCCAGGGCGACCCCGGCGAGACGCGGTTCTACCTCTCCATGCAGGACGACGTCATGCGCCTGTTCGGCTCCGAGCGCATCATGAACATGATGGAGACGCTCGGCATCGACGAGGATACGCCCATCGACGCCAAGATCCTCTCCGGCGCGATCGAAAACGCACAGAAATCCGTCGAGAGCCGCAACTATCAGTCCAGAAAGAGCGTCCTGGAATACGACGACGTCATGAACGTGCAGCGCAAGATCATCTACGAGCAGCGCCGGCAGGTGCTTGACGGCGAGGATCTGCAGAAGAACATCCGGTCCATGATGAAGTTCTATGTGGACACCTATGTCGCCAGCGCCTTCGGCGAGCAGCCGAAGCTGGCCGACAAGCAGCATTTCTTCGAGATGATGACGCATTTCGAGCCCATCTTCTTCCCCACCGGCACCTGGCTCGTCTCGGACGCGGAGCTGCAGACGCTCACGCGCGAGGACGCGGAGGAGAAGATCCTCTCGCTCATGCAGCGCGCATACGCGAAGAAGGAGGAGCAGTTCACCTCCCCCGTCATGCGCGAGGTCGAGCGGGTCGTGACGCTGCGGGTGGTCGACGAGTTCTGGATGGACCACATCGACGCCATGGACGATCTGCGGCAGGGCATCCGCCTGCGCGCCTACGCGCAGACCGACCCCGTCATCGAATACAAGCGCGAGGGCTTTGACATGTTCGAGGCCATGAACGACGCGATCAAGGAGGAGATCGTCCGCCGCGTCTTCCTCGTCCGGCTCAAGACGAACGAGGAGATCAAGCGCCAGCGCGTGGCCAAGGTCACCGGCGAGGGCGCGGGCGGCGACAAGACGGTCCGGCGCCAGCCCGTCGTCAAGAAGATCAAGGTCGGCCCGAACGATCCCTGCCCCTGCGGCAGCGGAAAGAAATACAAGAAGTGCTGCCGCGATAAGGATCTGGCTGCCGAGCGCGGCCAGCAGACGAACTGACTATGTTTCACACCATCAAACAAGGAACTTTGGAATATCTGACCGCCGACGCGCTGGAGGGCAGCGTCCACTGCTTCTCCACGCGCCTCGGCGGCGTGAGCGAGGGCCAGCTTTCTGCCCTCAACCTCGGTACGCACCGGGGCGACGAGCCGGAAAACGTGCGGGAAAACTACCGCATTCTGGGGCAGGCTGTCGGCTTTACGCCCGCGGAGACCGTCTTCACCCGGCAGGAGCACACTGACCTTCTGCTGCGCGTGGGCAGAGCCGACTGCGGCACCGGCCTTGACCGGGAGCAGACCACCGTCTGCGACGGCATCCTTACCGATGAGCCAGGCGTGGCGCTCGTCTGCTTCGCGGCGGACTGTACGCCGGTTTTGCTCTTTGACCCGATCCGGCAGGCCGTCGCGGCCATCCACGCCGGGTGGCGCGGCACGGCGCAGGGGATCGCGTACAAGGCAGTCCTGCGCATGCAGGAGGAATTCGGCTGCGCGCCGGAGGATATCCGCGCGGCCATCGGTCCATGCATCGGCCGATGCTGCTTTGAGGTCGGGCCGGAGGTGCCGGACGCCATGCGGGATGCCCTCGGCGCGGATGCCGAAGCGGCCATCGAGCCGCGCGGGGAAAAGGCGCACGTCGATCTGAAGCTGCTCAACCGCATCTGGCTGCAAAAAGCCGGGGTGCAGGTGATCGACGTCAGCCCGGACTGCACGATGTGCCATCCGGACCGCTTCTGGTCGCACCGCGTGACCGGCGGCGCGCGCGGCAGCCAGGCTGCCATCATCCGGCTGAAAGGAGGGGCGGCGCAATGAAACGCAAGCTGTTTGCCTGCACGGCGCTGGTCTTGTGCCTGGCGCTGCTGTGCGGCTGCACGTCCATCGCGACGAGCGAGTGGATGCAGAATCTCTTCCCCGTCGGCGACGAAGCTGTCGCCGCCCAGCAGACCGGCTCGGTGGAGGGCAGCACCGCGGAGCAGGAGGTCAAGCAGGTCGTTACCGAGACCTATACGGAGCTCGATGCCTTCGGCCTTGCCTACCAGCCGGACTACGGCCTGCAGCCCTATAACTGCCAGAGCCTCAACAACCGCATCATCTTTTCCTTCCTCTATGAGCCGCTGTTCGCCGTGACGGACGGATACGAGGCAGAGCCCATCCTGGCCGAGACCTATCTCGTCACCGACGACGGCAAGACGACGACCGTGAAGCTCCGCTCCGGCGTCACCTTCCACGACGGCTCAGCCATGACGGCGGCCGACGCGGCCTATTCCATCGCCTCGGCCATGGGCTCGGAGTATTACGGCTCCCGCCTGCGGTTCATCCTCGAGGCGCAGGCGCAGGACGATCTGACGCTGGTGCTCACGACGAGCGAGGCGTATGAATGCCTGCCGCTGCTGCTCGATATCCCCATCATCAAGGCCGGGACGAAGGACGACGCGAGCCCCATGGGCACCGGCCCCTATGAATTTGCCGACACGAAGCTCGTCCGCTGCCAAAACTGGTGGCAGGACAGTGAGCCGCTGGTGGATTTTGACGAGATCGCGCTGACCATCTCCTCCACAGCGGCGGATGTGCGCGATAATTTTGAGTATCAGAAGGTCAACATGGTCCTGACGGACCCGAACTCGTCGGCCTTCGCGGGCTTCCACAACGACTACGAGATCTGGGACGAAGAGACGACCATCATGCAGTACATCGGCTACAACATGAACTCGTCCGTCTTCTCCAACTACGGTCTGCGCGGCGCCATCACCTTTGCCATCGACCGCGAGCAGCTGGTCGAGCAGACGCTGGGCGGCTTCGCCGCGGCGTCCACGCTGCCGTGCTCGCCGAATTCCCGCTATTACGACGTCAAGCTCGCCAACAGCTTCGCCTACGACACGGGCTCGTATTATGACCAGCTCGCGAGCGCCTCGGTCGAGGATGCGACGGGCGACGGCATTCTGGACCTCTACGTCCCGTCGAAGGGCTATTCCGTGCCGGTCGAGGGGACAATGATCGTCTGCTCATCGAGCTACATCCGCGTGCAGGCCGCGACGGAGGTCGCGCGGATGCTGAACGATCTCGGCTTCAACATCACGGTCAAGTCCATGGAGTACACCGAGTACAAAAACGCGCTGCTGCAGGGCAATTTTGACCTGTATTACGGCGAGGTCCGCCTGTCGCCGAACTTTGACCTCTCGCCGTTCTTCGGCGCCACGGGCACGCTCAACTACGGCAGCCTTGCCGACAGCACGATGATGAACCTGTGCAGCATGGCGCTGGTCAACAGCGGCAACACCTATAACCTCTACAAGCGCGTATGCGAGCGCGGATACATCACGCCCATCCTCTTCAAGAGCTACGCGCTCTATACCACCCGCGGCGCGGTCACCGAGCCCACACACTACATCGACTGGTTCCTCCCTTACACCCCGGCGGAGGGGAACTGAGCCGAACATCCCGTCAT
This sequence comes from Clostridiales bacterium UBA4696, assembly GCA_002404795.1. Lineage (GTDB taxonomy): Bacteria > Bacillota > Clostridia > Oscillospirales > Oscillospiraceae > CAG-170. Next base: position 10,442 of record DHKK01000069.1, read on the forward strand.
CCTCGCAGCCCCATCGCAGATGGGGCTGCTTTTGCGCTTGCAAACATTTGTTTTCTATGATATAGTAATGTCCACGCGCGCTCCGCGCCAAAACCGAAAGGAGGCGGCCGGTATGAAATATATCCTGCCCTATCTGCGGCCGTACCGCCGGCAGACGGCCCTTGCAATGGTGCTGGTCGCCTTTGCGACCGTGTGCGATCTGCTGCTGCCGACGATCATGAACGACATTCTGAATCACGGCGTCCGGCAGTCGGACTTTGCGTATATCGTTCGCTGCTGCGCATGGATGCTGGCCGTCGCGGCGGCGGGCCTGGCCGCGCTGCTGGCCGGGCGGAAGATCAGCTGCGACGTGGTCGCGGGCTTCAACGCCGACCTGCGCACGGACGTGTTTTCCCTTGTCAACAACATGACGTTCGAGGAGTTCAACGCCATCGGCGCGGCCGCGCTGCTGTCCCGGTCGACCTACGATATCGGCACGGTCTCGTGGGTCGCGTCGATGATCTCCGGCAGTCTCATCACGATCCCCGTGCTGTTTTTCGGCGGCGTCGTCCTTGCGCTGCGCAAGGACGTGACGATGAGCCTCATTCTGCTGCTGTTCGTCCCGGCGATCTTTCTGATCGTCCGGCCCATCAGCAAGCGCATCGGGCCTCTGCATGAGACCTCCGACAAGTACATCGACATCCAGAACGACGTCATGCGCGAGCGGCTGCACGGCATCCGCGTCATCCGCGCATTCAATAAGGAAGCGAGCCTGCAGCAGAAGATCGCCGACGCCACCCACGTCATGGCCGAGAACATCATCAACGCCAACGTGCAGATGGGCCTTCTGAGCCCGGCAGCCGTGCTGCTGGTGAATCTAGCGGGCGTGGCGATCTTGTGGCTCGGCGGCTGGCGCATGGAGACGGGCAGCCACGCCATCTCCGGCGGCGATATCTTCGCCATCATCCAGTATCTCGCGCTCGTGGCCAACGGCGTGCTGATGGGCGGCTTCGCCATCGTCATGCTGCCGCATGCCAGAGTCGCGGCCGGCCGCATCGGCGAGATTTTCCAGGCCACAGGCATGCAGGAGACCGCCAGGGGCGCGGAGCACACCTTCGGCGGCGAGATCACCTTCGACCACGTGACCTTCCGCTATGAGGGCGCGTCGGAGGCCGCCGTGCAGGACGTCAGCATGCACATCCTGCCGGGGCAGAAAATCGCCGTCATCGGCGGCACGGGCAGCGGCAAAAGTACGCTCGTGCAGCTGCTGCTGTCCTTCCGCCTGCCGACCGAGGGGCAGATCCTCTTCGACGGCGTACAGGCGTCCCGGATCGACCGCGGCGTCATCCGCAAAAACATCAGCTGCGTCCTGCAGAAGACCGCCGTCTATTCCGGCACCATCCGACACAACATCGAGATGGGCCGCCCCGGCGCGGAGGAAGCGGATATCCTCGAAGCCGCCGACATCGCGCAGCTCACGCCCTTCCTGAGCTCCCTGCCCGAGCGGCTGGAGCATCCGCTGCAGCAGTCCGGCAAGAATCTCTCCGGCGGGCAGAAGCAGCGGCTTTGCATCGCGCGCGCGATCCTGAAGGACGCGCCCATCTATGTCTTTGATGACAGCTTCTCCGCGCTCGACTTCCTGACGGAAGCGAACCTGCGCCGGAGCCTCAACGAAAAAATTCAGGGCAAGACCCAGATCGTCATCACCCAGCGCATCACCTCGGCCATGAACGCGGACCACATCTTCGTCATGGACCGCGGGCGGCTGGTCGACGACGGCGTGCACGCGGAGCTCTTGTCCCGCTGTAAGATCTATCAGGAGATCTACGCCTCGCAGACAGGAGGTGACGCGAAGTGAAACAGGAACAGAAGACCCACGTTTCTGCCGACGCGCTCATCCAGCTACTGAAGGGCGCGAAGTCCATCCGCTGGCAGCTCGCGCTCGGCGTGGTCATGAGCCTGGTGCTCGTCGTGTGCGCGCTCGTCATCCCGACGCAGATGGGCGCGCTGGTGCAGATCCTGATCGACTATTTCGACGCGCCGGAGACGGGCGCGTCCGTGCTGACGCAGCTCGTGCCGGGGCTGCTGGCGCTGCTCGGCGTATATCTCCTGCGCGCCGCCATCAGCTACGGCAAGATGCAGCTGCTCAACCGCGCCGTCAGCCGGTATTTTACCTGCAATCTGCGCATCCAGATCTCCGACAAGATCCAGCGCCTGCCCGTCAGCTTTGTCGATCACACGCCCGTCGGCGACATTCTCTCGCGCATGACGGAGGACGTGTCCCGCATCGGCAACTCCCTGCATACCGTGCTCGACACCATTACGGGCGGTTTCCTGCAGATCCTGGCCATCGCGGTCGTGATGTTCCTGCAGAACTGGCAGCTTTCGCTGGCCGTGATCGCGTTCATGCCGGTCTCCATCTGGCTGTCGGCGAAGATCGCGGGCCGGTCGGAGACGTATTTCCACCAGATGTTCAAGCAGTCCGGCGAGCTGTATTCCGTCGTGGAGGAGGCCTACACGAACTACGCGACGACAAAGGCCTACAATCTCGAGGAGCACTGCGCCGAGCGCCATGCAAAGATCAACGACGCGCGCCGCGTGTCCGAGGCGAAGGCGACCTATCTGTCCGCCATCGTCCAGCCGGTCATCGCCGCGTCCAATTCTCTGGCCTACATCGCCATCAACCTGCTTGGCGGCTGGCTCATCGTGCGGCAGGGCGTGCCGGTGGGCGTCATTGTGACGCTCGTGCTGTTCGCGCGGCAGTTTTCCGAGCCGCTCGAGCAGATCTCCAACGGCCTGAGCACCCTGCAGCAGGCGAAGGCTGCTGCCCAGCGCGTCGTCGACCTGCTGGAACTGCCGGAGGAAGCCCCGATCGAGCAGGAGCTCCCCGCGGGCGGAGACGGCAGCGTGGACTTCCGCCATGTGGACTTCTCCTATGAGCCGGATACCGAGCTCATCCGGGATCTGAACCTGCACGTGGAAAAGGGCCAGCACGTCGCCATCGTCGGCCCCACCGGCGCGGGCAAGACCACGATCGTGAACCTGCTCATGCGCTTTTACGACGTCGATTCCGGCAGCATCCGGCTGAGCGGCCATGATGTCGCGGACTATTCCCGCGCCTCCACGCGCAGCCGCTTCGGCATGGTGCTGCAGGATACGTGGCTCTTCGGCGGCACGATCGCGGAAAACGTCGCCTTCGGCAAGCCGGACGCGACGCGGGAGGAGATCATCCGCGCCTGCGACGAGGCGTACTGCGATCATTTCATCCGTACGCTCCCGCAGGGCTACGACACCGTCATCGGCAGCGATACCTCGTCCATCTCCTCCGGCCAGAAGCAGCTGCTGACCATTGCGCGCGCCCTGCTCGCGCAGCGGGAGCTGCTGATCCTCGACGAGGCGACGTCCAACGTCGACACGCGCACGGAGCTGCTCATCCAGAAGGCGATGGACCGCCTCATGCGCGGCCGGACCTGCTTCATCATCGCCCACCGCCTGTCCACGATCGTGGACGCGGACCTCATCCTTGTCCTCCGCGACGGCCGCATCGTCGAACAAGGCACCCACCGCACCCTCCTGGCCCAAAAAGGCTTCTATTACGAGATCTATAAAAGCCAGTATGATATTGCGTGATAAAACGCAGAAAAGCCGTCCGGAATGATATGCTCCCTCTATGAGAGACAGTGAAAAAAGAAACTGTCGAACATGGAGGGAGCATTGTTATGCCGCAAAAGGAAAAACGCAAGCCGGAAGAGAAAGTAAAAATCGTAAGAAAATACTTAGCGGGAGAGGTAAG
>DHKK01000173.1:0-8412 GCA_002404795.1 Clostridiales bacterium UBA4696
GGCGAGCCGTGGCAGTGGAGCTCGGCGCTCTCCTCGCCCGTGTAGCTGTGGGCGGCGGAAAAGCAGACGGCCATGCCGCGGTCGAGCAGCGCGCCGTCCGCCGAGCGGATATCGCCATACGTCATGCGGCGGTACGGAAGCGCTTCGACCGCCGCGCCGCTTGCTGGCGTGAACAGCGCGGCGAGCACACGCCGTGTCCCCTCTCCGCTCAGACGCACGACGCCGATGGCCGACGGGCTCTGCGCAGTGGCGATGGCTGCAATGGTTTCCATGACCGTTTTCCTCGCTTTTCCTTGATTTTGCCCAAAGTATACCACAAAGGTAAAAAAATGAAAAGGGGCGCGCCCGCGTCCCTTTTCAAACAGCAAAATCAGAACGGTTCTTCGATACGCTTCCCACAGAACTGGCAGAAATCTCCCTCATTTCTTCCCAGCTGCTTTCCGCAGTGAGGGCACCTGTTCCACAGAAAATGCGGGATCAGGCATGATACCGCCGCTGCCATGCCAACGTAGAAGGCGGGCTCCCAGATGTATGCCGACAGCATAACGATCCCACCGCCAAGCAGCAGCGCATCTCTCACTTTTCTGGCTCGCTTTACAGTCATTTTATACATAACGGCACCTCCCGCAAACCGGTATCCGCTTTACGCTTCGCGTTAACGGTCATAGACTCCCCGCTCCGTTGACATACTCACGTTTCCTCCACTGTCCACGGCAGGAAGATCGGCTCGATCTCGATCACAAAGTGCGGCTCCTGAATATCGTCGCCCGGGTGGGACTGTGCAAGACGGACTTCAACGTCGTTGGCGTCCTTGACCGTCGCGGCGGCAAAGCCCTCTTTCTCGCCGAAAACGAGGTACTGCGGCCCGACATACGGCATCCGGCCGGTTTCGTCCGGCTCGAGCGGCATCGTCTCAAACGGCTTTGCGATGTCGACGCCGAGCGTTTGCAGATACGCCGTCACGGCGGGATAGGCCTTCGCGACCTCCTTTACGTAGTTGCGGCAATAGGCACAATCACATACGTCGGATCGTTTAAGCTCACGATAAAACCGCTTTGTCCGCTCAACATTCATCGGTGCTTCACCCCTTTCGCCGGATCATTATACCATACGGAAATTTTGATCCGCAAGAGGAAAAGCAGCGCCGGAAAGCATCATAAAAGGGCGAGCCAAGAGGCGACTCTTGCCTTTTTGTACCATTCGGGGTACGGCTGGAAAACGGTCAAGCAACGCCCCTGATATTCGCAGCCTTCACAAAGCTCTGCACACCGAGCGACAGGACAAGGCTCGCAGAAATAGTTCCCGTCCCTATGGTGCCGGAATAAGGCCGGACCGGCGGGTTTCCGCTTGCCCCCGGACGATATGGCGTCCGGGAAGGCCGTTTGTATCGGAGGCAAGACTCTTTCTGCCTGCGGCGGTCATATCCTGCCGCAGCTCTCGCCGCACCGGAATATCGGCGCAGCCTAAAATGCTGTGCCGTGTGGCCGAGCAGCCGCCGATGAACCCGGTTCAGGCTTCTCTCGTCTAAACGCAAAAAACTCATAACGCAAAAAGCGGTACGAGTTTTAAGCGCATGGCGGTCAGTGCGGATTAGGAGAATCGCCGCACAGCACATCGTGTATCCGATTGACAAGCTCCTTTGTCGTAAAAGGCTTTGGAAGCACAAAGCTTGCCCCCAGATGATAGGCCTTTTCCGCAACCTTGCGCGTTGGCAGGACCGTCATGAGAATCGTCGGGAACTTGTATCCGCCTTCGTGCATCTGCTCCATCACATGAAAGCCGCCTTTGTGCGGCAGCAGAAAGTCCAACAAGAGAATATGCGGCCGGTGCTGGTGGAGCGCCGCGGTTGTCTCATCCCCATCCCTTGCATGAAACACATGGAAGTTCCCATGTTCATGCAAGAGATCTGTCAACAGGACACAGAAGGATTCGTTGCTGTCTGAGAGTAAAATCTTTTTTCGGTGCGGCATTTTACCGCCTCCTCTTAGTTTTTTGATTTTACACGCTCACTTTTTATAAAATAGTCCTGCCTCCTTAATATTTCAATCCATCACGCAGCATCTTAGCATCTTCTTAATTCAGAGAAGTTTAATAACCTGTAAGAAAAATCTCATAATGACCTGCTGAACTTTCGCGCAGGCACCTGCGGCCGCTCAGGGCGCAGCTGCTTGTTCGTTTTCCGGACAAAGAGGCGAAAAGCGGCCAAACCGGGCCCGGCTCAAATTCACGCAGGAGCGCGTATGCTCATCGCCGCCGGTCACGATCTCATACTTTGGAACGCTTTACATTTTTGCGCGGCCATGTATAATAAAATCGAAACGATATCAAATGGCTTATGACAAGGGAGCGTGCTCCCTTGTCCCGCAGGGCTCCCCTACGGGACGATCTCATCCTGTTTATCAAAAGGAGGGAAGAAATGACCGGAAACATCCTCATAAGGCCCTCTGTCCAAAAGCGGTTCGACAGCTTTATGGAGCATGGCAGAGTCCTCTTTTTCAGCGCCCCCTGCGGCTTCGGAAAAACCGTGCTGGCGGACGCGCTGCTGCATGACCGGAATGTGCTGCGCCTGAACGCGGGAACACCGTCCTGCGCCATCCCGCCGACGGTGCAGGACCGGGACATTCTGCTGATCGACGATTTTCAACAGCTGCAGGAGGACGAGCAGCAGGCCCTCTGCGAGCTGATCCGCAGCAGTCCGGAAAAGCGCTTCGTTTTTCTCTCGCGCGGAACGCCGCCGGGCTGTCTGATGGCGTTCCAGTACACGGGACTGATGACCGTGCTAACCGCCGAGGATCTGCTCTTTGACCGCGGCGACGTCCGACAGCTCTTTGACGCCTGCGGGGTCAAGGCGGCGGATGCCGAGATCGACGGCATCCTGAAGGAATCCATCGGCTATCCTCTGGGCGTTGTCACCACCGTGCAGTATATGTCCGGCGGAAAGCCCTTTGGTCCGGAGCTCGTGGCCCGGGCATTCCGACAGGTGTTCTCCTATTTTGAAGCCAATATCTACCGACGCTTCGATCTGCCGGTGCGCCGCTTTCTGCTGGAACTGGCGCCCTTTGAGCGCTTTGATCTGGAGATGGCCCGGATGGTCAGCGGCGATCCCCATGCCGGGGAGCGGCTGGACTGGCTGCTCAGCCACACCTCCATGCTGCGCTATGACGATGTGCAGAGCTTTCACTTCTGGCCCCAGTTCCGCGCGTTCCTCCTTTGGGAGATGGAGAGGGAATACACCGAGGAAAAGCGCCGGGCACTGTTCAGCCGCGGCGGTCTCTACTATGAGCTGAAAGAGGACTACGCCCATGCGCTGGAATGCTACACCGCGGGCGGGGACCACGCTAAAGTCTCAGAGCTTCTGATCCGCAACGCGGAGCTGCACCCCGGCATGGGGCATTACAGCGAGATGGAGCGCTATTACCGCAGTCTGCCGGAAGCGGAGATCCTGGCCTCGCCATCGCTGATGCAGGGCATGAGCATGCTCTGCGCGCTGGCAACGGATTATGAAGGCTCCGAGCGCTGGTACCGTGCGCTGGAGAATTTCGCGCGGCGCTGCGAAAAGCAGGACGCGGCGGGAAAGCAGGCCCGCAGCCGCCTGGCGTGGCTGGACATCGCGCTGCCGCAGCGGGGCGTGGAGGGCCTGACGGAGACCATTCCCGCAGTTTTCCGGCTGCTGCGCAATAAGGAAGTGACGCTGCCGGCCTTCTCCGTCACCAGCACGCTGCCTGGCATTATGAACGGCGGCAAGGATTTTTCTGTATGGAGCAAGAAGGACGATCTGCTCTACCAGACGCTTCGCGTCCCTGTGGAGGCCGTTCTGGGCAAGGACGGCGTGGGTCTTGCGGACTGCGCCATCGCCGAGAGCAAGTTTGAAAAGGGCGAGGACATCGCAAACCGGATGCTGTCGCTGATCCCGCGCATGAGCGAGATCCGGCAGAAGGGAACGCCGGACATCGAGTTTGCCATGGGCGGCCTGCTGGCCCGCAGCCAGCTCTCCGGCGGCCGGGGCGGAGATGCCCGCCGCACGGTAGAATCCCTGCGTCAGCGCTTTGCGGAAAACGGGCAGACCCGATTCCTCCCGAATATGGACGCCATGCTCTGCCGCATCGCGCTCCATACGGGCGATCTGGACGCGGCGGACGGGTGGTACCGGGAGAAAGCGCCCCGGGACCCCATGCACCTGAATGTGATGAAGCGGTATCAATATCTGACCCAGGCCATGGTGGAGCTTTCGGACGGGAAGCCGGACGCAGCGCTTTTGACGCTTTCTCCGCTGGAACCGTATATCCGCAGCTGCGCCCGGCATATCGACGGCATCCATCTGCGGGTCCTCACCGCCATCGCCCTGTACCGAGGCCGGGACGAGGCGTGGCGGCAGCATTTGAGCGACGCGCTGGCGACGGCGGCGGAGTTCCGGTTTATCCGGACCGTCAGCGTCTACGGCGCGGCGGTCCTGCCCCTGCTGGAAAAGCTGCCGTGGGACGGAAACGCCAAGTGGCACAAGCGCCTGATGACGGATGTGCGGACGCAGGCGGCGTTTTATCCCCGCTTTCTGCAAACGCGTCTGGCGCCTAACGAAGCGCTGACGCCCACAGAGCTGCAGATCCTGCACCTCATCTGCGCCGACAAGAGCAACGCGGAGATCTGCGCGGTGCTGGACAGTAAGCTGCCCACGGTAAAGACCCATGTGAGCCACATCCTGACCAAGCTGGGCGTCAGCCGCCGCAGCGAGGCAAAAACCGCCGCGAAAAAGCTGCGGCTGATCTCAGAGGACTGAACAAACCGCGCCCACAGACAAGCGGGCCGAACGCGGGGGCGGATTTATGCGCCTTCCGAGGACAGCCCCGTAACAAAAGAGCGCGGCGCGTCGGATGCCGCCGCCGGGAAGACGGGCAGCGGCGAAAATACCAACTACACTTCGCTTGATGTCGCGTTGGACGTAGCGAAGGACGGCGATACCGCAAAGCCGCTGAACGGTATCGAGAAGATCGCAACACATGAAAAAGAAATCGGAGAAGATGGCGTCAAAACACAGCGGGCGGATATATACTGCAAATTTATCGGCTGTGTCAATATCAGATGCGCAGAGGAAGACCGTACTTGAGCGCCTGTACTGCATCTGTGACCGTGTCAACGGGAGCTTCCGCCCTCCGCTTTCGAGCCGCAAAGCCAAAATAGAAGCCGCCGGTCGAGCGCAAGCTCGGGAGGGATCGGCTTCTGTGCGTGTTGGCGGAAAAGGTCCTGCGGCCAGCGGCTGTGATTACTCTGCTGCGATATCGGAAACGACCGCCGACACAGGGACTGACATGGAGCGGAAGCAGAGCGCCGACACATCGATGACACGGATGGGAGAGCCGGTAGTTTGCACCGCGCTTTTTCGTCGGAACCATGTAATGCGGACAGTTTCCGCAGCAGCCATTTCCTGATCGGCTGCCTCTTCGCAAACACAGAGACGCCGCAGCGCCTGCAGCAGATGCTGCAGGCGCTGACAGGTTTCAGTCCAATATGCTCATTACAAGATGCCCATCAGGGCGTAGATTACAGATGCCGCGATCCATGCGACGCAGCACTGCATCAGCACGACTCCTATCGTTTTCAGCGTTGAGCCGAATTCCCGCCGGATCGTGGCTACCGCCGCGATGCAGGGGGTATACAGCAGCGTAAAGACCAGAAAGCTCGCGGCGGAGCGGTTGGTGAACATTGTAGAGAGCGGGGCCCCGCCCAGCAAAACCTCCAGTGTGCTGACTACGGATTCCTTTGCGATGAAGCCGGAGATCAGGGAGGTTGCGCAGCGCCAGTCCGCAAAGCCCAGCGGTGCGAACACCGGCGCGATCCATCGGCCGATGAGGGCCAAAAGACTGTCGGCGCTGTCGGCCACCACGTTCAGCCTGATATCAAAGCTTTGCAGGAACCAGATGATGATCGTAGCCAGAAAAATCACCGTAAAGGCCCTCTGCAAAAAGTCCTTGGCCTTTTCCCACAGCAGCAGCGCAACGCTCTTGAGACTCGGCAAACGGTAATTGGGAAGCTCCATGACAAACGGTACCGGCTTTCCGCGGAATGTGCTCCAGTTCATGATAAGAGCGGCGACGATCCCGATCAGAATGCCCAGCAGATACAGAGAGATCATCACGAGCGCGCGGTGCGTTGGGAAGAATGCCGCGGTAAAAAACGCATAAATGGAGATTTTGGCCGAGCAGCTCATATAAGGTGTGAGCAGGATCGTCATCTTGCGGTCACGGTCACTCGACACCGTGCGCGTCGCCATGATGGCCGGTACGGAACAGCCGAAGCCGATGAGCATGGGGACGATGCTGCGGCCGGACAGTCCGATCTTTCGCAGAGGCTTGTCCATCACAAATGCGACGCGGGCCATGTAGCCGGTATCCTCCAGAATAGAGAGGAAGAAAAAGAGTGTCACGATGATGGGCAGGAATGCCAGCACACTGCCGACGCCCGTAAAAATGCCGTCGATAATAAGGCTATGTACCACAGGGTTAATGCCGTAAGCGGTCAGGGCATGATCCGCCATGGCGGTAAGGGCGTCAATGCCGACCGCTAACCAGTCGGACAGCCGCTGCCCGATCACATGAAAGGTGAGGTAGAATATCAGCAGCATAACGGCAAGGAAGGCAGGGATCGCCGTATACCGGCCGGTGAGGAAGCGGTCGATCTTCATCGAGCGGGCGTGCTCCCGGCTCTCGTGGCACTTCACCACAGACGACGCCACCACACCTTCGATGAAGGTATAGCGCATATTGGCAAGCGCCGCGTTGCGGTCAAGCCCTGCCTCGCTCTCCATCTGCACGATACAATGCTCAAGCAGCTCGCGCTCGTTCTGATCGAGCGCCAGACGGTCGGCGAGATCATCGCCGCCTTCAATCAGCTTTGCTGCGCAGAAGCGTGCCGGCACACCAATGCGGTCGGCGTGGTCGGCGATCAGGTGCGTGACGGCGTGGATGCAGCGGTGGACGGCGGAATCGTCCGCGCAGAAGTCCGTCACCTTGGGCAGAGTTCTGCTCCGAGCCACAGCGATCGCCTGATCCACCAGTTCGCTCACGCCCTCGCCCTTTGCGGCTGCGATCGGTACGACAGGGATGCCGAGCGCGGCGCTCATCTTCTGCACATCGATGGAACCGCCGTTGGAACGGACCTCATCCATCATGTTCAGCGCCAGCACCATCGGTATCCGCAGCTCGAGCAGCTGAAGCGTCAGGTACAGATTCCGCTCAATGTTGGTGGCATCCACAATGTTGATGATGCCGTCCGGCTTTTGGTTGAGGATAAAGTCACGGGAGACGATTTCCTCCTGTGTATAGGGCCGCAGGGAGTAGATGCCGGGCAGATCCACCACGGCGCAGCCTTTTTCATCTGTGATCTCTCCCATCTTCTGGTCTACCGTGACGCCGGGAAAGTTGCCGACGTGCTGGTTGGAGCCGGTGAGGGCGTTGAAGAGAGTCGTTTTGCCGCAGTTCTGATTTCCGACGAGTGCAAAGATCATTTCAGCTCGCCCTCCACTTCGATTTTTTGAGCCTCCTCTACGCGCAGCGTCAGCTCGTAGCCGCGCACGCGGATCTCGATGGGATCGCCCATCGGCGCGACCTTCTGCAGTGTCACGCGGGTGTGCGGGATCAGCCCCATATCCAGCAGACGGCAGCGCAGGGCCCCATCTCCGCCCACAGCGGTAATGACGGCGGACGTACCGACCTTCAATCTATCAAGTGTCATCCAATTTCTCTCCCAATGGTTTGATGTGTTTATGGTAACATCCCCGCTGCGGCCTGTCAATACAGCCACGGATATTGCGGTATACCGGTAGAGGCTTGGCAGCTGCAATGGCTGACCGGACGGCGCGCCGGAAGAATTGCCGAAAGCAGAAATATGAGAGGCCGGTCAGGCGATTGGCCGACCGCGCGCAGCAATACGACCGGTCCGGCCGGGCGGAATTGACAAAAAAGGTTCCTGAACACGGAGCAAGAGCTTGAGTCCGCCAAGAGATTGCTTCAGAAGCCGGACAGGTATCAAGAGGACACAGAGGGCGAGAGATGAGACCGCTTTGCTGCGGCGAATATTATGCAAACAGAGGAAACCGGCCAAGACCAGCTCCTCTGTTTACATAATATGCATTTAAGACTGATCGCGAAGCGGCTATTTTGCGCTGCGGGTGAAGAGGGCCACGGCGGTGGTGATGAGCCCCATCACGGCGAAGATGCCGAGCATGCCCTGGCCCATGATGAGCAGCGCGATCTCAAGATTTGTCATGTCGATTCCTCCTTAGCCCATGAGCTGCGGCACGAGATTGAGGATCATGCCGCCCGCGATGACAGATGCGATCTGACCGGCGACGTTCGCGCCGACCGCGTGCATCAGCAGGTGGTTGGTGCAGTCGGCTTCCTGCCCCATCTTCTGGATGAC
>DHKK01000173.1:8508-8837 GCA_002404795.1 Clostridiales bacterium UBA4696
TTGCAGAAGAGGTTCAGGAGCTTGGCAAACATCACGCCCGCGATGGAATCGAACACAAAGGCGACGAGGCCCAGCACCATGATGATCACCGTGTCGAGGTTGACGAACTGGTCGGCCTGCATCGAGAACGAGATTGTGATGCCGAGCAGCAGCGTGATGAGATTGGCAAGATCGTTCTGCGCAGTCTGGGAGAGGCGCTCCAGGCAGCCGCACTCGCGCAGCAGGTTGCCGAACATCAGGAAACCGACGAGCGAGACGGACATCGGCGCGATGAAGCCCGCGATGACCGTGACCATGATCGGGAAGCAGATGCGAAGCGTCCGCGAGAC
>DHKK01000130.1 GCA_002404795.1 Clostridiales bacterium UBA4696
AAAAACGATGCGCCCTTGAGCACACAGACCAGCACGGGGCGCTTGTCGCCAAGCTTGGCGGTCAGATCAGCGCCGAGCTGCTCGACGCGGGCGGCGATGGCTTTCTCGGTAAAAAGGACGCGTTCAATGTCCTGTTCGGGCGTTCTGATGAGCATAACTTCCTCCAAATCAGCCGGCGGACCGGCGTTGTCAACATTCCCATTATAATGGAAGACAGAAAATAAGTAAAATAGATAACCCTAATCGGCCTCATAAATTTAACTTATCGGAAACATTACGAAACACGCATTTACAAAGCGCGGAAAATGGCATATAATCGGCCAGGAATGAAAAATAAAACAGAAATTGCGTGAAAAAACGGATAAGGAGTACTGCATTATGAGCAACTGTGCGATCGTAGGCATCAACTGGGGCGACGAGGGCAAGGGCCGGATGGTCGACCTCATCGCAAGCGGCTATGATATCGTCTGCCGGTATCAGGGCGGCAACAACGCGGGCCACACCATCGTCAACGAATACGGCAAATTTGCCCTGCATCTCATCCCCTCCGGCATCTGCCTGCCGGGCGTCGTGAACGTCCTCGGCAACGGCGTCGTCATCGACCTCGAGAGCCTGTGCGGCGAGATCGAGACCCTGCAGAAGGCAGGCGTCAGTGTCACGCCGGAAAACTTCAAGATCTCTGAACGCGCGACCATCGTCTTCCCGTACCACCGCGCGCTCGACGGGCTGGAGGAAGCGCGTCTGAAGGACAAGAAATACGGCTCCACCCTGCGCGGCATCGCGCCGGTCTACTCCGACAAGTATCAGAAAAAGACCATCATGATGGGCGAGCTGCTGTACCCGAAGTACCTCGAAAAGCGGCTGGCCAGCATCCTCGAGTGGAAGAACCTGACCATCCAGAATGTCTACGGCGCGGAAGCCTACAAGCTTGAGGACATGCTCGCCTGGTGCCAGGAGTTCGGCTCCAGACTCGCGCCCTATATCTGCGACACCAGCAAGTACCTCTACGAGGCGGAAAAGGCCGGCAAGAACATCATGTTTGAGGCCCAGCTGGGCGCGCTGCGCGATATCGACTTCGGCATCTTCCCCTACACCTCCTCCTCTTCCTCCAACGCGGGCTACGCCTGCGTCGGCGCGGGCATCCCGGGCAGCCATGTCGACCGGACCGTCGGCATCGTCAAGGCCTACTCCACCTGCGTGGGCGAGGGCCCGTTCACCGCGGAATGGTTCGGCGAGGAAGCCGAGCAGCTGCGCGTGGCAGGCGCGGAATACGGCGCAGCCACCGGCCGTCCGCGCCGTGTCGGCCCCATCGACCTGGTCGCCACCCGCTACGGCTGCCGCATCCAGGGCGCGACCGAGGTCGCGCTCACGAAGCTCGACGTGCTCTCTTACATGAAGGAGATCCCCGTCTGCACGCAGTACGAGGTGAACGGCGAGAAGACCGACGATTTCCCCTTCACCGCCGTCATCGACGAGGCCAAGCCCGTCCTCACCACCGTCCCCGGCTGGGGCTGCGATATCTCCGGCGTCCGCAAGTATGAGGATCTGCCGCAGGCCGCGCGCGACTATGTCGAGTATATCGAAAAGGCCATCGGCGTGCGCATCAGCTACGTCTCCGTCGGCGCGGGCCGCGACGAGATCATCTACCGCTGAGAAGAAAGGACACTGCCATGAAACCGACGTATGAAAGCCCGCTTGCCTCGCGCTACGCGTCGAAGACCATGCTGCACCTGTTTTCCCCGGATATGCGCTACGAGACGTGGCGCAGGCTCTGGGTGACGCTGGCCCGGGCGGAGCATACGCTCGGCCTGCCGGTCACGCAGCAGCAGGTGGACGAGCTGGCCGCGCACGTCAGCCCCATCGACTATGACGCTGTTGCGAAGCGGGAGAAGGAAGTCCGCCACGACGTGATGGCGCACATCTACGCCTACGGCCTCGACGCGCCCGGCGCAAAGGGCATCATCCATCTGGGCGCGACGAGCTGCTACGTCACGGACAACGCAGATCTCATCATCTACCGCGAGGCGCTGCGGTATCTGGAAAAAGAGCTGAAGGCCGCCATGCGGAACCTCTGCGACTTTGCCGACCGCTATGCCGCCATGCCGGCGCTGGCCTATACGCATTACCAGCCCGCCCAGCTGACGACCATCGGCAAGCGCGCGTCCCTCTGGCTGCAGGATCTGCTGCTCGATCTGGAGGAGCTGCAGGACACACTGCGGGCCTTCCGCTTCCTCGGCTGCCGCGGCACGACCGGCACGGAGGCGAGCTTCGTCGAGCTGTTTGACGGCGATACGGCGAAGATCGACGAGATGAACCGGCAGATCGCGGCCGAGTTCGGCTTTGACCGTTGCTACCCGGTCTGCGGGCAGACCTATCCGCGCAAGCTCGACAGCCGGATCCTGAACGTCCTGTCCTCCATCTGCCAGAGCGCGTGCCGCATGGCGACGGATATCCGCCTGCTGCAGCATGACCGGCAGGTCGAGGAACCGTTCGAGGACAAGCAGATCGGCTCGTCCGCCATGCCGTACAAGCGCAACCCCATGCGCTGTGAGCGCATCTGCTCGCTGGCAAGATACGTCATCGCCGACGCGCAGAACGCGCCCATGACCGCCATGACCCAGTGGCTCGAGCGCACGCTCGACGATTCGGCCAACCGCCGCATCAGCCTGCCGGAGGCGTTCCTTGCCACCGACGGCGTGCTGCGGCTCGTGCAGAACGTCACAAAGGGGCTGCACGTCAACGAGAAGATCGTGGAGAAGCTCGTGTGGGATTATCTGCCGTTCATCGCGACGGAAAATCTGATGATGGCCGCCGTCAAGCGCGGCGGCGACCGCCAGCAGCTGCACGAGATTATCCGCGAGGCCTCCATGGCGGAGACCGCGAAGATGAAAAACGGCGAGAGCTGGGATCTGGTCGCCCAGCTGGCCGCCCGGCCGGAATTCGGCATGCGCGCCGAGGAGATCCGCGCCGAGCTCACGCCCAGCCGCTACATCGGCCGCTGCCCGGAGCAGGTCGCCGCGCTCACGGCCGCCTGCCGCACCCTGATCGGCAGCGACGCGCAGAGCGCGGAGGAGATCACGCTCTGAGCCGGAATTTGAACAAACATAAAGAGTCGCCGGCCGTGAACCTCTGGTTCTACGACTCCGGCACCTACGCGCCGGAGGGGCAGGGCAAGTACGACTGGGTCCGGCAGGACCAGCTCGACTGCTACCTGCGGACCGAGGCCGCTCTTGTGGAGAAAAATGGTGGGACGCTCGGCGAAGCGCCGTGCCCGCCGGACCAGAACGGGGGCGAATTCGACGCGTGGAAGCAGGGCGGCGACATCGTCGCGGGCTTCTTCGGCCACGACCATGTGAACGACTTCATCATCCCCTATGAGGGCATCGATCTGGTCAATACGAACGGCACCGGCTTTTATATCTACGGTGCCGGGGAACTGCACGGCGCGCGGCTCGTGACCCTGCACGAGTCGGATCCCGCCGCCTACGAGACGCAGATGCTCTATTATAAGGATCTGATCGGCACGAAGCTGCCGTTCGGCTTTGCGGGCACCTGGGGCGCGTATGTGCAGCGGATCGTGCTGCTGGCCGTGGGCGCGCTGGTGCTCGTCGGCGCTGGCGTGACGGTTCTTGTGGTCCGGCTGGTGAAAAAGAGCCGGAATAAAAGGAAAGCAACACAATAAGACCAAAATCCGGGACGCGCCGCGCCCCGGGTTTTGCTTATGATAGATATGCACAAAATCAATGAAGAAAAATTGTCCGATGCGTACAAAAATCAATTGACAATTCCCAAAAACATGCTATAACTAATGCTCGTGACAAAAACACGTGCAAAGGAGCTCCGCACCATGACGCATGATTTGACGACCGGCAAGCCGCTGCGGGATATCTGGCAGTTCGCAGTTCCGGTGCTGTTTGGACTTTTGCTGCAGCAGGTGTATTCGCTGGTCGATACGGCGATCGTCGGCCACGCGCTGGGCGTGATGGCCCTGGGCGGCGTCGGCGCGACAGGCTCGGTCAACTTCCTGGTCATTGGCTTCTGCAGTGGGCTGTGCACCGGCATGGCCATCCCGCTGGCGCAGGCCTTCGGCGCGGGCGACTACCGGCAGCTGCGCCGGTATGTGGCGGGCTGCGTATGGCTGGGCATCGCGATGTCCGCGCTGCTTCTGGCGGCGACGCTGCCGACGACGCGGGCGCTGCTGAAGCTCATGGGCACGCCGGAGGAGCAGATGGGCTACGCCTACGACTACATCTTCATCGTCTTCATCGGCATTCCGGCGACGATCCTCTATAATATGGGCGCCTGCGTGCTGCGTGCGCTCGGCGACAGCAAGTCGCCGGTGTGGTTCCTGGCCATCGCGTCCGTCATCAATATCGTGCTCGACCTGCTGACGGTCTGCGTGCTGGGCATGGGCGTGGCCGGCGCGGCGATCGCGACGGTCGTCTCGCAGCTGGGCTCCGGCGTGCTCTGCGTGTGGTATATGCGGAAGCATTTTGAGGTTTTGCGCATGGAGAAGGACGACTGGCGGCTGCGGAAGGCGGAGGCCCTGCGGCTGCTCGGCATGGGCGTGCCGGTCGGGCTGCAGTTTTCCATCACGGCCATCGGCTCCGTCATGCTGCAGAGCGCGGTCAACTCGCTCGGCGCGGTCTGCGTGTCGGGCGTGGCGGTGGCCTCAAAGATCTATATGCTGCTCTGCTGCCCGTTTGACGCGCTGGCCATGGCTGCGACCAACTTTACCGGCCAGAATCTCGGCGCGGGCAAATATGACCGCATCCGGCAGGGCACCTATGCCTGCCTGCTGCTCGGCATCATCTACTGCGCGATGTATATCGTGATCGCGCGCTTCGGCACGCAGTATCTGGTGCTGCTGTTCATGAACGCCGACGAGGCACAGAGCGTGCTGGACTATACACAGCGCATGAGCTACGCCTATGCCTACGGCACGCCGCTGCTGCTGGGTGTCAACGTCTTCCGCCTGTCGATCCAGGGGATGGGCTACAGCCGCCTGTCGCTTGTCTCCGGGCTTCTGGAGATGATCGCGCGCACGGCGGTGAGCGTCTGGGCGGTGCCGCAGTTCGGCTTTGCGGCGGCCTGTCTGGCCAGCCCTCTGGCCTGGGCGCTGGCGGACTGCTTCCTGATCCCGGCCTATTACGGCTGTCTGAACGCCCGCCGCCGCGAGGCGGCCCGCGTCCGCAAAGAGCTGCCGACCGAATAAGCAGCGAAAGACCGGCTGTCCATCCAGGAAGCCGGTCTGTTTCACATTCTGCACAAATCCGCGTCCAGCGGCTTGCATACCAGACTGATCCATGATAAGGTAAAAGCAAAGGAGGCGGTACCATGAAGATCTCGACCAAGGGGCGCTATGCGCTGCGGCTGCTGCTGGATATCGCGCAGAATCAGCAGGACGGATTCGTCTCGCTCAAGGAGATCGCCGAGCGGCAGGAGGTCTCCAAAAAGTATCTCGAGCAGATCATCCCGCTTCTGAGCCGGGCGGAGCTGCTGCAGACCTCGCGCGGCTATCAGGGCGGCTACCGCCTGTGCCGCGCGCCGGAGGACTATACGGTCTACGAGATCCTGTCCGTGGCCGAGGGCGGGCTTGCGCCTGTCGCCTGTCTGGACCAGCCGGAAAACACCTGCCCCCGCGCGCCGGACTGCCTGACGCTCCCGGTCTGGGAGGGGCTGGAGAAGACGATCCGCGACTATCTGCGCTCGATCACACTGCAGACGATCCTGGACGGGAAGGTTCACCTGAAATAAGCGCACAAGGCCGCCGGGCTTGCCCGGCGGCCTTATTTTACCGCTTTTTGATGCACAGCTTGGAGAGCATGAGATTGCCGAACTCGGTCTGGCCGCCCACGGTGCAGACCTCGCCGAACAGGAACAGGCCGAGGCCCGGGCTGTGCAGCTCGGCGGGCAGGATGCCCTTGAGCCCGGCGCAGCCGAAGATGAGCGCGTCCGGATCGTCATAGAACGCCTGCATCCGGGGAAGGACGGTCTCGGGCTTTGCCAGCCGCAGCGTCATCTGCGGGCAAAGATCCCGGCCGGAGACGAGCTTTCCGCCCGCGCACGACAGATGCGCGTTGACGCCGAGCGGGTCGGTCAGCGTGACGTGCTCAAAGTCCGTCTCGCCGAAGCCGAGCGCGGCGCGCTTTTCCCGGTACCACGCGAGCGCATCACGGCCGTTGATGGTGTCGATCACGCGCGGGTCGGAGAAGGTCAGCGTGCAGCCCTCCAGCAGCTCCGTGTGCAGGTTTTCCGTCACGGCCTCAAACTGATACCGCTCGTCCTCCAGCAGCAGAACGGCGGCTTCCCCGCCGCCGGGGATCCGGTGGCTCCGGCCCGTGACCGGGTCGATGGCGGCCGCGCCGCCCGCCATAGGGCAGGGGAGGCGGCGGTGCAGCTCGCGCAGGAAGGCGTTTTCCCCTCCCGCGTTGCCGAAGAGGACGATCGCCGCCTGCGGCGCACTTGCCGGGAGCCGCGCGAGGATATCGGCGTAGCTGCCTGTCAGCGCCGTGCCGCGCACGTCGCGGGCAAAGCGCTGCGTGTTGGGCACTGCCGGGTCCCAGCAGCCGGTCATGCCATAAGAGGCCGCGCCGAACGCGCCGGGCAGAAGCTCCTGCACGGGCGTCACAAAGATCAGATCCATAAGATCCCTCCTGCGTGAACATTTTTCTTTATCCTAGCACGATTTGCCCGCGAGTGCAAGACACAGGCGTTGCGCGCAGCCGGACGAATATGCTATAATCAAAATCACAACACAACATTGAAGGGAGAACCCCATGAAATTTTCTGAAATGCCGTATGCGCGGCCGGATCTGGACGAATTGAAGCAGCAGCTGCAGGCGTTGACCGACCAGCTGAAGTCCGCGCCGGATTATGCTTCCGCGCACGAGGCCTTCCTCGCCCAGCAGAAGCTGTCGACGCACATCGACACCCTTGCCACGCTCTCGAGCGTCCGCAACTCCATCGACACCCGCGACAAGTTCTACGACGCCGAGGAGCAGTTCTGGAACGAGGCCGGTCCCGAACTGCGCGCCTATGACGACGCATGGACCGCGGCGATGCTCGAAAGCCCGTTCCGCAAGGACTTTGCAGCGGAATACGGCGATCTGATGTTCGTCAACGCTGAGATCGACCGCAAGGCCTTCTCTCCCGCGATCGTCGAGGAGCTGAAGCAGGAAAATCAGCTTGTGCAGGACTATCAGAAGCTCATCGCCGGCGCGCAGATCGACTTTGAAGGCAGCACCTACACCATCTCGCAGCTGTCCCCGTTCAAAAACAGTCCGGACGACGCCGTGCGTCTGGCGGCCTGGAAGGCCGAGGGCGGCTGGTACAAGGCGCATCAGCCGGAGCTGGACGAGATCTATGACAAGCTCGTGAGGCTCCGCGACACGATGGGCCGCAAGCTCGGCTACGACGGCTTTACCCAGCTCGGCTACTACCGCATGGGCAGAAACTGCTACACGAAGGAAGACGTCGAGAAGTTCCGCGCCGCCGTGGTCAAATACGTCGTGCCGGTCGCAAGCTCCATCTATCAGGAGCAGGCCGCGCGCCTCGGCAAGTCCTATCCCATGAACTTCGCCGACAACGCCCTCATGTTCCGCAGCGGCAACCCCAAGCCCTGCGGCACGCCGGCGGAGATCCTGGCGCAGGGCAAGCGCTTCTATGAGGAGCTGTCGCCCGAGACCGGCGAATTTTTCAACACCATGCTGGATAACGAGCTGCTGGACGTGCTGTCCACCCCCGGCAAGCGCGCGGGCGGCTACTGCACCAGCCTGGGCGACTACCATGTGCCGTTCATCTTTGCCAATTTCAACGGCACGCAGCACGACGTCGAGGTCGTGACGCATGAGGCCGGCCACGCCTTCGCCGCCTGGCTCAACCGCGACCGTATTCCGCATTCGTACATCTGGCCGAGCCTGGAGGCCTGCGAGGTGCACTCGATGTCCATGGAGTTCTTCGCCTGGCCGTGGGCCGATGGCTTCTTTGGAAGCGACACCCGCAAGTTCCGCTACAGCCATCTGGCGGGCGCGCTGACCTTCATCCCCTACGGCACGATGGTCGACCATTTCCAGCACATCGTCTACGAAAAGCCGGAGATGACCCCGGCGGAGCGCCACGCGGTCTGGAAGGAGCTTCTGGGCGTGTATATGCCGTGGGTGAAGCTCGGGGACGGCATCCCCTTCTACGGCGACGGCGAGGGCTGGCAGCGGCAGCTGCACATCTATGTGAATCCGTTCTACTATATCGATTACTGCCTCGCGCAGACCGTCAGTCTCCAGTTCTGGGCGCTGCTCCAGAAGGACAAGGACAACGCGTGGCAGCACTATATGGCCTACACGAAGCAGGGCGGCAGCTGCGTCTTTACGAAGCTGCTCGAAAACGCCGGGCTGGAAAGCCCGTTCGGCGAAGCCTGCCTGCGCGGCGTGTGCGAGACGGCCAAGGCGTGGCTCGACAGCTACGACCTGACCGGGCTCGCGTAACGCAAAGACGCTTCTGCGGGCGGAATTGGGCGTTCCAATTCCGCCCTTGGCCTGTCTTCAGAAAGCGAGGCGAAAACCTTTGAAAAACACGAAAGAAAACGCGAACAGACGCGTGCTCGGGCAGCTGCTGCACGGCAGCCGGCGGTATTTTATCGCCTGTATCGCCGCGAGCCTGCTCTTTACGGCGTTCGAGCTCGTCATCCCACAGATCATCCGCGTGAGCGTGGACTCGCTGATCGGGTCCGACCCGGTGAAGGTCGCGGCGGCCCGGCCCGTCGTGCAGGCGCTGGGCGGGCTGGAGCATCTCCGGCAGAATCTGTGGATCCCGGCGGCCATGATGGCCGGCTTTGGCCTGCTCTCGGCCCTGATGCGCTACTGCGTGAACCTCTACAGCGCCAAGGCGGGCGAGACGCTCGTCAAGACGAGCCGGGATCTTCTCTACCACCACATCCAGCACCTGCCGTGGAAATGGCACATGGAAAACCCCACGGGCGACATCATCCAGCGCTGCACGTCGGACGTCGAGCGCATCAAGACCTTCTTTGAAGAGCAGTTCGTCTCCGTCTTCCGGATGCTCGCCATGATCGTATTCGCGCTCGTGTGTATGGCGCTGATGAACTGGAAGCTGGCGCTGGTCCCGGCGGTTTTGTTCCCGGTGATCATCATCTATTCGCTGCTGTTCCATAACTCCATCCGCGAGCGCTTCACCGCCTGCGACGAGTCAGAGGGCGTGCTGTCGACCATCGCGCAGGAAAATCTGACCGGCGTGCGCGTCGTGCGCGCCTTCGGCCGGGAGGAATATGAGCGGCAGCGCTTTGAAGCGCAGAACGAGGACTATACCACCCTCTGGATCCGGCTCTGCCGGACGCTCTCGGACTTCTGGGCCGTCGGCGACGCCACGGCCTGTATCCAGACCATGCTCGTCGTGGTGCTGGGAAGTCTTCTGTGCGTGCGCGGCGAGATGACGGAGGGCGAGTTCGTGTCCTTCGCCATCTATAACACGATGAGCATCTCTCCGGTCCGGCGGCTTGGCCGCGTGATCTCGGAGATGAGCAAGATGGGCGTGTCGGTCTCCCGCATCGCGGAGGTGCTGGACGCCCCGTGCGAGCAGGACAAGCCCGGCGCTGCGCCCCAGCCGATGGACGGCGATATCGTCTTCGACCACGTCTCGTTCCGCTATGAGACGGGGCCGGACGTCCTCTCCGACGTCAGCTTCACCATCCCGGCCGGCAAAAGCTTCGGCATTCTGGGCGGCACGGGCTCGGGCAAGAGCAGCCTTCTGCTGCTGCTCTGCCGCCTCTATGCGCCCTCGGAGGGGCGCGTGACGGTCGGCGGCGCGGATCTGGCGGATCTGCCCGCGGCGTGGGTGCGCGACCATGTCGGCGTCGTGCTGCAGGAGCCGTTTTTGTTCTCCCGCACGATCGAGGAGAACATCGGCATCTGCGGCGCGGACCACGCGTCCGTGTGCAAAGCAGCCGAGACGGCCTGCATCGCCGCTGATATCGAGCAGTTCGCAGACGGCTACGGGACCATGGTCGGTGAGCGCGGCGTGACGCTCTCCGGCGGGCAGAAGCAGCGCGTGGCCATCGCGCGCATGCTGACGAAAAAGACGCCCATCATGGTCTTCGACGATTCGCTCTCCGCCGTCGACACCCAGACGGATGAGAAGATCCGCACGGCGCTCGGCCGCGATCTTGCCGGCACGACCACGATCATCATCTCCCACCGCATCACGACGCTGATGGACTGCGACAATGTTCTGGTCCTCGAGCACGGCAAGGTCCTGCAGTACGGCGCGCCGCAGACGCTTTTGCAGGCGGACGGCCTGTTCCGCCAGATCTACGACATGCAGATGTCCATCGGAGAGGAGGAGCCGGCATGAAGCGAGAAGAAAAGAAGGGCCTGCCGTTCTTCGGCATCCCGAAGCTGGCCCCGTATCTGAAGCCCTACCGGATGCTGTTTTTCTGGATGGTGACCATGGGCGGGATCGGCAGCGCCATGGACGCGGTCATCCCCCTGTTCCAGCAGCACGCCATCGACCATTTTATCGCCGAGAAGACCATGGACGGCATCGGCGGTTTCCTGGCCCTCTACATTCTGGTCATGCTCGTCCAGACGGCCACGAACTACATCTCTGCCTACGGCGCGTGCAAGGTCGAGCTCTACATCGGCCGGGATCTCAAGCGCGAGGCCTTCAACCACCTGCAGACGCTCTCGTTCTCCTATTTCAACCAGAACAGCGTCGGCTACATCCACGCCCGCGTCATGTCGGATACCGACCGCATCGCAAGCACGCTGGCCTGGGGACTGATGGAGGGCGTGTGGTACATCGCGTATCTGCTGCTTGCCGTCGTCATGATGTTCGTGCTCAACTGGCGGCTGGCGCTGTGCGTGATGGTGATCGTGCCGGTCCTCGTCGTCTCGGGCGCGTATTTCCAGAAAAAGCTCGTCTTTTTCCACCGCCGGGTGCGCGAGCAGAACTCGCGCATCACCGGCGCGTTCAACGAGGGCATCACCGGCGCGAAGACCACCAAAACGCTCGTGATCGAGGACAAGGTCGAGCGCGAGTTTGACGATCTCACCGGCGAGATGAAGCGCATGAGCGTGCGCGCCATGCACTTCCGCAGCGTCTTTATGTCGACGACGGCCTTCGCCGCCTCTGCCGCGCTGGCGATCGTCCTCTGGCGCGGCGGCATCATCACGAAGAACGGCGTGATGCTCATCGGTACGCTCTCCGTGTTCATGAACTACGCGCAGGGCATGATGGAGCCGGTGCAGTGGCTCGTGCAGGTCATCTCGTCGCTTGTCAACGTGCAGGTCAACGTCGAGCGCTTCACCAAGCTCATGGAGACCGAGTCCGACGTGCGCGACACGCCGGAGGTCACGGAGAAATACGGCGACGCCTTCCACCCGAAGAAGGAAAACTGGGAGCCGCTCTACGGCGACATCGAGTTCCAGGACGTCACCTTCCGCTACCCCGACGGCAGCGAGAACGTGCTGGGGCACTTTAACCTCAAGGTCCCGCAGGGCACGAACGTCGCCATCGTCGGCGAGACCGGCGCGGGCAAATCCACGCTCGTGAACCTCGTCTGCCGCTTCTTTGAGCCGACCGAGGGCCGCGTGCTCATCGACGGCCGCGACGCGCGCGAGCGCAGCCAGCTCTGGCTGCACTCCAACATCGGCTACGTGCTGCAGACGCCGCACCTGTTCTCCGGCACAGTCCTGGAAAACCTGCGCTACGGCCGCCCCGACGCGACGATGGAGGAGATCGAGGCTGCGGTCAGGGCCGTCTCGGCCGACCAGATCATCGCAAGACTGCCGGACGGCTATGATTCCGACATCGGCGAGGGCGGCAACACCCTCTCCACCGGCGAAAAGCAGCTGCTGTCCTTTGCCCGCGCGCTGCTGGCCGACCCGCGCATCTTCGTGCTGGACGAGGCGACGAGCTCCGTCGACACCGTGACCGAGCAGCTCATCCAGAACGCCATCGAGAAGGTCATGACCGGCCGCACCTCCTTCATCATCGCCCACCGCCTGTCGACCATCCGCCGCGCGGACGTGATCCTGGTCGTGCACGACGGCAAGATCATCGAGAGCGGCACCCACCGCTCCCTCATGTTCGCCCGCGGCCCCTACTACCGCCTCTACACCCGCCAATACCGCGAAGAACAGACAAAGTCGATGATGGACTGATATGTCCTTCATTGTGGCTTCGTAAAAACCGAAAAAGTGCTGCAGGTCTTTGGACCTGCAGCACTTTTTTTATAAGGAGAAATCAAAATGAATAGTGTATTTGACAAAATCCTGTGGTTTCAGCGTAACAACATGGTTATTTGCGCGTTCCTCTGCTCGGCCGTGGATCGTCGTGTTAGCAGGTTCAAATCCTAGGACATAATCTCCTTCGCCGAATTGCCGCCAATGGATCAAGTGATCAAGGTTTTCTGAATAACGGACAGTCACAGCCAGATTCTGTTGCTCGACCTGATTTTGAACTGTGAAGCTGCAGAAACCATGATCCGGCTGTAAATGCTGTAGATAGATCTGCTCGGCAAAATCCTTGGTCGGAGCGTCACAGCCATCGATATCCGTGAGTCCACGGATATGGGAGGCGTCGTTGTAGCACTCAGCAGAAACCTGATGATGGAAATCAACTTTCGCAGCGGGAGAAACAAGCGGGAAACCGAAATTGATATGATAGGACGTCAGAAGCGGCGTTTCGTACCAGCTTTCGTTCGAGATGATATCTTCGACTGTGATCTGTGCGCTGTCGAGCCAGCTGGTCACTTTTCTGCGCAGAACGAGCCGCTGACCAAGCGCCATGCTTTCACGGACCGTACCCTCAAAAACCATGCAGTAGCGATCGCCGACCCACTCTCCACGAGACGAAACGATTTCTGCCGGGGTATTGGAGATCCGCCCGTGCAGACCATACGCGACGCCGTCATCGACGCAGGGAGCGCCAATTTGAGACAGGCCGCAGGTTACCAACAGACCGCCAGAGAAGCTTCGCAGCCAGCCGTTCAGCTGCGGATCATAGAGAGCGGGGCTAACAACGCCGGTCCCTGTCTTCCAGCAGACCGGGATACCACGGAAGCTGCAGGACACAATATTCATGCCGCAGTCAGGGGCGATTGTGTATTCCAACCCCTCTGCGGTCTTGACCTGTACAGTGCGGACACCGCGGGAGTTACCTTCCTGTAGTTCGGAGCATTCAATGCCACCAACTTGAGAAACGCTGCCGACAAGCTTCAGAAAATCCCTGCGACTTAATTCCCGCCCATATAGATTCATGCTTTGCCTCCGTTTCTGGGTTTCCTGGCATCCGCTTTGTTTTTGCGTTCATTCATGATTTGCATAATGGGATTCAGAGAGAACGCAAGCAGAAGAATGATGCCGGTGACGATATTGATGATGTAAGAGTCGATGCGGTAAAGCGTCATGGCATTGCTGATCGCACAGTAGAAGATGGAAGCAATGACCGTGTTCAGAACACTGCCTTTGCCGCCCTCCAGCGCAGTGCCGCCGAGAACGACCGCCGTGATGACCTTAAATTCATAGCCATCCATCATTCTGGGGTTGGCCGACCATAGACGGGAACTCAGCAGGACCGAGGAGATCGCAACATTCAGGCCGACCATCAGGAATGCAAAAATTGTAGCAAGGTCATTGTTCAGACCAGAGATCCGGCTGGCTTCAGGCGAGTTGCCAATGGCAACGACGGTTCGCCCAATTTTGGTGCGGCGAAGGATCAGATGCGCGAGGAATGCAAGCACGATCATAAGGATAAAGGAGAACGGGATCCCAAAAATTTTTCCATTGCCGATCCAGATGAACCAGGCCGCATTGTAAGAAACAGGGTCGCCTCCGGTAATGATATAGGCGAGCGCACGGAAGATATAGAAGGTGGCAAGCGTCGCGATAAATGCAGGGATCTTCACTTTCGAGACGAGCAGGCCGTTAAATGCACCGAGCAGCGAGCCGAGTATCAGCACAAGCGGGATCACCAAAAAGGAATCCGTTGCACGCAGGAGCAGCATATTGATGACCGCCAGCAGCGCAATCATGGAACCGGAGGATAAGTCCAGTCCACCGGTGATGATGCAGAAGGTCATGCCGATACCTGCGATGCCGATGAAGGAAGCCTCCTGCAGGATGCTGAGGAAATTGTCCATGGAACGGAATCTGTCCGTCGTTGCGAACAGAAGCACAAACATGATAGCCAGGGCCATCAAGATCGTATGATCGCTGAAGAACCGTCTGAATTTGCTGGTCATAGTTTTTTTATTCATTACGCAACCTCCTCTTTCCTGGAAAGCGGAGACATAAATGTCTTAAGTGTCAGAGAAGCGATCAGAATACAGCCAATGACGAGCCGCTGGATATCGTCGGAATAACCGAGCAGTGTCAGGCCGTTTTCGATAATGCTGATGAGGATCGCGGCTACGACAGAACCGCCAAGGAAACCGGAACCACCGGAAAGGCTAGTGCCACCCAGGACGACAACAGTAATAGCATTCAGTGCGAAGCTGCCACCAGTCGATGCGTTTGCGGTCAAAACCTGAGAAACCGTAATAACGCCGGACAGGCACGAGGTCAGTGCGGTAATGATAAAGGCGCAAATGGTGATACGTTCGACCGGGACGGCAGACAGCCTTGCTGCCTTTTCGTTTGAGCCTGCCGCGCGCAGATAGACACCGAATTTGCAGCGGCTGTAGAGGAATTGGCAGACCAAATACACAGCGACGGTGATCAGCACCGGCAGGGGGATCCCCAGAAAACGGGCGCTGGAGAAAAGCTTAAGCTGCGTATAGCTGAAAATGGAGACGGAAAGGCCGCCGGTATAGATCAGCGCAAGGCCTTTGATGATGACCTGTGTTGCAAGTGTTGCGACAAAGGTTTGAATTTTCAGCTTTGTGATGATCAAACCATTTAGCAGACCAACAACGGCGGAAACAGCGAACGCAAGCAGAATCGCAGCGGGAATGCCGATGACAGGGACCAGTTTCGCAATGACACAAGTCGACAGAGCCATAATAGAGCCGACCGACAGGTCAAAACCGCCGAGTGTGATCGCAAAAGTCATGCCGCAGCCGGAAATAGCGGTAAGCGATGCATTGACTAGGATGTTGCGGATGCTGTCCGAAGTGCACAGCGCCGGAGCCAGGATGGCAAACAGCGCAAACACCAGAATGAACAGAACGAAGATAAAATATTTGCCCGTAATAAAGCTGCTTACGGAGTGTATGTTTAATTTGTGTTTCATTTTACACTACCATCCTTAAATCCGGCTGCCTTCAGCATGATGCTGTCCTCGTTGATGTCATCACCCTCGAGAAAGCCCATCGATTCGCCGTTACACATGACCATGACCCGGTCGGAGAGATTGATGACTTCTGGCAGATCGGAGCTGACAACAATAACGGCAAGTCCTTTTTCAGCAAAATTGTGGATGATCTGATGCATTTGGACCTTTGCGCCCACGTCAATGCCGCGCGTAGGCTCGAGAAGAATGAGCACTTTGCAGTTTGTCATCAAAGCGCGGGCAACCAGAATTTTCTGCTGATTACCGCCGGAAAGGTTGACCATCAACTGGTCCTCTTGGCATTTGATTTTAAACTGGTCCACATAGTCATGGAAGCTCTTTCGTTCTTTTTTGTTATCGATCAACAAAAAGTGTTTGAGTCGGGGGAGAATGCTAATGGTTGCATTTTCCTTGGCGCTGACTTTGTTGAGATTGCCGGAATTCTTTCGATCATCTGTCACGAAAGCGATTCCGTGATTCATGGCGGCAGTAGGACTGTTGATGCTGACAGTTTTTCCGAATAGCTGCTGCTCACAGCTTCCTTCAGGAATCAGGCCATAAAGCTTTTTCATAAGCTCAATGTTGCCGCAGCCCATCAGTCCGGCTACACCGAGGATTTCGCCTTGCCTGACGTCAAAACTGACGTTATGGAAATACCCGGGGACTGTTGCATTCCGAACAGAATAGATGACGTCACCAATATTGTTGCCGTGGAATTTTTCACCCATATCAATGGTGCGCCCGACCATTGTTTTGACCATGGTCTCCTGATCGGTCTGCCTTGCGTCGACTGTAGTGATAAGCTGACCATCGCGCAGGACGGTGATCCGATCCGAGATCTCAAAGACCTCTTTCATGCGATGGGAAATATAGATAATCGTTGTTCCCTGATCGTTCAGCTTGCGAATGATCTGGAACAACAGCTCTGCTTCTTCGTTATTCAGCGCGGCGGTCGGTTCATCCATGATGATAATTTTAGAATTATTGCCGATTGCGCGTGCAATTTCCAGCAGCTGGCATTGAGACACACTCAGATGCTTTGTCAGCATGTTGGGATCCAATTTGATACCAATACGGTCAAACAGCTCCTGTGCCCGCTTGACCAGGACTTTTTTGTTGACGGTAATTCCGTGTACAGGAAGATCGGAAATCGAAATATTTTCGGCGACCGTTAATTCAGGCATGAGATTGAATTCCTGAAAAATAATCGAAATCCCATGCTTGATTGCATCATTAACACCCTTAAAAGCAACAGGCTTGCCGTTTACAAGGATGCTGCCGGCATCTGGCTGATAGACACCGCTGAAAATTTTCATCAGCGTACTTTTACCGGCACCGTTCTCACCGATGATCGAATGAATTTCACCGGAATAGATCTGAAGGTTGATCTCATCCAATGCGCGAACGCCCGGGAAAACCTTGGATACATCCCGTGCTTCCAGAATAATATCTCTTGCCATAGTTTAACACCTCAAGGACGGGGCTGCGTTGCCGCAGCCCTATCCTTCTTTCGTTCGTATTGCAGGTTACGGATGGTGTGAGGGGTTACTCCATATTGCTCTTGTCGAGCATATCGAGCGGGCTGTAGAAGGTCTTGGTCTCGGCGTCGTCAAAATCAATGGTTTCGCCGTTGATGACCTTCATTGCGAGCTGCACGCCCAGAACACCCATTTCAGACGGATACTGTCTGACGGAAGCGGTGATCAGGTCATTTTTCAGAGCGTCGATCGCGGTCTCCTGACCATCGAAGCCGATGATGATGACATCCTCCAGGCCCAGATCAGCGGCGGCCTGAGAAGCACCGACGGCCTCTTCGTCGTTGGAGCAGAAAATCGCACGGATGCCGGGGTTGGCGACCAGAATGCTGGTAGCAACGGGATAAGTTGCATCAGCGGTCGCTTCCTTGGCGTAGATGCTGGACTCTACGGAGATGCCGTTCTCTTCCATGACCTCAACGAAGCCGGTGCCGCGGGAGTGGTTCGCAACGTTGGACGGGTCGATGGTGATGACTGCGGTCTTGGTAGAAGACAGATCTTCACCGCCTTCCTTCAGAAGGTTGACCAAGTATTCACCAGCCAAACGGCCGCCGCCGACGTTGTCGGAGACGACAAAGGCGTCGTACGGATAAGCGCCGTCGCCATTGCCGATGTCAAGAATGATGAAAGGAATGTTCTTTTCAGCGGCCAGCGTGGCAACAGGGCCGAGAGCCTCGGGCTTGAACGGACTGACGAGCAGAGCGTCGACGCCCTGGTTGAGCAGGTTGATGCAGCCAGAGACCATTTCGGTCTCGTCCATCTTTTCGTCATGAACGATCACTTCGTAGCCCTGCTCGGCGCAGTAGTCTTCTACGCCGTGCTGCATGGCGACGAAGTAGGAGATGTCGGCGCTGTAGATGGACAGGCCAATCGTAATGTCCTTGGTTTCTGCGGCGTCGGCCGGAGCTTCTTCCTCAGCGGTGGTTTCCGTGGACGATTCCGTGGCGGTCGAGGTGTCGGTGGGCTGTGCATCGTCGGTCTTCGTGGTCGAGGCGGCGCAGGCGGCGCAGCTGAGAACCAGAATAACAGCCAGGATGAGTGCAAGCAGTTTTTTCATGTTGTTCTCCTTTTTTATTTGTGTTTTTTATGCAAGCTTCTGACAGAAGCGTACATCAGATTTGTGCGGCAGCGTTACAGCTCGATCCGGCACGTGCCGTTTTCATGATCGATCAGCTGCCAAGTGGATCGAACCAGGTTGGCGAACTGCGGCTTTTCCATCGCATGGATGACGAAGCTCTGCCGGGGAGAATTGATATCTTCGCCGCTGACCTGGAACATGTGGTGCTGTTGGCAAAGGGCGCGCAACCGGTCCAGCTGCTTTGGTGTATTGCGGGTCGGCATGTAGGTAACGGCATGGATCCCGCAGCTGTCCAGCACATCGAAGAGCTGATCCAGATAAGCGTCCTCGAATTTCTGTGCTTTTTTATCGCCGGTCACGCTCTGCTCTACATCGCCGAGATAGGCGTAGCAGGCGATCGCATCGTTTTCTTCCGCGAGCTTTGCCGCCTGCGCGATCGTGATGCATTCATCGGTTGCCGGAACGTAGATCTTTTCGATGAACGCGCTTTTCAGGATCCCGAGCAGATCATACTCATAGAAATTATACTGTGTGTCCATCAGCTGTGCGGTCTGCTTTTCAGAGAGTGTTACGCCGAGAGAAGGCATGATCTGCACCAAAGATTCGCCGCGCCCATACTGCGCAGTGAGTTTCTTTGCCAAGGCGTACATCAGGTGGCGCTCTGTGATGGCTCCACCTTCCCGATACAGAGAAAGCGGCTCGACATCACGGTCGAAATCCAGCAGGATCCCGTTGCTGGAAAGCAAATGGTTGATGTTAGCGACCATTTTGCGTGTGCGTTCATTGCGGGCCGCACGCAGCGGAGCAAAAAACTCGTTCATACGGGCAAGGTTCCGATGCGGGATCCCCTGAAAAGTCATGTAAGAGATACCGGGCTGGTCCGGATTATTGGTATGGACGGCGGAAAGAGGGGTATCCTGCATACTGACGCGCGCTTCCATTCCAACGGTGACAGGCATACCGGCGATTTTTCCGGCTTCGATGAATTCCTCTGCACCGGCAGTCGTGTCATGATCGACGATACCGGCGGTACACAACCCTTCTGCCTTTGCCGCAAAAACAGCGGCGGCAGGGGAGTAGGGAGAGAAGGAATACGTGGTGTGGATGTGGCAGTTGATATAAACGGGATTTGCTTCCGGGAACGAAGCAGTCTGAACAGCCTTCTGCAGATTCTCCAGACGTTCTTCACGTGTCGGCGCGTTCAACGCCTGCAGGGTCGCGATGTCGATCATGTTGGTATCCTCCGCCTTATTTCAGCATCAGCTGACCGCCGGTGACAGGAACGGCCTGCCCGGTCTCATAATCCTGGCCGATGATATACACCACAGCCTTGGCGACATCTTCAGGCTCACAGCCGCGGCGCATCGGGACTTTGCCGTTGTAATGGCGGACCAGATCTTCGATGGTTTTGGCGCCTTTGATCTTATTGGTGCGCAGATACTGCATAAACAGGCCGTCGACCGGATCAGACCACAGCGGGCCGGTGAGGTAGTTGCCGGGGCAGATGGAGTTGACCTTGACGTTGATGTCGACAAGCTCCATGGCGAAGCTCTGCGTTAGACCGATAGAACCAAACTTGCTGCCGGCATAGCTGCAGTTCTTGTTGCTGCCGGTCAGACCGGATTTGGAGTTTGTCTGAATGATATCCATCCAGTAATCCGGGTCGATCTGGTGCTGCAGGGTAAGAATGGGGATGATCTTTTTGACACAGATAAAGTATCCGACATAATCCACATTCGTGACGAACATGAAATCCTCGAGACTGAGCGATGCAGTGGCGCCGGCGCGAAGGACACCTGCATTTGACAGGAAAACGTCGACGCCGCCGAGGACTGCCACAGTCTCGTTGATTGCACGTTCAACGCTCTGCTCGCTGGTCACGTCCATGGAAACCGCCATTGCAGCGTAGGGGCCGTATTTCTCACACAAATCAGCGGCAGTCTTCTGCGCATGGGGCAGATTGATGTCAGCGATGACGATAGTTGCGCCCTTGGCAGCACAATAATCAGCGATACCAGAGCCAAAGCCCTGTGCGCCGCCGGTAATGATCATGACCTTGCCAGAAAGTTCCTTGTTGCCGGCATTGCCGGTGCAGGGAGCGATAGTTTCGCCGGAAAGGTAAGCATCCTTTGCAGCAACAGCAGCCTGCATGGTCATTCCAAAAGCGAAACAGCCCGTTTCGGCAGTGACGAGAACGCCGGCTTCCTCCCGATGTGCGGCGGTATATGCCTCATATACGGCAACGGGGTCTTCACCGGCTGCAGCTGTAGCTGCACCTGCAGCACTGCGCTGCGGCGCGTCAAAGGACAGAACGAATGAATGCTCGGTCCGGCCGTTTTTCAGCATGCGAAGCATGGGCGCGATTTGCGCGATTTGCGAAAGCGTAGCATCAGACTGCTTCGCGGCGTATTCAGTAACAAGTTTTTCAAGCATGAAAATAATCCCCCAGTCTTGCGTGGTTTCTGTATTGTTGCTGAACTCATTATGACGTGTAAAAACGTAGATGTCAAGCGATACACAGCATAAAAAAGAAAAAACACAAATAATTGTGAATAATATACGAAAAAACACTTATTTTTTTGGAACCTGCTTGACTAACGGAAATGGGTATGTTAACATGACGTTATAATGAGCTGGAAATACGGGAAGGCCAGAGCATAAGCGATGCAGATCATGCCGGGCTTGACCGACAGAGAACGGATACAAAATCGCATAAGAAAGGAAGAGACTGTATGAAAGCGAACTCTGTTTTCATGGGCATCGATGCTGGCACGACCAAATTAAAACTTATGTTGTATGATGCGCAGATGAAGGAAATCGGATCCAGCAGCCGTAATACGAAGATATATATTCCCGAAAACGGTGCGTCCGAGATCGATATGAATGAACTCTGGATGTCGCTGTGTGAGGCGGCGCAGGAACTGAAGCGGAACTTCCCGGAGCAGATGGCATGCTTGACTGGTCTGGGGATTTCTGGACAAGGGGATGGCCTTTGGCCGTTGGACAAGGATGGAAAGCCTGCGTGCCGGGCGATCTTATGGAACGATTCCCGCAGCAAGGTCATGAATATCGACGCGATCGAGGGGCTTGCTGCCCTGCAGAGCAAAGAGTGTATGAACACAGTTTTTGCGGGCTCTATGCCGGGGATCCAGAAATGGTTGAAGGCGAAGCACCCGGATACGTATGCAAAGATCCGCCACTCGCTGCATTGCAAGGACTGGCTCAACTATTGTCTGACCGGCAGGATCGTTTCGGATTACTCCGATATTACCTGTTCGTCCGGGATGAATATGTTGACGCTGCGATATGTGCCAGAATTCTATCGTTTGCTTGGGATCGAAGAAGCTTTGGATACGATGCCGGAGGCTGTTGAGCCGACCGATGTGATCGGTACGGTTTCGGAAGAAGCTAGCCGTTTGACGGGCATTCCGGCTGGGGTCAAGGTGATTGCGGGCTGCCTGGATTGCTGTGCGGCATCCGCGGGATCGGATTTCTATCGTGATGGCGAGGGCTGCAGCGTCGTCGGTACGGCAATGATCAATGAGATATGCCAGACTCGCGAACAAATCGATCCAAATGACCTGCGTGGATTACTGCTGTATCATGTCGCACCGGAGCGCTATATCAAGATTATGAATACTGCGGGCGGCTCTTCCTGTGCAGATTTTGTTCGGAAACTTGTTGCACCGGGGATCAGCTTTGACGAACTGTTTGAGGAACTGGATAAGATTCCGATCGGAAGTAACGGACTGATCTACCATCCCTATCTGTATGGAGAGCGCGCACCGTTCAAGAATCCGGATGCAAGCGGAGCCTTTATTGGCCTGAGAAATTATCACACCAAATTTGATATGGTCCGGGCAGCCTATGAGGGGCTTGCTATGATGTTCGTTGATTGCTATCGTGCAGTCGATCCGGTCAGTGTCGTCTATCTTTCCGGCGGCGCAGCGGTCAGCCCATTTGTCTGCCAGATGTTCTGCGATGCGATCGGACTGCCGGTCAAACGTCAGACTATCGATGAACTTGGGACGCTTGGCATCGTGAAGATGCTGAAGATCGGACTTGGCGAGGCAAAGAGCTATGACGAGCTGACGATCGACTCCTACATCGATTATGTACCGGATCCGGAACGTCATGCGAAATATGAAAAACTTTACGAGCGCTTTGTTGCCACACGTGACAGCCTTGCCCCGTATTGGAAACAAGATTGATCGAAGAAGGAACAACAGGAGGAACGAACTATGAAAAAGATCAAAACTGTGTGCACCGGCACGATCACGCCGGACTTCATGGAAAAGCTGAATGAGTGCTGCGACATTACGATGGGCGGATATGCGGTGACCGGCCTGAATACAATGCCGGAAGACGAGCTGATCGACCTGCTGAAGGGCGCGGAGCTCGCAATCATTGAGTACGAAAATGTCACACGCAAGGTCATCGAAAACAGCCCCAGCCTGCGTTTGATCGTCTGCCCGCGTGGAAAGCCTGTGAACATTGACTGCGAAGCTGCTGCGGAGCGTGGGATCCCTGTCGTCAATACGCCGGCACGGAATGCCAACTCTGTTGCAGAGCTGGTCGTCTCGCAGATGATCAGCGTATGCCGCCAGCTGGGATGCGCGAACCATGAAATCAAAAACGGCCGGTATCTTGGCGAGCCCGTGGATGATATCTATGCGCCGACGGATCGCGATGATGTTGTCTGGATGCTGGATGAGGAAGACAGCCCCTTTAAGCGCTACCGTGGCCCAGAGATTAGCTATCGAACGATGGGCTTTATCGGTTTTGGAGCAATCGGTGCCCGCGTCAAGCATCTGCTGAACGGCTTTGATATGAATTTCCTGGTCTATGACCCGTATCTGCCGGCTGAGATCGCGGAAAAAGAAGGTGTGAAGCTGTGCTCTTTGGATGAAGTGCTTGCAGGCAGTGATTTCGTCTCTGTGCACTGCGCAGTAACGCCGCAGACGACTGGGATGATCGGTGCGGAAGAGTTCAAGAAAATGAAGCCCACCGCTTACTTTATCAACACTGCGCGCGGGAAGATTGTCCAGCAGAAGGCACTGGTCGAAGCACTGCAGGCCGGTGAGATCGCCGGCGCAGTTCTGGATGTGTTCTGGAGTGAACCGCTGCCGGCCAATCATCCGCTGCTTAAGATGCGCAATGTTTTGATCACCCCGCATATTGCCGGCGCATCCACGGATGTTCCGACCTGCCATTCCCGTATGGCATACAACGACATTCAGCATTATCTGAAAAAGGAACCGATGGAGCACGTATATAACAGGAAGCTTTTGAAATAAGTTGCTTTTGCGCCAAAGGTGTGATAAAGTTTTTATATTAACAAAATAATGAAAGAGGCACATAATGGTTTCGAAAGTTCCGCTTTATATACAGCTGTACAATCGGTTGCGAATCGATATTGAAAACGGCGTGTATTCCCCGGGGGAGCGTTTGCCTTCAGAGGTTGAGCTAGAAGCAAAGTACAATACCAGTCGGATCACGATCCGGAAAGCAATTTCACTTCTGGCCAACGATGGATATGTCTCGGTCCGGCAGGGACTTGGTACGATCGTGGCGTCGCCGACGATGTACAATACCAACTTCGTGACCTCTTTAACAGAACAGCTGCGGGAAGCTGGATATGTGCCTTCTGCGCGGGATATTCATGTTTCGCGGGAATATGCTCCGCCGGAGATCGCGGACGCAATGGGGATCGAATGCAGCCGCGAGATGATCTGCGTTCAGCGTGTGGAATTGGCAGACGGGAATCCGGTCGGTATTCTGACGAACTATATTCTTCCCGAATTTGTTCCGGATTTTGATAAAAAAGAATACCATTTTACGTCCCTTTATCGTTTCCTGGAAGAACAGTATAATATCCGGATCGATACGTCGAGAGATTTCATTTCTGCACGAACGGCGGATCTGGCGCAGGCGACGACGCTCAACATTCCGGTTGGATCGCCGCTGATTTACGTGATCCGTATTTCGTTTGCGGAAGGTGTTCCAATCTTGGGCGATATCGCGTACATCAATGGATACATGCACCATTTCTCGTTTAACCGCTCCGGCCGCTCTCCGCGCATTCATAACGATGATCTAAGCTTTTGACATTTCAAAAGAATGTTGCTGCACTGGAAAAAACATAACACAAACCGCCTGACAGGATGAACCGCGCCCCGTCAAGAGGACAGAGAAAAAATATAAAGTTTTTCCGGCCGGCAGCCAAGCGCTGCTGGCTGCTTTTTATGCGGCGAGGCAAAGCGCGTGCTTTTCCATCGGCGTCAGGACGCCCAGATTGCGCTGGACACGTCTCGTGTTGTAATAACGGATGTAGTTCTCAATCGTCTGAACAAGCTCGTGCTTGCTGGTGAACCGTCTGCCGTAATAGCGTTCCCGTTTCAGGATGCCCCAGAAGCCCTC
>DHKK01000152.1:0-10098 GCA_002404795.1 Clostridiales bacterium UBA4696
AGCGGATGGATCTGGCCGATGACGCCCATCTTCTTCCCGTCGATCACGATGTCGGCGCAGCGGCCGGGATGATAGCTCGGGTTCTTGGTGTCGGCGATATAGGTCGCCGGATGCACGTTCAGCTGGTCGAGGATCGCGTCGATCTCGCCCTTGAGCGTGAAGAAGTTCTCATGCTCGCCGTAGGTGCCGAAGATCATGCGCTTGGGCTCGTCGGGCAGCTTTTCGCCGTCCTTCGGCAGATAGATCTTGCCGATCTCATAGAGCTTGACGCCCTTGTTCTTGAATGCGAAGTTGCGGGCAAGGATATCCAGCATGCTGGGCAGGATGACCGTGCGCATGATGGAGGTGTCTTCACCCAGCGGGTTCACGAGTTTGACGGTCTTGCGCAGCGGACTGTCGGCCGGGATACGGATGGCGTCGAACGAAGCGGGGGAGACAAAGGAGTAGGTGATGATCTCGCTGTAGCCCATCGCCCGGGCCGCCGCGCCCGCGGCATTTTCGAGCTTCTGCGCGTCCGAGTAGCCGCCCATGGTGGTCGCGCCGCGCATCAGCGTGGTCTCGATGTTGTTGTAGCCGTAATAGCGGGCGACTTCCTCCGCGATATCTGCCATGACGCGCAGATCCGGCCGCCACGACGGGACCTGGATCATGCCGTCCACGACCGGCACCTCCTCGCGGCGCAGATACTCGATCATATCTGCCTCGGGGATGTCGGTGCCGAGCAGAGCGTTGATGCGCTCCGGCTCGAGCTTGACCGTGACGGGCTGCGGGACATAGTTCAGCACGTCGATCATGCCGTCCATGATCTCGCCTGCGCCCAGCATCTCGACCAGCTCGCACGCACGGTTGACAGCCGGGACAGTCAGCATCGGGTCGATGTCCTTTTCAAACTTCGCCGAGGCGTCCGTGCGCATGCCGAGCGCCAGCGCCGTCTTGCGGATGGAGGAGCCGAGGAAGTTGGCGGATTCGAAGACCACGTCGACCGTATCGTCTACGATCTCACTGTTTTCGCCGCCCATGACGCCCGCCAGACCGACCGGCTTGGTCTCGTCCGCGATGACGAGCATGTCGGGCTGGAGCGCGCGCACATTGCCGTCAAGCGTGGTGAGCGTCTTGTCCTCGCCCGCGCGGCGGACGACGATCTTGCCGCCCTTCACGTAGCGGTAGTCAAACGCGTGCATCGGCTGGCCGTACTCGACCATGACGTAGTTGGTGATATCGACGATGTTGTTGATCGGGCGGATACCGGCCGAGCGCAGCCGCTGGCGCATCCACTTGGGGCTGGGCGCGATCTTGACGTTGCGGACCATACGGGCCGTGTAGCGCGGGCACAGATCGTCCGCCTGCACGTCAGCATCCAGCAGGTCGCAGAGGTTACCTTCCGCGCCGCCCTTGACGACCGGCTCATGGTGCTTCATCGGCACGTTGAACGCCGCGGCGGTCTCACGCGCCAGACCGATGAGCGAGTAGCAGTCCGGGCGGTTGTTGGTGATCTCGAATTCCACGATGGAGTCGTCGTTGCCGATGACGATGTTCATGTCCTCGCCGACCGTGCAGCCCTCGCTATTCAGGATCCAGATGCCGTCGGCATACGCCTCCGGGCAGTCATGCTCGGTGAGGCCCAGCTCTTTGTACGAGCACAGCATACCGCAGGACTCAACGCCGCGGAGCTTGCCCTTGGTGATGTGGATGCCGCCGGGCAGATACGAGTTGTGCTTCGCGACCGGGACGAGATCGCCCTCGTGCACGTTCTGCGCGCCGGTGACGATCTGCACAGGCTCGCCTGCGCCGCAGTCGACCATGCAGACCCACATATGATCGGAATTTTCGTGCTTCTTCATCGAAAGGACCTTGCCGACGACGACGTTCTTGATCTCGGCGTCCATGCGCTCGGTCGTTTCGACCTTCTGACCGGCGAGGGTCATGACAGAGTCATATTCTTTATCCGTAGCCGTGATGTCAACGAATTCACGGAGCCATTTTCTCGAAATATTCATGTCATACCCTCCTTAGAACTGAGACAGGAAGCGGATGTCGTTCTCGAAGATCATGCGCATGTCGCTGATCTTGAACCGGCGCATGGCCATACGCTCCAGACCGATGCCGAAGGCAAAGCCGGAATAGATCTCCGGGTCGATGCCGCAGCCGGCCAGCACCTTCGGGTGCACCATACCGGCGCCCAGCAGCTCGATCCAGCCCTCACCCTTGCAGGTCGGGCAGCCCTTGCCGCGGCAGTTGAAGCACTGCACGTCGACCTCGCAGCTCGGCTCGGTGAACGGGAAGTGGTGCGGGCGGAAGCGGACGACGGAGTCCTGGCCATACATGGCCTTGATGAGCGTCTCGAGCGTGCCCTTGAGGTCCGCCATCGTGATGCCCTTGTCGATGACCAGACCCTCGATCTGGTGGAACATCGGCGAGTGCGTCGCGTCGACCTCATCCTTGCGGTACACGCGGCCGGGGGCCAGAATGCGGATGGGCGGCTGGCCGATGGCCTCCATCGCGCGGATCTGCATCGGGCTCGTCTGCGTGCGCAGGAGGACCTCCTCGTCGTCTGTCACGTAGAACGTGTCGCTGCGGTCGCGGGAGGGGTGGTTCTCGGCGATGTTGAGCTTGGTGAAGTTGTAGTCGGCAAGCTCGACCTCCGGGCCGTCAAGGATCTTGAAGCCCATGGAGATGAAGATATCCTTGGCCTCGTCGAGCGCCTTGTTCATCGGGTGCCGGTGGCCCAGCTGCACGGGCGTGCCGGGGATGGTCACATCGATGGCCTCGGCCTCGAGCCGGGCCTCGAGCGCCTTCTCCTTGAGCTCCGTGCGGACCGTCTCGATCTTTTCCTCGATGGCGGCGCGGACGTTGTTTGCGACCTGACCCATGACCGGGCGCTCCTCCGCAGACAGCTTGCCCATCATCTTCAGAACGCCCGTCAGCTCGCCCTTCTTGCCGAGGAACCGCACACGCAGCGCGTCCAGCTCACCGGCGTCCTTGACGCCGTCCAGCGCGCCGAGCGCTTCCTGCCGGATCTTTTCCAGTTGTTCTTTCATAAACGAATGCTCCTTTTCGTCATAATACAAAAAAATAAAGCCCTCCGTCCTGATAGGGGACGAAAGACCAGGCTTCCGCGGTACCACCCGCTGTTCGCAGAAAATCTGCGCTGCTTTTGGCCCGGTAACGGCGGCCATGCCGGCGCGTCCTAGTAGGGAAGGCCCGTTCAGACGGCAGCTCCCGAGAGAAAGCCCCAATCTCCGCCGGCAGACGGCTCTCAGCCCCCCGTCCTCTCTGCAGCCGGTCCTGGGAACCTCGATCGCAGTTCCCTTGGAAATCAGGACAGCTCGTTCCTCGCTTTTCCAGATATCAGATGCATTTTAGCACAAAACCCCCCGCTTGGCAACAGCTTTTTCGGAAAAAAGCCTTTCCCGCAGTGGGAAAGGCTTTTTTAGGCTCAGATGGGGTCGCCTTCCGGGGCGCGGGCGTCGCCGAAGAAGAAGACGGCAACGGTCCCGGGGCCGGAGTGGGAGGCGACGATCGTGCCGATGTCGCAGATGCGGACCTCGCCGTTCAGGTGCGGGAAGGCGGCCTCCACAGCGGCTTTGGTCGCCAGCGCGTCCGACAGGCAGTTGGAGTGGCAGATGAAGGCCTTGCCGGCGTAATCTGCGCCGCCCTGCGCGTGGCGCTTCATGGTCTCGACGGTGCGGGCAATGGCGTTTTTCTTGCCGCGGACCTTATCGTAGGCGATGATGCGGCCCTTGTCGTCCAGCCGCATGATCGGGCAGATGCCGAGCACAGTACCGATCGCGGCGGCCGCGCCGGACATGCGTCCGCTGCGGCGGTAGAATTTGAGCTCCGTGGAGTAGAACTGGTGGTGTACGTTTTGCCGCATGGCCATCACC
This sequence comes from Clostridiales bacterium UBA4696, assembly GCA_002404795.1. Taxonomy (GTDB): domain Bacteria; phylum Bacillota; class Clostridia; order Oscillospirales; family Oscillospiraceae; genus CAG-170. The sequence continues at coordinate 3,885 of DHKK01000152.1, forward strand.
CAGTCGGCGATCTCGTCCATGCTCTTTCCGGCGTCGCGCAGATCGGCCGCGCCGTCGACCAGCAGGCCGTAGCCGGAGGACGAGCAGAGCGAGTCGATCACGACGAGCTTCCGCTCCGGATAGTTTTCCCGCAGGCTCCCGGCGGCCAGCATGGCGTTCTGCACAGAGGCGGTCATGCCGGAGCCGAACGCGATATGCAGCACGTCGCCCTGCTGCAGCAGCGCATCGAAGAAGGATTCATACTGGAATTCATTCAGCTGCGCGGTGGTCGGCAGCTTTCCCTCCTCCAGAAAGCCGTAGAACCGCGGCAGTGCCGCCGGGTCTCGGCCCATGTCGTCCTCATAACTGACGCCGTCGACCTGATAGGAGTAGAACAGAACGGGGATCCCGCGCGCTTCGCAGTAGGAATAGGGCAGATCGATGGTAGACTCACACGAAAGAATGAAGCTTGTTTCCATATCGCAACCTCCGCAATGTTATTCTCTTTATCATAATCACACACGGCGAAAAAAGAAAACGGGCAATCGGGGCCGAATGCCTGTATTACGCTCAGCGGGCAGCATTGGCGAGGCTCTGCGAGACCATCGCGTCGAAGCCGCCGCGATAGATCGTGCACAGCCGGTCAAACTGCGCCTGGATATCATAGCGCATATCGTTCGACAGCCATTCGACGATCTGCCCGTAGCACTCGCACTGCCAGAAGCGGATCAGGATCTCCCGGTCCTCCTTGCTGATCGGCAGATCGCCGTAAGCCGCAGCCGCATAGGCCACGACCGTGTGGCGGCAGATCTGCATCAGATAGAACGCGACGGTGTCGTGGCTGATCGAGCGGTACATGTGCATGACGGCCCGCCGGTTTTCCGTCATGAACTGGACGGCGGCATGCAGGCAGGCCGCCGGGGATTCCGGATTGGCGTATTCCTGCACGATGCTGTCCGCCCGCTCGGTGATGATCTCGGTCGCAAGGGAGGGGATGTCGGCAAAGTGGTAGTAGAACGTGTTGCGGTTGATCCCGCAGTCCTCCACGATGGCCTTGACGGTGACCTGACTGAGCGGACGCTCATTCAGGAGCTTCAGAAACGAGTTTTTGATGGCTTGCTTGGTGTAAGCGGACATATGAGACCTCCTGCGCCGCAATGCGAAACTGCGTATGAAAAACGCGCGTTAAGATACTATTAAGATACCAGACGGGACGCGGAAAGTCAATCGGCCGGACTGTCGGCTTTTCGTCTGCAGCCCAGATGACAGAACTTCCTTGTCAAGCGGGAAAAACTGTGATAGAATACATAAAATATGTATGGACACACAGGTGGGACGAAAATTTGGACGGATTTGTTTCGTGGCTCAGGCAGCTGCAGTTTGACGGCGTCTGGCAGACGGCGCTGCTGGTGGCGGCGTCGCTGCTGTGCATCACCTTTCATGAGACCTGCCACGGCCTCGCGGCTTACCGCCTCGGCGACCCGACGGCCAAACGCGCCGGGCGGCTGACGCTGAACCCGCTGCGGCACGTCGATATCGGCGGTCTTTTGATGATGGCGCTGTTCCGCTTCGGCTGGGCGAAGCCCGTGCCGGTCGATATGCGCAACTTCAAACACCCGAAGCGCGACATGGCCCTGACCGCCGCGGCAGGCCCGGTGTCCAACGTGCTGCTGGCGTATCTGGCTGTGCTGCTGCGTGGCCTGTGCTCCGTATGGTACTACGTCTCCGGCTCCATGGCCGTGTATGCCCTGGCCCTGTTTTTCTATTACGTAGAGATCATCTCGGCCGGTCTTGCCGTGTTCAACGTCTTTCCGATCCCGCCGCTCGACGGGTCGAAGGTGCTGTTTTCCTGCCTGTCCGACTGGGCGTATGACTGGCTGATGCGCTATGAGCGCTACGGCATGGCGCTTCTGATGCTCCTGCTGCTGACCGGCGTTCTGGATACGCCGCTGGAATTTCTGCGCGACGGACTTCTGAACGGACTGGAAGCCATCGGCACCTGGCCGGTGCAGCTGCTGCTCGCGCTGCGCTGAGTTTACTTTGGGAGTTCTTACTGCATGGATGAACCGCGATACCACCTCGGCAGCGTCGTACACGCGAAGGGCGAGACGTTGGAGGATTTTGACGGCCCCCTGGACGTCATCCTCCTGCTGCTGAGCAAAAATAAAATAGAGATCCAGGATATCCAGATCTCCGCCATTCTGGAGCAGTATCTGGCCTATCTGGATGAAATGAAGCGGATGGATATGGAGATCGCCAGCGAGTTCATCGCCATGGCGTCCTACCTCATGTACATCAAAACGCGTATGCTCCTGTCCAAAGCCGAGCAGGAGGAGGCGCAGAGCGAGATGGACAAGCTCGTCGAATCCCTGCAGAAGCGGCAGCGGCAGGACGCCTATCAGCAGATCCAGAAGGCCGCAAAGCAGCTGGGCGCGCGCAATGAGCTGGGCCTTGGCCTGTTTACCAAGGGCCCGGAGCCCTATCAGCCGGACCAGACCTACCGCTACCGGCATGACCGTGCCGACCTCACCGCGGCCCTCGCCGCCATGCAGGACCGGACGGAGCGGCGTCTGCCGCCGCCGGTAAGCAACTTTTCCGGCATCGTCGGCACGGAGCCCTATCCCGTCACCCAGAAGGCCAAACAGGTCATCAGCCGCCTGATCTCCCACGGCGTGATGCGCTTTCTCGCCCTGTTCAAGGGCAGCCGCAGCCGCTCGGAGATCGTGGCGACCTTCCTCGCCGTGCTGGAGCTGTGCCGCCTGCGGTCCGTATCCGTGGGCGAGGACGAGAACGGCGAACCGTCGGTCACGTATCTGAAAACACCGGATGCGGACGTGCAGACGGATATTTCCTGACAGGAGGCAAACCTTGGAGCAGAACGATTTACAGCGGGCCCTGATGGCCGTCCTGTTCGCCGCGGGCGAGCCGGTCGACGCCAGGCGCCTGAGCCAGACGCTCGAGCGCGGCGAAGATGAGATCCACGCGGCCTGCAAGGCCCTGATAGATGAGCTGAGCTACACCCGCAGCGGCATCCGCATCGTGCGGCTGGAAAACGCCTATCAGATGTGCTCGTCGCCCGAGATGGCGGAATATGTGACAAAAACGCTTGAGACCCGCAAGCCGCCCAAGCTCTCGCCCTCGCAGCTCGAGACGCTGACGGTCATTGCCTACTACCAGCCCGCGACCAAGGCGCTGGTCGAGCAGATCCGCGGCGTCGACAGCGCCTACTGCGTCAGCGCGCTCGTGACCAAAAAGCTCATCCGCGAGTGCGGCAGGCTCAACGTGCCCGGCCGCCCCATCGTCTATGAAACGACGCCGGACTTCCTGCGCGTGTTCGGCCTGGAATCCCTCGCCGATCTGCCGCAGATCGAGAAGGTCGACCTCCATGTCGACCCGTCGCAGATCGACCCGATCGAACAGAAGCCGGACGAGCCGCAGACGGAAGACCAGCTGCCCGCGCAGCAGGAGATCCCGCTATGACCTGGACGTGGTGGATGACGCTGGCCGTGATCCTGGCTGTGCTGCTGCTGATCGGCTGCATCCCCGTGGGCGTTGACGCCGCCTACGGCGAGGGCGGCGTCCGGCTGGCGGTGAAGATCTGGCTGTTTCGCCTGCAGCTCCTGCCGCAAAAACCGAAAAAGAAGAAAAAACCAGCCAAAAAGGCTGCTCCAAAGCAAAAAAAGCCCGCGCCGGAGAAACCGGCAGGGGAGAAAAAGCCCAACCCGCTGCTCTCCGGCGGCGTGGACGGCATTCTGGAGCTGCTGGACCTCGGCGTCCAGACGCTCGGCGATCTGCGCCGCAAGCTCCGCGTGGAGGAGCTGACGCTCCATGTCTGCATCGGCGGCAGCGACGATCCGGCGGCGGCCGCCATGCACTATGGCCGGGCCTGGGCCGCGATCGGCGCGATCACGCCCGCACTGGACCGGCTCTTCGTCATAAAAAAGCGTGACATTCAGCCCGCGCTCGACTATAATGAGACCAGTATGAAGGTCGACGCGCGCCTGATCACCACGATTACCATCGGGCGTTCCCTCGCGCTGGCGCTGCATGCCGGCGTGCGGTTCCTGAAGATATTGAATCAACGAAAAAAGGCGGTGTAACTCCATGAATCATCCTCTGTCTGATATGATGACCAACTCCATGAGCAAGATCCGGGATATGATCGACGTCAATACCGTCGTCGGCGATCCCATCACGACGCCCGGCGGCGTGACCATCATCCCCGTGACGAAGGTCTCCATCGGCTACGGCGGCGGCGGCAGCGATTTCGCCATGAAAAACATGCCCGCGAACCGCGATAATCCCTTCGGCGGCGGCGCCGGCGCCGGGATCAAGATCACGCCGGTGGCGTTTCTGGTCATCCGCAGCGAAAACGTGCGGATGCTCCCGGTCGCGGAGCCCGCGTCCACGTCGGTCGACCGGCTGATCGAGCTGCTGCCCGACCTGCTGGAAAAGGGCGAAGCCTATTTCGCCGAAAAGAAAGCCGCGAAAGAGGCGGAAAAAGCAGCCGAAGAGGCATAAAACCCACGCGCCCTGCAAAAGCTTATGCCAGGGTGATAGATATGCTCGATTTGGACAAGCACAGACTGCGCAAAGCGGCGGCGGCATTCTGCGCCGCCGCCTTTTTACTTGGCAGCGTCCCGGCCGCGCGGGCCGCGTCCGTCTGCCCGCCTCCGCAGGTCAGCGCCGCGTGCGCGGCTTTGATCGATGGGCGGACGGGACAGACGCTCTATGAAAAGGACGCGGACCGCCGCGCCCTCATCGCAAGCACAACGAAGATCATGACCGGTCTTCTTGTCTGTGAGGCAGGGGAGCCGGACCGGCGCGTGACGGTCCCGTCGCTTGCCGTGGGGCTGGAAGGCTCCAGCATGTATCTGAAGCAGGGCGAGACGCTGACGCGGCAGGATCTGCTCTACGGCATGATGCTGCATTCCGGCAACGATGCGGCGCTGACGCTCGCCATCAGCGTGTCCGGCAGCGAACAGGCCTTCGTCCGGCAGATGAATCTGCGCGCGCAGGCGCTCGGCCTGCGGCAGACGCATTTTGCCAATCCCCATGGGCTCGACAGCGGGGAGAATTACTCGTCCGCGCGCGACCTTGCCGCGCTCACGCAGGCAGCACTGCAGAACCAGCAGTTCCGCACGGTGGTCGGCACGAAGACGATCGCCTGCGCCGGCCGGACGCTGACCAACCACAATAAGCTGCTCTGGCGCTACGACGGCTGTATCGGTGTCAAGACCGGCTATACCCGCCACGCGGGCCGCATCCTCGTCAGCGCCGCGGAACGGGGCGAGAGCCAGCTCATCGCCGTCACGCTGGCCGACCCGGACGACTGGCGCGACCATGCAGCGCTGCTGGACTACGGCTTTGCCGTCCTGGCGGCCCAGACGCCCGTCTATCCGCAGAACAGGAGGATCGTATGGAAGAACGACTGCAAAAAATTCTGGCGCGCTATGCCGGCGTCTCCCGCCGCAAAGCGGAAGAGCTGATCGCGGACGGCCGCGTGCGCGTCAACGGCAATACCGCCCGCCTCGGCGAGCAGGCGGACGGGGAAGAGGACGTCATTGAGCTCGACGGCGTCCGCGTCCGGACGCGGCAGGAGCCGGAGAAGATCTACCGCATGCTCTGCAAGCCGCGCGGTTTTGTGACCACCATGCACGACGAGAAGGGCCGCCGCTCCATCGCCGAGCTGGTCGCAGACCTGCCAGAGCGCGTCTATCCCGTCGGGCGACTCGACTGCAATTCCGAGGGCCTGCTGCTCCTGACCAACGACGGCGAGCTGGCCAACGCCCTGATGCACCCGAAAAAGCAGGTCGATAAGACCTACCTCGTCTGGGTCAGCAGCTACATAGCCGGCAGCGAGCGCTCGCTTGCGCAGCCGATCGGGATCGACGGCCGCATGACCAGCCCCGCCGAGGTGCAGCTGATCAAGGCTGAAGGACCCGTCGCGCTGCTCCGCATCACGATCCACGAGGGCCGCAACCGGCAGATCCGCCGCCTGTGCGAGCGCGCGGGCCTGACCGTCACGCGCCTGCGCCGCATCCAGGAGGGCCCGCTGCAGCTCGGTGATCTCAGACCCGGCCAGTCCCGCCCGCTCACGCAGGCGGAGCTGGAGTGTTTATTTGAAGAAATTCAGAAGTAACCCTTGACAAACCGGAAACTTTTGTGTATGATATCAGGGCTGTCCGGGGTTTGACACGGCCAGCCGATATCATGGAGTGGTATCGAAGCGGTC
>DHKK01000152.1:10192-19330 GCA_002404795.1 Clostridiales bacterium UBA4696
GAATCCCTCCCACTCCGCCAAAATGGGAAGCGCAGGAAAATGAATTCCTGCGCTTCTTTTTTATTTATTGAACGGGAAAATACAGAGAATGCGGAACAAAACGGGGGAAACGGGGACGAATGCTGAGAAAATGGACTTAGCATATCCTAGCATATTTGAGCGGGAAAATACATGGGTATGAACACAGTGACCGACACAGTAAAAAGGGAAATTAAAATGCCGCGTCCATCTGGGCTGCGACCTTATCGATGCTGGTGTCGAGAATGTCGGTATAGATATCCATGGTAGTGGAGAGCTGGGCGTGGCCGAGAAGCTGCTGGGCGGTTTTGTAGTCGACGCCTGCTTCGTGCAGGGCAGTTGCATAGCCGTGGCGGATCTCGTGCGGGGAGACGGTGACGCCGGTGCGCTTCTGGTACTGCGCATAGCGGCGGGATACGATCCAGTCGGGCAGAGGGGATTTGCCGCTGTCTGGCGAGAAGATAAAGCCGTGCTTTTTATCCGGGAGAACGGCGGCCAGAGCGGGAAGCAGCGGAACGGAGCGGATACCAGCCTCGGTCTTCGGCTCTTTGATCTCCGGCTTGGTGCTGACGTTGTAGACGCTGCGCTTGATGGAGATGCGTTTTTTCACGCGGTCGATATCCTCATACATCAGCCCTTCCGCCTCGCCGCGTCGGCAGCCGGTATAGTAGATCAAAAAAGCAAACAGGCCGAACTCATCGGAGACGTTATCCTTGATCTTTTGAATCTGGTCGGCGGGAGGGGCATGGCGCTTTTTCTGCGCGAGGTTTTTCGGCAGGAGGACGGATTCAGCGGAGTTGAAAGCAATGTATCCTTCGCGCTGGGCTTTATTCAGAATCTGCCGGATGATCTGGCGCTGGGTGATGACGGTTTTCTTCGCGTGGGTTTTTGCAAACTGGTTGATGTATGTCTCAATCTCTTTGGCTGTGATTGTGGCGACGTCCTCCGGGCCGAACTGCGCGACGGCGCGATCGTAGGCAGGGCTGTAGCCCTTGTGCGTGTTTGCGGCCAGCGTTGGTTCGATCTCGTTCCACCAGGCATGGGCGACGGACTCGAAGGTGGCGGTCTTTGGCTTCTCGGCTTCGGCGCGGTAGGCCTTGATCTTGTTCCAGACTTCGCGGTCTGTTTTGCCGCGAAACGCCTTGCGCTTGCCATTGACTGTGATGATGGATTCATGCAGGCCGTCCGGCCTGACGTAGTATTTGGGGATCGGCATCGTATAACCTCCAAGAATACCGCTCCGGCGCTGAGCCGGGGCGGTTTTTGTAAACAGATTGCACGCTGCGGTGGGGCGGCGTATGATAAAAATGCAGAGAATCCAAGCCCTGTCTATATTTTACACAGAGGAAAGGACGGGCTCAAGATGGAGAAATTCACAAAAAGAGAACGGGAGTTTTGTGGAGAAATGGAGACGGGAATGGAAAAGAAACGGGAACAGATCGAAAAGCTGATTGAGCGGGCCACGCTGGACCAACTGAAACTCATATTGCGGTTTCTGCGGAGCATCATAAAATAAGCCCTTGAAATACGTAATAATACGTATTACAATAAGGGGGAGGAGGGATGATCATGGAAAAATACGTATATCCGGCAGTTTTTGCAAAGGATGAGGACGGCTACAGCGTCCGGTTCCCGGACGTGGACGGCTGCTTCACCAGCGGGAAGGATCTGCAGGAGGCGCTGGAAATGGCAGAGGACGCGCTGTGCCTGATGCTGTATGATAGAGAAGAAAGCGGCGAAGCACTCCCGGCAGCGTCCGCCGTGACCGACGTGCAGACCGAACCGGGCGAGTTTGTTTCGCTGATCGGCTGCGATACGCTGGAATACCGGAAGCGCTACGGCTCGAAGGCCGTCAAGAAAACGCTGTCCATCCCGTCGTGGCTGAACGAAGCAGCAGAGCGGGCTGGCGTGAACTTTTCCAGCGTGCTGCAGGATGCGCTGAAGCAGCAGCTTCACCTGGGATAACAGAACAAACAAAGCCGCCGGAACGGGAAACCATTCCGGCGGTGGATTATTTTGGTGCGTGTCGCATGGCGCGGCGAAAACCGAGCGCCTCGGCCTCTGCAACCGTGGCGACGTAACATTCGCCTGTGCCGGGCTTGATTGCAACGGTATCATATTGCTGGTCGACCGGAAGATGGTATATCCAGAACGGCAAGTCCAACGCGGACGCGCTGGTCGACGGTATCGTCGAGGGTGCGATCGAGGGCATCACGGAAAAGTATTCCGTGGGCGATATCATCGAGAACATGCTGAGCGGGAAGGCTGTGTGGAAAAAGGCACTGCGGTCGTTCGCGTCGGAAGGCGCGGAAGAAATCGCGTCCAACTGGCTCAACCGTGCGTATGACGTGGTGGCGAAGCAGGACCGCGGCGAGGTCATGGCGGCTTATGCGGCTTACCTTGCGGATGGGAAGACGCCGGCACAGGCGCTGGGGCAAGTGTTTCTGGACAACCGGAAGGAAGACGCGCTTTCGTTCCTCGCGGGCGGCCTGTCCGGCCTCGCAATGTCCGGAACGTATGCGGGCGTGAACCGCGTGATCTTAGAGGCGAACGTCACGCAGACGGCCAGAGCGGTCATCGAGGCGGGCGAAGTGCAGGACGTCATCGACTACGGCATGGCACAGGAAGAGGGCACGAAGGCCCACCAGCTGGCCGAGGAGCTGCAGCAGACCGTGGATGATGGCGGCGAGGTGGCGCAGAAGGCCGTGGAGAACACGCTGCGTGAGGTCGCGAAGGAGCAGCAGGCGGCCGTGGACGAAGGACAGGAGCCGCGCGTGCCGGAGACGCTGACCCGGCTCGAGCAGCTGCAGGAGCAGGCCCGGCAGGAGCAGGCGCAGGCCGAGGCGAACGAGAAGACGTTCCAGATCTACAAGAGCGCTGCGGAGACAGCGCAGGAGAACCAGAGGCTTGCCGAACAGTACCGACAGGAGCAGGAACAGGCACAGACGCAAGCTCAGCGGAGCGTTCAGGCCGTCCAGCAGGCCCAGCGGGCGGCACAGCAGCAGTATGACCAGGACAGTCTGCTCGCGCCCATCCCGGGGACGGAGAACATGGGCGAGCTGGATCTGGAGCAGTACGCCAGGCAGCAGACGGCGGACGCGGAGCAGGCGCTGGACGAAGCCGCGCTGCAGCAGGAGGAACAGTATCTGCAGGAGCAGGCCCGGAGAGCGGGGTACGACGAGCAGACGGCGGCGTATTTCCTGAATGGCAACACGACGGGCATGCCGGCGGAGCAGTATGCGCAGAGCTTCGGACAGGTCTATGAGCAGGGCAGACTCGGCGCGAGCGAGCAGCGGGCCATGCGCTATGCCGAGGGCATGAATCAGGACGTGGCGGCAGCCGCCTATCGGGCGGGCATTGCCGCAGGGCAGAAAGGGGTAAACAATGGCAGTATCGAGACTACTGATGAAGGACAAATCGGGCAGGCTGGTCAGCGTGCCGAAGGACAGGCTGGAGGCGTTCGCCAAAGCACAGCGCAGCGGAAAAGAATTGAAGCCGGAAGAAAGAGAGCGCAGGGTGCAAGAGATCTCGCAAAAGCTTGGGATGAAGTAACGCTTTCGGAGCTCGGCTTCGGCGAGAACAGCACGCAGACCGTGCGCGTCATGCCGCAGGGGCAGGAGGCAGGCAGCCAGGACATCAAGGACGCGGCAAAATTCTTCCGGTCGATGGGCGTACAGAATGCGCGGTTCTTTACCGGGCAGCTGACACAGGAGATCGGCGGGCAGACGTTTTACGCGGACGCCGCCGTGACGGAGGATGGCTCCGTGCTCATTCGGGCAGACAGCGAGGAGTATTCTGCGTTCGAGCTGGCGAAGCACGAGGGATATCATATCCTCGCCAAGCGCTGGCCGGAGATGGCGGAAAAGATCCAGAAGCGGCTGCTGTCTGAGGGCAAGATCACGAAGGAGATGATCGAGAGCTACGTGGACGCCTACGCCGGGATCTACGGTGACGACACGGACGCCTACGTCGAGGAGATCGTCGCGGACACCTACGCAGGCATGAACCGCACAGACTACGGTACAAACAAGCTGCGCGCGGACGTGAAGGTCGAGGTCGGCCAGTGGCAGAAAAAATCCGGCAGCGCGAGGGCGCCGCCGGCGAAGTACAGTATGGTTGGGCGTGGAGAAAACGGGCTGAAAACGTATAAGAGCGATTTTTCCAGCGACATGACAATGGACGAAAAGCGCGAGTATATGTACAGGCTCATCACGGAAGTGTGGGATAAAAAACCTCTCAACCTGACAATTCTGGAAGACGGAAAAGAAAAAAAGATAACGGCTAGGTTTGACGGTGAAGCAAACGGGCAGACATTCGCGGGGAAGATGGCGTTTGGGAACAGACGAGGGAGCAGAACGGAGCGCCTGATTACATTGAACCTTGCAAACGATATCTGGGAAATTGCGAATGAATCCAGATATGAAAACAGCAAAGGCGAGTTCAAACAGACACGGATGCACGAGAGTTCGGAGCGCTGGCATTACTTCGTAAATGCAATCAACTATGTCGATGATGCACAGCCGGGTCGGAACGGCGTTTACGACTTCAATCTGGACGTCATGGAACGGGATGATGGCGATTTCGTCTATACCTTCTCACTCAAAAAAAGAAGAACCGACGCCCCCCGGACTTTCACTGCCGGGGTCAGCAGCGAAAATGCCGCCAACGCAGGTTCTTCTAAAAACAGTATATCCAAAACGGGAGAAACTGTCAAGGGGAAATTCTCTGCCAGTGCAGATCAAACGTCCGCAGAGCAGAAGAAGCAGAACGACAAGACCGCGCTCGACTATTTCGGGAAGACGTACAAGTGGAGCGAGACAGGCTATGTGCTTCTGAACGGTGCAAGGCTGGATTTCTCCGGACGGCACGAGGGAGGGCCGGGCGGATACCGGACGGTCGACCATCGGGATATCATTGATGCGCTGGGTGAGGACTACGGCGGCGGAGATTACAGCGGCGGCATGGTGCGCTTCATGCAGGAAGGCAACATCCGCATTTCCCCTGAGAGCGGCGGCATCAATCTGGCTGTTATGCCGACAAAGGCACAGATGGACGCGCTCAGCGATTTCATCAGCAAGGAGCGCGGAGAGGTCATTCTGGACATTGACGACGCACAGGGAAATACGATCTCCAGCACGGAGTTTTCCAGAGGGACACACGCCAACAAGGTGCTGCAAGCGATCCGGGATTATTTTGAGAACGGGACACTCCCACAGGTGGATAACACGCCGTCGGTCAGTCAGTTCCGGTATTCCGCGCAGGACGGGCGGTATCGGGACCTGATGGGGGAGAAGGCGGCGCAGTATGTGCGGCGGCTGGAAAATCGGATGGTAAACGAGCTGGCGGAGAATCTGAGCGTGCCGGGGAAGGCAAAGCGGGAGGTCTTGCAGCCGATGGCCGAGGAGGCGCTGCGGACGTTCTTCACGGACGGGCAGCTCGACCGGGCAAAGCTGAATGATCTGTTTGAGACGGCCTACAAGGCGGGCATTGAAGAAGACACGCAGTACATCGAGCAGTACGGGGATCTCAAGAAATTCATCCGGGATCAGAAGATCTCGATTTCGGAGACAGACAGGAAGGATATTGCGGACTACAATCTGTTCCGGAGGGCGGCCATGGGGACGCTGACGATCAGCAAAGACGGGTTGCCGGTGGACGTGGCGTATCAGCAGCTGCAGGAGATGGCGCCGGAGCTGTTCCCGGCGGACATTACCGCACCGAGCGATCAGCTGATGCAGATCTATGATGTGGCGCGCGGGATCCAGAAGGTACAGAAGACGCTGGATGAATACTACGGGCCGCAGGCGGCGAGCTTCAAGAAGTGGCAGCAGGCGAACTTCACAGAATCCATTGACCGGCTGACGAGCGGGCTGCGGGTGGCGCAGCGATATCTGGAGGCACAGAACAAGGCGAAGGAGAAGCTCGCTATTCCGCAGACGGCGGCGGAGACAGAGCAGATGTGGAAGCAGCTGAAGGACGCGCGGAAGGTCTATGAGAAGGCACAGGGCAAGACGCTGCTGACGGAGGCTGACCAGAAGATCGTGAACCGGATGCTGCGTGGGGAGACGAGCCCGGACTATGTGGCAGGGCTGGAAAACGGGCAGCAGATCCTGAAGGTCTACGAGGCAAAGGCAGACTATGACATGCTGGCGCTGAAGCTCAAGGCGTGGAACGCGCAGCGCAAGCAGGGACTGCGGGACTTTGCCGAGCAGGCGCTGACCGAGGCCGAGGCCATCAAGTGGGTCGACAAGACCATGGGGATCCGGTACCAGCGCGAGACGATGGAGCGGAACATCCGGGATATCGCGCGGAAGGGCAAGGTCTCCGATGAGAAGGCAAACGAATTCATCAACAAGTATTTCTGGCCGGTGCATGAGAACGAGAGCAAGCGCAAGAATTACCTTGTGCAGCAGCAGGACCGGATCCGGGCGCTGGGGCTTGACCGGCAGGTACGGAAGGGGAATCTGGTCTCCGAGAGCTATGCGGTGCAGTGGCTGGGCGAGGCGGAATTCAACCGGGACTATCTCAAGCAGCATCCGCGTGTCGAAAGGCGCGGGGGGATGACGTTTGACGAGTGGAACGCGGCCATTCAGGAATTCGAGAAGCAGAACCCGAAGCTGGATCTCGGCAAGGTGCGGGCAGCCGTGAAGGTCTTCCACGAGGTCTACGACAAGCTGTTCCAGGACATGAATCAGGTGCGCATTGAAAACGGCTATGAGCCGGTCAACTATCTGCAGGGGTATTTCCCGCACTTCCAGGAGAACGAAGAAGGCGGCAGCATCCTGCAGAAGTTCGCAAGGGCGGCCGGGATCGAGGGCGATGTGTCGCCGCTGCCGGCGACGATCAACGGACTGACGGCAAACTTCAAGCCGGGCATCCGGTACATGGCGAATATCCAGAACCGGCTCGGATACGCGACAGCGTATGATGCGCTGCAGGGCTTTGACCGGTATATCGAGGTCGCGACGGACGTGATCTTCCATACGGCGGATATCCAGCGGCTGCGGGCGCTGGCGACGCAGATCCGGTACCGGGCGTCGGATGAGGGACTAAAGCAGAGGATCGACGCGATCATGATGAACCCGTTCCTCAATCCGGATGAAGCCAACGAGCAGGTGACGAACCTGACGAAGAACGGACAATACGGGCTTTCGAACTTCGTGGATGAATTGGATGAGTACACGAATCTTCTGGCCGGGAAGAAGTCGCGGCTCGACCGGGGCATGGAGAAGCTCATGGGGCGGAAGTTCTACAACGTCATGAAGAAATTCGAGTCCCGCGTGGGTGCGAACATGGTAGCGGCCAACGTAGGCTCGGCGCTCACAAACTTCATCCCGATCACGCAGGCGTGGAGCCAGGTGTCGACGACGGACGTGCTGCGCGGTATGTGGGATACATTGAAGAACTACAAGACCGCTGACGGGCTGGATTCTGCGTCGACGTTCATCAACAACCGAAGTGGCTATGGACGGCTGGCCATGAGCACGATGGATAAGGTCTCCGCCGGTGCGGGCTGGCTGATGGAGTCGATCGACACGTTCACAACCGGAAGCGTGGTGCGTGCGCGGTATTACCAGAACCTGCGCAGGGGCATGAGCGAGATGAGCGCGATGCAGGAGGCAGATCAGTTTGCTTCCGGTGTGATGGCAGACCGGAGCAAGGGCTCGACGCCGACACTTTATTCCGCGCGGAACCCGCTGGTGAAGCTGTTTACACAGTTTCAGCTGGAGGTCAACAATGAACTGAGCTGGATCTTCAAGGACATGGCGCAGGAGGAACGGAAGAAGGGCGTGGCGGCACTGGCGAAGGCCATGTTCAAATTCCTCATCGGCGCGTGGATCTACAATGAATTCTATGAGAGCATTGTGGGCAGGCGCGCGGCGTTGGATCCGCTGGATATCATCAACGATACGGTCGGAGATTTCACGGGGTATCAGATCCCCAACACAGTCGATGCAATGTTTTCGGGAGAGTGGGACTTCGCGACGCAGAAAGAAGATGCCTACGGCGTAGCGGCGAACCTGACGCAGAATCTGCTGGGCGAGCTGCCGTTTACGCAGGTGCTGACAATGCTCGGATTGGAGGTTGACAACGGCAGAATTGCGGTCGCGTCTGCACTGCCTGATCTTGGAGCGATATTCAAGGCTGCAACAAGCAAAGATATTGCTCCAGAGAAACGGGACTACACGATTCGGAGAGAACTGACGAAGCCTGCGTACTACCTTGTGCCGCCGTTCGGCGGCGGGCAGGCGCGAAAGCTGATTCAGGGCGGCGAGGCGGCGATCCGCGGCGGCAGCTACTCGGTCGACAACGAGGGCCGCGACATCTTACAGTATCCCGTGTACAACGACAATCCGGCTGACCGGGCCAAGAGCTGGGCGCAGGCGCTGCTGTTCGGCAAGACGGCAACGGAAGAGGCGCAGAGCTGGGTAGAGAGCGGGTTTAAATCGCTGTCCGCGAAGGAGACCGCGGCCTATCAGGGCATGACTGAGGGCGGCGCAGACCAGCGGGAAAGCTACGCGTTCGTGACTGCTATGAAGAAGGTCGACGACAAAACTGCGAAGCTTACTATGCTGTTCGCCTACGACATTCCGCAGAACGCAAAGACAGCGTATTACTATTCCGTCCTGGCATCCGACGAGGAGCAGGAAAAAATGGACACGCTTGCTGGAGACGGCGTCGGCTATGACGCATATATGCAGTATAAGCAACTATATTTCAAGCAGTTCGGAACGCAGACTGTCTCACAGGAGCGTATCCAGACGGTTCTGGATGCGCTGAACCTGACAAAGGCACAGAAGGCCGCACTCTGGGCAGCCATGGGGGCGAACTGGAAGGAAGAAAACAATCCATACAAGTAAAACAAGAAGGCCGGGGCGGATGCCCCGGCCTTCGGTATATCTGTTACTGCGCTTTTTCCAGCTCCGCGAGGCGCTGGCTGTGCAGGTGGACGACGGATTTGAGGAAGGAGACCTCTTCTTCGAGCTCCTCAACGCGGCTCTTCGGCGCAAGAGTCTCGAGAAGAGACTGCTGGCCTTCGATCAGGAGGTCCAGCTTTTTCATGACGCTGCTCTCGATGATGACGCGGGTATTGGCTGCGGACTGCTTGAGCATGTCGTC
>DHKK01000152.1:19431-21250 GCA_002404795.1 Clostridiales bacterium UBA4696
TCGATCATGGCGCGGGTGCTGGCTGCGGACTGCCTGAGCATGTCGTCTTTGGCCTGGTCGATCATGGCGGCGGTCTGGGCTAAGATACCGTCTTTCGCGTCGCCGACGGACTTGTCGATCATGGATTGAATCTTCTCAAAATCTTTTTCGTCAAGCATGGGATTGCCTCCTGTATTTTGATAACTTCAGTATAGCACCGGCGGGCGGGAATGGCAAGGGGAAAGCTGCGCGTGGGGGTGAATCCGCGGGAGGGGTCTGCTACACTGGGAGAAGAGAACGGTGGCGGGCCGGGGCGTGGGGTGAATCTGGCGGCCGGGTCTGCTACACTGGATGAAAAGGAGGGATGCGGCATGGCGACGCCAATTCCGGGGGCTTACCCGAGCCCGAGGATCGACAAAGGGGTGCTGCGGTGGTACGAGGGGGACACGTTCTCGATCGTGCTGCGGTTCGACCTGAAGGACCAGGACGGCGAGACTGTCACGATCGGGACGACGGACAGCATGGCGGTCGTGTTTCTGGACGACACGCGGCAGACCGTCCACACGTTCAGCTTTGCGA
Source organism: Clostridiales bacterium UBA4696 (assembly GCA_002404795.1). Taxonomy (GTDB): domain Bacteria; phylum Bacillota; class Clostridia; order Oscillospirales; family Oscillospiraceae; genus CAG-170. The sequence continues at coordinate 19,990 of DHKK01000152.1, forward strand.
AGGTGGAGAACGACCAGGTCACGCTGAACTTCGACGCGACGGTCACGGCAAAATTCGCGAGGGGAAAATACACCTACGACATCCGGTACACGCACGGCGACAAGACGACGCTGGCGAGCGGGAACCGGGCATTCGTGGAGTAAGGAGCAGAGAATGAGGGTAGAAATTCCAAATCAGATCACGGTGACGATCGGCGGGCTGATCTCCCGCGGGGTAAAGGCAGCGGAGGTCACGTACGAAGGGAAGCTGATCTTCACGCTGACGGACGGCAGCGAGATCGACCTCGGCTCCGTCATCGGTCCGCAGGGGCCGAAGGGCGAGACGGGACCGGCAGGCCCGCAGGGACAGACCGGCCCGGCAGGCGCGCAGGGCGAGACCGGCGCGGCGGGCGCGAGCATCACGTCGATCACGAAGAAATCGCAGAGCGGGACGACGGCGACGTACACGATCGCGCTTTCGGACGGGAAGACATTTGACTTCAACGTCGAGACCGTCAAGGGCGAGAAGGGCGACAAAGGCGACAAGGGTGAGACCGGCGCAACCGGCCCGAAGGGTGAGACCGGCGAGCGGGGGCCGCAGGGCGAGACTGGCCCGAAGGGAGACCCCGGCGAGAAGGGCGACAAAGGCGAGACCGGCGCGACCGGCCCGCAGGGGGACCCGGGTGAGCGGGGGCCACAGGGGGAGACCGGCCCGCAGGGCGTTCCCGGCGAGAAGGGAGACAAGGGCGATAAGGGTGACACCGGCTCCGGTTTTGTGGTCAAGGGCTACTATGGCTCGGCCTCTGCACTGCAGACGTCGGTGCAGGACCCGGCGGCCGGCGACGCCTATGGCGTGGGCGCGGAAGCGCCGTATGACATTTACATCTACGACGGCGTGACAGGCGCGTGGATCAACAACGGGCCGCTGCAGGGCGCGAAGGGCGAAAAGGGCGACAAAGGCGACCCCGGCGCAAAGGGCGAGACGGGCAGTACCGGCCCGGCAGGCACCGACGGCGTGACGCCGACGATCGGCGCGAACGGAAACTGGTATCTGGGAGAGACCGACACCGGGAAGCCGTCGCGCGGCGAGAAAGGCGATAAGGGCGACAAGGGACCGCAGGGAGAGCAAGGTGAGACAGGCGGGACCGGACCACAAGGGCCTGCGGGCCCGCAGGGTGAGACCGGGCCGCAGGGACCAACAGGTCCAGCCGGAGACGATGGTGCGCCAGGCGCCAACGGCGTGACGCCGACGATCGGAGAGAACGGCAACTGGTATCTGGGCG
>DHKK01000058.1:0-13920 GCA_002404795.1 Clostridiales bacterium UBA4696
ATGTGCCCCGCCGACAAAAAGCTCTACGCCCTGCGCGACGTGACGGCGACGATCGACTCGCTGCCGCTCATCACGTCCTCCATCATGTCCAAAAAGCTGGCGGCCGGCGCGCATTCGATCGTGCTGGACGTCAAGATCGGCTCCGGCGCGTTCATGAAGACGCTCGAAGACGGCCAAAAGCTTGCCGAGAGCATGGTCCGCATCGGCCGGGCCTGCGGGCGGAACGTCGTGGCCGTCATGTCCAACATGGATATCCCGCTCGGCTTCTACATCGGCAATGCGCTCGAGGTACGCGAGGCTGTCGAGGTCCTGCAGGGCCACGGCTGCCCGGATCTGACGGGCGTGTGCATCACGCTGGCGGCCAATATGCTCCACCTGTGCAACGGCTGGCCCATCGAGGAGGCCACGAAGCAGGCGCAGGAGGCCATTTCCTCCGGCCGTGCCTTCGAGCAGATGAAGCGCTGGATTGCCGCCCAGGGCGGCGACGCGGCCGTGCTGGATAACGTCGATCTGCTGCCGCAGGCGTCGGTCCAATACGAGCTCAAGGCCCCGCAGGCCGGCTACATCCACCACATGGACGCGCAGAAGATCGGCGAGAGCTCCGCCATCCTCGGCGCCGGCCGCAAGACGAAGGACGACGTGATCGACCCGGCTGCCGGTATCGTCCTGAAGGAAAAGACCGGCGCGAAGGTCGAGCAGGGCCAGACGCTCGCCGTTCTGCACACGAACCGGCCCGAGACGCTGGCGGACGCCGAGCGCGTCTTCCTGGAGGCCATCCGCTGGGGCGCGGACGCACCTGCGGCGCAGCCGCTCATCTACGGGATCGTAACGGAATAAAAGAGGAGACAGAGATATGTCAGATGTGATCGTCATTGGGGTCGCCGGCGGGACCGGCAGCGGAAAAACGACGCTCGTCAAGGCGCTCGTGAATCGCTTCGGCGATAATATCAGCGTGCTCAGCCACGACAATTACTACAAGCGTCACGACGAAATGAGCTATGAGGAGCGGACGCATCTCAACTACGACTGCCCGGACGCGTTCGACACCGACATGATGATCGACCATCTGCGCATGCTCAAAAACGGGCAGGCCATCGACTGCCCGACCTACGACTATACCATCCACAACCGGGCGGAGGAGGTCCTGCACATCGAGCCGCGGCGGGTCATCGTGGTCGAGGGCATCATGATCTTCGTCAACAGGACGCTCTGCGACGAGATGAACATCCGCATCTTCGTCGACGCCGACGCCGACGTGCGCCTGTGCCGCCGGATCCGGCGGGACGTCAAGAAGCGCGGGCGGAGCATCGACTCCGTCATCGACCAGTATCTGACCACCGTCAAGCCCATGCACGAGCTCTACGTGGAGCCCAGCAAGAAAAACGCGCACATCATCGTCCCCGAGGGCGGCAAGAACCTCATCGCACTGGAAATGATCATCAACCGCATCCAGCGCCACATCGGCGCTTCTGTGGACTGACCCCGCAAAGCAAACGGCCCCGGCTTTCCGAATGGAAAGCCGGGGCTTTTTATGCTTCAGATACCGCCGGAGACGTAGTGCTTGCGCTTGTTTTCCTCCACGCGGTCCTCGATGGCGTGGGCGGCCTTGTAATAGCCGCGTTTGATCTCCCGGACCGCGAGCCTTACCAGCACGATCGTCAGGCACACGGCCGGCATGAGGCCGAAGAGCGTGCCGAGGATCAGCAGCAGCGCCGCATAGCTCTCGGCCATCCGGGCGGCGTTTTCCCAGTAGGGATAGATGACGCCGTTCGTCGTCATAACACGCTTGCCGAATTTCCCGATCACCGACAGAAGGCCGGAGAGCGAGAACCTGCCGGTATTCTGCACGATCACGCCTTCGCCCACAGGGAATTTCTCCGTCATGAGCTTCTTGGCAAAGCCCGAGACGGGGTCGGGCAGGACGATCTCATAGCAGTCGATGGGCAGCTCCGCCATGGCGTTCAGCGCGGCGTAGCTCATGTAGATCATGGCCTTGGAGGCCGACTGGACGCCCGTGGGATCGGCCGACGCCTCGGCCCCAGCGTCCAGCGCGGCGGCCGTGGCAAAATCGTCCTCGCTCTTGACCACGCCCGCAATGGGGAAGGTCTTGCCGTTGATCGTCACTTCCATCCCGGCCACGTCACTGCTGCCGAAAAGGTTGAAGGCCGTCTGCGCGTCGAGCACGACGCGGTCGGCCATGTAATCCTCATCCGACACGTAGCCGCCGGACAGCAGCTGCAGCGGGTGGAACAGGAAATAGTCTCCTCCCACGCCGATGGCCGTGACCGTCACGCTGCCGGGCGACTTGCCGGAGACGGACAGCTGGGTGCTGCCGCTGTAGGCGTCGGCGTAGAGGCGCGCGGAGGTGTCCGCACCCGGGTCCTGCGCGTCGGGTTCCGGCGCGAAGATGGAGTTCTGGACGAATTCGTCCTCCAGCGTCACGCGGAACGAGCGGATGGTATCCAGGTCGATCATGCCGTTCACCGGCAGGAAGGCCGAGACCTGCGCAAAGCGCTCGCCGCTGCCGCCGCGCCAGACGTCGGCGGCGGACTGGGTGATGAGCGCGCCGGTCACCTTCCCCAGCATGGCGAAGCTGAACACAGACAGCGCCGTCTGGATCAGGCAGGCAATGAGGAGGGCTAGCTTCCCTCCGTGCAGCCGCGGCAGCCTGCGATGCCGCTCAAACCGCCCGCGCCGGATCATCCGTTATCGGCCAGCCGGACCTGCTTGCCGGCTTCGACGGGCTTGTTGCTGGTGGTGATGATGAAATCGCCGGCGCTGATGCCGGAGACGGCGGCGGACTTATCGTCGCGCGCGAGCTCCTGCACGGTGACGCGGGTGGCGATGTAGCGGCTGCCGAGCGGCGAGCTTTTCGACTCGAGCACGTAGACAAACTTGCCGTTCGAATCCTCGCGCAGGCCGGAGAGCGGAATGAGCGCGTCGTAATTTGCGCTCTTCTGCCCGATGGAGAGCGTCACGTTCTGCCCGGCCTGGATATCGCCGGTGAGGGTGAAGACGAGGGTGCGATTGCCCGCGGTCTGGGAGCTTGTGATCTGGTCGAGCGTGGCGACGGCGTCGCCGCCCCAGAAGTTGACGAGCTCGGCGGTGTCGCCGGTCTTGACCTTCTTGGCCTGGTCGTTGGTGACGTCGATCTTGACGGTGAAGCCGCGGTCGGTCACGTTGATGGTAGCCAGCGGCTGCTCCTCGCCGCCGATGGACTTGCCGGCCGAAGCATTGATGGACGCAATGGTGCCGGACACGCTGGCCTTGACCTCCAGCTCATCGGCATTCTCGCGCAGCTTGTCGACCTCCGCCTGCTTGTGCTCGATGGCCTTTTTTGACGCTTCCATATCGATGGAGGAAGAATCGCCGAGATTCTGCTTGAAAATAAGGTCTTCGAGAGCCTTTTTCGTGGACTTGACCGTCTCCGCAGCGGACGACGCGCTGGACAGCTTGTCGACCGCGGTCTGCTGGTCGTTGATCTGGCTGTCAAGCGAATCGCTCTGCTTCGTCAGATCGTCGATGGAACGTTCATAGTTGCCGACGATGGTCTGGGCCGTGCTCATTTCACTGTTGGCTTCTTCAATTTTATCGTTGATCGTTGCAACTTTTATCTTATCTTGTAAAATGAACAATCCCTCTGTTCGCTGAGTCTCATAGCCGTAGTAATAAGGAGCAAGTTTGGCAAACGCCTCACGATATTTGATTACAGTTTCCTCTGTCGATCCAGATGGGTTCTCGACCGGATTTCCGTCTTTATCATACTTTACCGATGTACTGTTTCCTTCAATTCGCTTAATTATCGAGACGTCTGATTTATCCTCATAGCACTCTTTCATAATGGAAAAATCATCGTCACACAATGTACTAAATGCCGCAAATATCTTTTCGTAGCGCGTAAGATTCTCTATATACTGCTTATCTTGCAGTATATTATTTATTTCAGTTTGATAATACGATGCATTGCGACAGTCTTTATAGGACAGTGGAAGGGATTCCAGTAACTTTTCCTTCTCTGCTTCCAGCGTTTTTACCGTCGCCTCATGCTCCGTTACGGTCGCCTGGGCGTCGGTGTATTCTTTTTCCCCTTTCAGCTTGGTCAGCTGGTTGTCGACGGTGGTTTTGGCGGTCTGCAGCTCCTTGAGCTTGGCGTCGGCCGCGGCCTTCTGGGTGGCGAGCTGCGAGGCGTCCATCGTGCTGTACTGCCGGTAGATGGCCAGCGCCTCGTTATAGGCGTCACGCGCGTTCTGCACGTCATAATTCTCCTGTGCGGCGGTGTTGCCCGCCTCGATGAGGCTCTTGTCGTAGTTCTGCTGGAGCGTCTCGAGGTCCGTCTCCGCCTGCTTGAGCTCGTCGGAATCCTCCGCTTCGAGCACAAAAAGGGTATCCCCCACGTTGATCTCCTGGCCGGTCTTGACCAGGACGCTGGCGACCTTGCGGGTCTGCTTGATGGTGACGTTATAGACCTCGCTGGCCTCGACGGTGCCGCTGCCGCGGATGCGGGCGTTGATGGCGCCGGAGGCGGCCTGCTGCGCTGCGACCTCGGGCAGGGAGGCGTTCATGATCGTCTTGGAAAAGAAGGTCAGCACCAGCAGGACCGCCAGAAAAATGATAGCCACGGTCTTGACCCACTCGCGTTTTCTTACACTGTTTTCCATGTCTCTTTCCTTATCCTTTCACAGAGCCAGAATGTGCGATGCCTTCCACCAGATACGCCTCGCCGTGCAGAAACAGCAGCAGACCGGGGATCATATAGATGACGGCGGCGGCAAAGGCGATGCCGATCTCGCCGGCGTTGATGCTGGACAGGAACATCGAAAGCGGCTGCTTCTCCACGTCGTTGAGCAGGATCAGCGGCTGTTCGACCATGTTCCAGTTGTCGATGAACACCAGGATCGCAATGGAATAGAGGGCGCTCCGGCACTGCGGCAGGCAGATGTTCCAGAAGATGTGCCACTCGTTCGCGCCGTCAATCTTGGCCGATTCGATGACGGCCATGGGGATGCGGCGCATGAATTTGGTGAGCAGAAAGACCGAAAACGGCGCGAACGCGCCGGGCAGGAAGATCGCCCACCGGGTATTGAGGATCTTCAGCCAGTCGCTCACCAGATAGTTGGGGACCAGCGTGACCTGATACGGCATGAGCATCAGGATCACATAGAAGAAGAACAGACTGTCGCGCACCTTCCCGCGCCAGCGGGTAAAGCCATAGGCCGCGATGGACGCGACCATGAGCTGCGCGAAGACGATCGGCGCGGTCAGGATGACGGAGTTCCAGAATTTCAGCAGATAGTCCGGGCTTTTGAGCAGGACGGTGAAATACTGGGTGAAGCTGACCTTGTCGGGGATGAATTTGAGTTCAATGGTCTTGGAGATGTAGCTCTTGCCGTCGTTGGCGTTTTCAAAGACCTGGCCGTAGCTGGCCGTGATCTCGCTCTGCGACATGAAGGAGTTCGTGATGGTCAAAACCGTCGGCAGCAGGAACAAAAGCGCGAACACCGCGCAGAGCAGAAAGCAGACCGTGCGGGAAAAATAGCGTTTTTTCTTCATCCTTCCACGTCCTTTCCGAAGATGTTCTCCACAAAGAACAAAAGGGCGATGAGGATGACGATGACGATCGCCAGCAGCACCGCCGCGGCAGACAGGCGCTGGTAATCGGCGGAGTTGAACATGTTGTTCATGAAATGCTGCATCATGTAAAGCCCGTCGTAGGGGTAATTGCCGGTGAGAAGATAGATCTCGCGGAAGACCTTGAACGAGTTGATGATGGACAGGATCGTCACGAACAGAACTGTCGGCGAGAGGTAGCGGAGCTTGATGTGGAAGAACTGATAGGCCGCCGACGCGCCCTCGACCTCCGCGACCTCGAGCAGCTCGCGCGGGATATTGCTGAGGGCGGCCATGAACAAAATCATGTTGTAGCCGAGGTTTTTCCACAAAAACAGCACGACGATAACGACCATGCAATAGTCGGATTTCAGCCAGTCGATCTTATCCGCGCCGAAGACCTGCAGGAATTCATTTATGACGCCGTTATAGTGGAACAGCACCTGCCAGATGAGGATGATGGACGCGATGGGGACCATCATGGGGCTTAAAAAGAAGGTGCGGAACTCGCTTTTGAGAGGGATCCGCGCCTCGAGCAGCAGCGCAAGGCCAAGCGACAGCACCACCGCCAGCGGCACGGACAGGCCCGTGAACATGAACGTGTTTTTGACCGCGATCTTGAACGCGCCGTTCTGCCAGACATTGATATAGTTTTTGAGCCCGGCGAAGCTGTGGTCGGTCAGGCCCACGGTGAAGGAATAATAGATGACGATCAGAAACGGGATGATATAAAACGCCAGCATCCCGAGAAAGCTCGGGCCGGAGAAGCACATGGATGCGAGAAAATCGCGCACCTTGTTGTTCATCCGCGTCCAGAGTCCTTTCCCGGACGGCTTCGTCTCATATTTCCCGCGCGACCGGAGAGAAAGCTTTTGCACAGTCTGCGTCTCCTTTGCGTTGGAAAATGCTCATAACCCCCGACCGCCGGGCGATCGGGATTTATCGGCATTTTCGGTGAACGGAATGCTCCGCCCAAAGGCTCCCCTGAAAGGGGAGCTGTCAGCGAAGCTGACTGAGAGGTTGCGCAGCAGGCAGCCGCAAAAACGGAAGCCCAATGCGGATCCGCACTGCCCGCAGGACCTCTCCGTCTCGGCTTCGCCGAGCCACCTCCCCTTTCAGGGGAGGCTCGCGGGAGCACCCGTCTCAAGGCTCCCCTTGCGCACAAGGGGAGCCTTGCTTGATGTTTACCGCTGCTCCTGCACGTACAGGTTGACGCAGCTCTGGATCATGTCGGCGGTAGCTTTGACGTCCTTGTCGCCGGCAAAATAGGCGGTGACCTCGTCGGAGACGATGGAGAGGATCTCGTCGTCATAGTCGACGACGCCGGTCGTGCTGTTGATGACGGAGAGGATCTGGTCGATGTCCTCCTGCGTCAGGGCGTAGACCGGCTGCCAGGTGCTCTCGCCGTTTTCGACGACCTCATAGCTGCCGATGGACACCTTGTCGGGCTCACCGTCGCCATCCCAGTCGACCTGCTCGCCGTTTTCGTCGAGCTGATACTGCTCGGTCATGACGGAGGTCATCTTCTTGTCAAAGGCCTCCTGGCTGATGGGGAAGGCATACATGGACTCGACATCCTCGTTCGTCTTCTCGATCATGGTGCTGACGAAGTCCCACGCGGCGTCCGGATATTTTGTGACGGAGGAGATGGCCATCGGGCACTGGATAGAGAACGAGTTGCCCGGCTCGCCGCTTTCCGACGGATAGCCGACGAAGGTGACCTTGTCCTTCACGGGGTAGATATTGTAGATATAATCCTCGAAGCCGTAGAAGCTCGTCGTGGACATGAGCTGCTTGCCGCTCAGCACGCGGGTCGCGTCGGATTCCCAGACGGGATCGTCCATATCGACGGTAGCCACTTCCGAAGAATAGGAAGAATCGGTAGAATAGGAGATTACGTCATCCGAGCTGCTGTCGTCGGGGAAGGAATTGCAGAAGGCCAGCAGCTGCTGGAAGGCCTCGGAATCGAAGCTGCATTTGCCCGTCGTCCAGTCGACGAAGGCGGCCAGATTGCGCGTCAGGCAGTTGCTGAGCACCGTGCTCTTCGTCCAGCCGGTGGAGAAGACCGTCGCGCCCTCCTGCAGCTGCGTCATGGCGTCCTGCACGGCAGCGACGTTCCAGGTGTCATACTGCTCGGCGATGGAGGACAGGGCATAGGCCGTCTCCACGGAGAATTTGGTCGGCAGCTCATAGAGCTTGCCGTCCTTTTCGATCGCCTTCAGGACCTGCGGGACAAAGTAATCCCGGCTCAGGCCGCTGCCGCCGTCCATAAAGGTATAGAGGTCGGCCACGACGCCCTTGGCGGCATATTTGTCGATGGGCAGGCTGCTGGTCAGGAACAGATCCGGCACGCTGCCGCTGATGATCTCTGTGGTGAGCTTGGTGATGCCGGCGTTATAGTCGTCATCCGTGGCGTACTCGCTGTAGTCGACGACCTGGATGCGGTACTGGTCGTTGGACTTGTTGTATTCGACGATCTTGCTGCGCAGGCTCCAGTCGAGGCCCATGCACGCAAGCGTCAGAACGGTCTTTTCCTTGATCTCAGACGCGTCGACGCGGTGCAGGACGATGAGCTGGTAGGTGGTCGTGTCGCCGCTCCAGTCCTGCGTCATGCCGACGACGCGGCCGTCGGAAAGCATCCCGGAGTCATACATATTGCTGGTGTCGACGTCGCTGGCCATCCAGTCGACGAGCTTCTCCTTCGTATCGCTGGCGAAGGTGTAGCCATAGATGTTGTCGTTGTTTTTGTAATAGAAATCGTAGGCGTCGTCGCCCGGATAGACGTTCCAGACGTTGGCCGGCATCTTGATCTTCTCGCCCCAGGTCTTCGTCTCGAGGTCGACGGGGATGAAGAACTGACCGTTCTCGTCGGTGCTCTCCGCAGTGCCGGTGGCGTAGTTGTACCACAGGATACCGACCTGATCGGGCTGCAGGCGGCAGAGGCTGCCGCTGTACTGGCTGTCGTCGATCTTGAACAGGAGCTTCCCTTCGGCGTCCAGCACATAGATGTAGCTGTAGTCGCTGACGTAGAGATTGCCCGCCGCGTCGACGGCGAAGGACGAGATGTTACTGCCCATGCTGTCCTCCTCGTCCGTGCCGTCGTCGGTCACGGAGAGATCGATGCTCGCGATCGTGCTGCCGTCGGCGGCAACGTGCATGAGATAGGCCGTGCTCATGTCCGTCGAGGGGTAGTCATACTTGTTCATGGTGTTGGGGTCAAAATCGTCGGGCAGGTCATACTTTGCCGCGTAGACGTTCACGAGCATCCAGAGCGTGCCGTCGTCAGAACCCGTCATGTTGTAGCAGTCGACGTTGCCCTCGCAGTCCTCGGGGACGGTGGGCAGCTGCAGGTTGGACAGCTCGGTGCACGCACCGGTATCGGGGTCGACGGACAGAAGGATCAGATCCTGGTTGTAATACGACCAGGTCTCGCCCGTGTCCGGATCGGTCTGGACGACCTCGTCGCCCTGGACGTAGGCAGTCAGGAAGATCGTCGTGCCCGCGGTGCACATCGTGTTGACGTACTGGACGTCCCCGGGCAGCTGCAGGTCGAGATAGTCGGCCTGATAGGCGTATTTCGCCGTCGTGGCGGCGGGCTTGGTCTGGTCGATGAGCGAACCGCTGGAGTCAGTCTTGCCGCCCGGCGTGTCAGCATCCTTCGAGCAGCCCGCAAACAGGCTCATCGCAAGCAGAGCCGCCAGCGCGAGCGCAATAAATCGTTTGTATTTCATGCTGTTCTCCTTTTTCATTCAAAAACGATATGTTGTACCATTGTATGATCGTGTCAGCCTATTTTGTTGCCTGTATCATACCAAATCAAAGACGTAAAGAAAAGCCCGGCGTTGCAAAATTCAGATATTTTTAAGAACTGCCGTCCGGGTCCTCTGCGGGCAGGATGGGAAGGATGACCTCGGCGGTGAACTTCCCGCTCTCGGTATAGCGCTTGAAGCTGCCCGACATCTGCGCCATGATCTTCGCGCAGGTGCGCAGGCCGATCTTGTTGGACTCGATGCGCCCCGCGCTGGGGTTCACGCTGTTGGACAGGCAGACGTGCAGCGCCCCATCCTCCAGCAGCGCCGCGATGGCCACGGGCCGGGCGGGGTCGGCGTATTTGCGGATGTTGTCGAACAGATTGTCGAACACGCGCTTGAGGTAGGTCACGTCGACCTCGATCTGCACGTCCTGCTGCGGCAGGAGCAGCTGGACCGTAAAGCCCTGCTGCTGCAGCTGCGCGCGGCTCTCGCCCAGGAGCTGGCCGAGCAGGATCGACGCGTCGTAGCGCTCGAGCTGCAGCGGCAGCTCCTTGCAGCCGAACAGCAGGGAGTAGCGGAACAGCTCGTCGGTCAGCCGCTTGAGCTGCTCAGCCTTGCCGTAGGCGGCGTCCAGATAGCTCTGCAGCTCCTCCTGCGTCCGGTACTGCCCGGTCTTTGCCAGATCCAGATAGCCCAGCAGCGCAGTCAGGGGGTTGCGGATGTCGTGCGACATGGCGGTGATGAGACCGCTGTTCTGCTGCAGCGCCCGCTGCTCCTCGCTGGTCTTGCGCAGCAAAGACAGCCGCATCTGCTCGACGCTCGCGGTCAGCTGCGCGAGTTCGTCGCTGCCCTTCGGCTCGAGCTGCAGATAGAGATTGCCCTCGCCGATGGACTGCACCTCGTGCGAGATGGCCACGACCTTGCGCGCCACGCGCCGGTTATACGCCAGCAGCGTCAGTGCCAGCACGGCGCAGCCCAGCAGCAGCGAGACGATCCAGGTCAGATCGTAGAGCCGGCTGTCCGAATTGTCATAGATCACGGCGTAGACCGTCCCGTCGCGGAAGGCGATCGGGTAGACGACCTCGGAGCTCTGCTCCTTCAGGGAATAGGCGTCGACCGCGGCGCTGTCCGCGCCCCACCAGCCGATCTCCAGAAACTGCCGCTGGTCGCGGTAGAGAAGGATATAGTAGTCCTTTTTGCTCTCGCCCCACTGGGCCAGCGCGTTCGTATTGCGGGTCGTCAGGGCATTCTGCCGGACGTAGCCCTGCAGCTCCTGCGCAGCCCGGTTCGTCCGCTTCAATACGGCCTCGTCGCTCAGATAGCAGCGCTCGATGACCGCCTCGCCCGCAGTCTCGGCCAGCAGCGCCGTGCATACGCCCAGCACCAGCCCCAGCAGCAGCACGAACAGCGGCTTGACGCTCAGCGAGAGGAATCGTTTCTTTTTCTCAGTCAATCTGATAGCCCTTTCCCCATACGGTGCGGATCAGCCGCGGGTTGGCCGGATCCTCCTCCAGCTTCTTGCGCAGATTCACGATATGCACCATCACGGTATTGTTGGACGCCGGCATGTACGTCTCATGCCAGACCGTCTCATAGATCGTGCGCACCGGCACGACGCGCCCGCGGTTCTGCGCCAGACACTGGAGGATGGAAAATTCCGTCTCCGTCAGCTCGAGCGGCGCGCCGTCGAGCAGCACGCGGCGGTTTTCCTCGTCCAGCACGATGCCGGGGCGGAGCGTCCGCCCGCTCGATTTGTTTTTATACACCCGGTAGCGCCGCAGCAGCGACTCCACCTTCATCATGAGCTCCGCGTGGGAAAAGGGCTTGGCCAGATAATCGTCGCCGCCGGCGTCGTAGGCGCGGCGCTTGTCGTTCTCCTGCGTCTTGGCCGTGAGGAACAGCACCGGCGCCGTGGAGCAGGCGCGCAGCCGGCTGCACGCGTCGCAGCCGTCGAGGTCGGGCATCATGATATCCATCAGAATGAGGTCGATCTCCGGGCAGCGCCGGACGGTCTCGACGGCCTCGAGGCCGGTCGCCGCCTCCAGAACAGTATAGCCGCTGTTTTCAAGCAGGATCCGGCAGATGCGCCGGATATCCGGCTCGTCGTCCACCACGAGAATGCGGATCGTTTCTTCCATACTTGACGCCTCCTTTGCCCGTCCATTGTATCACAGCTTGCCGGAAAAGCGGGCGGAATTAAGAATTTTTAAGACATTTCTTTGCGCCTGTCCGGAAATGTGCCCGGAGTTGCCGAAAATGAACGTGACGAAGGGCGAAAAACATGATATACTATAGCAACATCAACGCAAACGCAAACAGGAGGGGCGGGCATGGAGCTGCTTTATACCGACGCGCGCATCGTGGTCTGCCTCAAGCCCGCGGGCGTTTTGTCCACCGACGAGCCAGGCGGCATGCCGGAGCTGCTGCGCCGCGCCCTCGGCGAGCCGGAGACCGGCTGCGTCCGCACCGTCCACCGGCTGGACCGGCCGGTCGGCGGGGTGATGGTCTTTGCCCGCTCGCGCATGGCGGACAGTCTGCTGTCCCGGCAGGTGCAAGCGCATACGTTCGAAAAGGACTATCTCGCCGTGCTCGAGGGCGTCCCGGCCCAGGCATCCGGCGTGCTGGAGGACCAGCTGCGCCGCGACACCGCTGCCCGGCGCACCTGTGTCGCCGCCGCTCCCGGCCCGGATACGCGCCCGGCGCGGCTTTCCTACCGCGTGCTGGGTGAGGAAGACGGCCGCGCGCTCGTCCTTATCCGGCTGGAGACCGGACGCACGCACCAGATCCGCGCGCAGTTTTCTTCCCGCGGCCTGCCGCTGTGCGGCGACGCGAAATACGGTGCTAGCGCGCCCGGGCCGCTCGGCCTGTGGTCGTACCGGATCGCGTTCTGCCACCCGCAGACGGGCAAGCGGATGGATTTTTCCGCCCCGCCGCCGGACTGCACGCCGTGGAGCAGTTTTTCAAAACCTCTGCATAGATTATAAAGGAGAGAGAAATGGCTTCTACGAAAACCAATACCATCGTGATGATCGAGGGGCGGCCGCTGCCGCAGGTCATCCGGTTCGCGATCCCGCTTGCACTGACGGGTATTTTACAGCTGCTGTTCAACGCGGCGGACGTCATCGTTGTCGGAAAGTTTGACAGCAGCACGGCGTTGGCCGCCGTCGGCGCAACGACATCGCTCATAAATCTTTTGATTGGCGCGTTCATCGGCATTTCCGTCGGCGTCAATATTCTTGTGGCGCGCTATCTCGGCTGCCGCGATGAAGAGCGGGTGTCGCGGACGGTGCAGACGGCAGTGCTGCTCGGCGTGGGGCTGGGCGTGGTCGTGTTTCTGCTGGGCTTTTTCCTGGCGCGGCCGCTCCTCGAGTTGATGGACACGCCGGAGGACGTGCTCCCGCTGTCCGACCGGTATTTGCAGATCTATTTCATCGGCGTACCGGCTTCGCTTCTTTATAACTTCTGCGCAGCAGTGCTGCGGGCATTCGGCGATACGAAAAAGCCGTTTTATTTCCTGTCGATCTCCGGCACGGTCAATGTGCTCCTGAACCTGTTTTTCGTCATCGTCTGCCATCTCGGCGTGGCGGGCGTTGCGATCGCGACAGTGATCTCGCAGTATATCGCGCTGGCGCTGGTACTCATCTGCCTGCTGCAGCTGGAGGGCTGTGCACGGCTGGATCTGAAAAAGCTCTGCTTTTACCCGGACGAAGCACTGCGCATGATCCAGATCGGCCTGCCTGCTGGATTGCAGTCAGTCATCTTTAATATCTCCAACGTCATGATCCAGTCCTCGATCAATTCGTTCGGTGCGAACGTCATCGCGGCCAACACAGCAGCGGCGAATCTGGACGCATTCGTCTATACGGCCTGCAACTCGGTCTATCACGCGGCCATGACCTTCACGAGCCAGAATGTCGGCGCTGGCAAGCCTGACCGTATCCGCCCGGTGTACCGCGACTGCATTCTGACGGTGCTGCTCATCGGCGTGCCGCTGTCTGCACTTTTGTATCTGCTGGGGCCGCAGCTGCTGGGGATCTATGTTGCAAGATCTGACCCGGCGTATGACGCCGTCATTGCCAGCGGTATGGTGCGCGTAACATACATGGGTGCGACATATTTCATCTGCGGCATCATGGAGACATGCTGCGGCATGGTGCGCGGCCTTGGCCGCAGCTGGTTGCCGATGATCGTGTCGGTCTTCGGCGCGTGCGTGCTGCGGATCATCTGGATCTATACGATCTTCCGTGCGCAGCATACGCTGGGAATTTTGTATCTGTCGTATCCGGTCAGCTGGGTCATTACGTCAGCTGTCCATATTTTGTGCTTTGTGTGCATTTACCGCTCCATGATGAAGCGGTGGGTGAAGTATCAGGAGGAACCTTATGCGAGTCATTGATATCGACGACGTCATCTACGCCATGCGCAGCCAGACGCAGTTCGTCCTGCGCTGTGAGGAGGTCTTCCACGACAAGATCAGCGCGGCGGCCGGCGCCATTCTCTCGGCGCAGCCGCGCAAGCCCTACGTCTGCCTGACCGGCCCCTCCGGCTCCGGCAAGACGAC
>DHKK01000058.1:13943-20707 GCA_002404795.1 Clostridiales bacterium UBA4696
GCGTATCTGGAAAACCTGGGCGTGAAGGTCTGTCTTCTGAGCATGGATAACTTTTTCCTGCCGCTCGCCGAGCGGCCGAAGGATCTGACCGACTGGGAATCGCCCCTGTGCGTCAACCGCCAGCTGCTGCTGGACACCATCGAAAAGCTCTCCAACGGCGAGACCGTGCAGGTGCCCTGGTACGACTTCCCGAACAACCGCACCGGCGGCTACACCCCCATGGAGGGCAGCCTCGAGGCCGTCATCATCGCCGAGGGCATCCACATGCTCAATCCCCTGCTCTTCGACCCCATCCGTGACCGCGCGACCGGCATCTATGTCGCGCCCCGCACGCGCATCATCACTCCGGGCGACCGCATCATCCACCCCGAGCAGGTCCGGGTGGCCCGCCGCATGATCCGCAACTACCAGGGCCGCGGCAACTCCCTGCGCGAGACCATCATCCGCGCCCAGTCCGTCAACCAGGGCGAGCAGAAATACATCGCCCCCAACAAGCCGAACGCCTCCATCCACATCGACTCCTTCCACGACTACGAGCTGTGCATCCTCGCCAAATACCTGCGGCAGATCCCGCAGTTCGCCTCGGATCTCGACGACGCGTTCATCGCCGGGCACGGTCTGACGGTCCTCATGGACGTGGTCCGGAGCCTGCCGCCCCTGGACACGCCGTACGTTCCCCGCGACTCCATCGTCCGCGAATTCGTCGGCGGAAGCATCTTCCAATATTGAAAAAAACGCGCGCTGCCCGTGAAGCAGCGCGCGTTTTTCATGTGTCATAGAAACGGTGTAAACCCGCGGCCCGTGTAGGGGCCGATGCCTACATCGGCCCGAAGGGCAGTACGGATCCGCCGTAGCCTTCCGTAAAAACGGACCATTCTGCGCGGGCCGATGTGGGCATCGGCCCCTACATTTTTCCCCCTTTGCCAAAAAGCCGCAGCTTTTTTGGCAGTTTTTCAAAACCACGTCCGTGTCCGGGAGAAGCGGAACAGCTCCCAGAGCGTGATGAGCACCTGCACGGCGGCGCAGACGACGAAGATGAGCTTCAGATACGGGATCATCGGGATGGAGAGATAGATGCACAGGCCCGCCGACCAGATGAGCGCCGTGATGGAAAGCCCCTGCATCAGAATGCCCCACCACAGCGACGTGAACACGATGCACACGATGCTCGACACCGGCACCGCGTACAGGAAAAACAGCCACGACGGGAACGGCACCGCCGCGATCGTAAAGGCCGTGAATAAGATCGCCGCGATCACAAACACCAGCGCCACCGACAGCAGCACCACGTAGATGTGGAAATGCGGATTGGACTTTTTGGGCGGCTCCTCCTCGCCGATGAGGTTGCTGACGGTGATGCCGTAGAGCTGCGCGATCTGCGCGAGGATATAGACGTCGGGCAGGCCCTCGCCCCGCTCCCACTTGGAAACGGACTTATCGGAGTAATTGAGCTTGCGCGCAAGGTCCAGCTGGGTGTCCTTATGGGCTTTGCGGTAAGCGGCGATATTTTTTGCTACGGTGCGCCGCAGCGTCTGTTCGTCCTGGATCATAAGGACGCCCCCTTCCCTTGAAAGCATTGGTATCACAGGAAATTCTACTGGCAGTAGAGTGCCGTTCTCCGACGGGTATCGGCCGGTGCCGCGCCGGTAGGGTGCATATTTCCTGCCTGTATGCTATAGTGCAGACATCAGCAAGGCAGATTGCATAGCTGCCGGGCTGACGATATACTGGAATACAGTATAGCACTTTTTTTCATCCTGTGCAATGCGCAGTTTCTGGCGATTGCACGATCCGCACCCGGCATCTCACACACCGTGCCGGGTGCGTTTTTTTCTTCAAATTTTTACCAGCGCTTGCGTTTTTCCCCGTCGCATGGTAGAATCAAGCCATAAAGAACAGAAGGGAGTTTGAGAGCATGCGCATGATCTCCTGCTGAAACCTTGGCACGATCGTAACACGCTGGCGGTGAAGACCGTCTGGTTCGTTGTGCCTTTTGGCGGGAAATCTGCTTTGTCTCTCAGCCTCCGTGCAGACCGTCTGCCCATTTGCGGCAGGCGCAGGATGCCCTTTGGCTGTGGGAGTATCTCCCGCGGCCAATTTTTTATCGATCGATTGGAGGGCATACCGATGGCATTGATCCAGATCACAGACCTTACCTTTGCATACCCCGGCAGCTTTGACCCTGTATTTGAACATGTCAGCTTCCAGCTCGACACCGATTGGCGGCTCGGCCTGACGGGCCGCAACGGGCGCGGCAAGACGACGCTCCTGCGCCTTCTGCAGGGCCAGTATCCCCACCAGGGCACGATCACAGCCCCCGGCGGGTTCGAGTATTTCCCGTATCCCATCCCCGACGCGGCGCTCACGCCGCTCGAGCTGCTGGAGCGCAGCTTCCCGGACGTGCCGCAGTGGCGCCTGCGGCGCGAGCTGGCGCCGCTATTCGTGACGGACGACGCGCTGTACCGTCCGTTTTCCACGCTTTCCGGCGGCGAACAGGCGAAGATCCTGCTGGCGCTGCTTTTCGCGCGCGAGGGCCGGTATCTGCTCATCGACGAGCCGACGAACCATCTCGACGAGACGGGCCGCGCGCTCGTCAGCCGGTATCTGGCCAAAAAGTCCGGCTTTCTGCTCGTCTCGCACGACCGCGCGTTTTTGGACGGCTGCGTCGACCACATCCTGTCCATCAATCGCGGCGGCATTGAGGTGCAGAAGGGCAATTTCTCCTCATGGTATGAAAACCGGCAGCGGCAGGACGCGTTTGAGCTGGCGCAGAACGCGCAGCTGAAAAAGGAGATCGGCCGTCTGAAGCAGGCCGCGCGGCAGTCGCGCGCGTGGGCCGACAAGGTCGAGAGCACGAAGATCGGCCCGCACTCGGCGAAAGTAACGGGCGAGGCCGACGCCATGGGCGGCCGCGCCTACATCGGCGAGCAGTCGCGCCGCATGCAGCAGCGGCGCAAGAATCTCGAACGGCGGCAAAGCGCCGCCATCGAGGAAAAATCGGCGCTTCTGAAGAACATCGAGCAGGCCGCGCCCCTGAAGCTGCACCAGCTTCCATATCACACGGACCGGCTGGCGCTTTTGCGGGACGTCTCGGTGTGCTATGGCGGCGCGCCCGTGTGCCGCGGCGTCAGCTTCTGCGTCGAGCAGGGCGACCGGATCGCGCTGCGCGGCGCGAATGGCACCGGGAAGACGAGCCTTCTGCGCCTGCTGTGCGGCGAGGACGTGCCGCACACCGGGACCGTGGAGCGCAGCTCCCGGCTGCGGATCTCCTACGTGCGGCAGGATCCGTCCGGCCTGCGCGGGGATCTGGGCGCGTATGCCGCGCGGTACGGGCTGGATGAGAGCCTGTTCAAGGCGATCTTGCGCAAGCTGGATTTTGCGCGGGTGCAGTTTGAAAAGGATATGGCAGACTTTTCTGCCGGACAGAAGAAAAAGGTGCTGCTGGCGCGGAGCCTGTGCGAGCCGTCGCATCTGCTCGTCTGGGATGAGCCGCTCAATTATGTGGACGTGCTTTCGCGCATGCAGATCGAAGGCCTGCTGCTGGAATTCCGGCCGACGATCGTCTTTGTGGAGCACGACCGCGTCTTCTGCGATCGCGTCGCGACAAAGGCCGTGCTGCTCTGACGGCTTGACCTTTCGGCACGCCGCGGGTACAATGGGAGAAAACACGCCGGAGGAAGAAGCCTATGGACAAGCAGGCCGTCGAGGCGCAGCTGTGCCAGCTGCCGATCAGCCAATACGCATGGATCGACCCGCAGACGATCGAATTTTCCGACCGCATCCGCTACGTCTGCGAGCACGAGTGCCCGATGTATGGGACGAGCTGGGCCTGTCCCCCGGCCGTGGGGACGGTCGCAGCCTGCCGGGAACGGGTCTTGTCCTACCCCGGCGCGCTGGTCTTCACCACGCTTTGCGAGGTCGACGACATCGCCGATCTTGCCGCCACGCTCGCCACGCGCGCGCCGCACGAGGCCGTCACGCGGCAGGTGCGGGACATCCTGCGGCAGTTTTCGCCGGATGTGCTCACCTTGTCCACCGAGTCGTGCGCGATCTGCGAACACTGCGCGTATCCGGACGCGCCCTGCCGCCACCCGGAGCGGATGTTCCCCTGCGTGGAGAGCTACGGCATCGTCGCCACGGCCCTCGCCGAGCAGAACGGCATCGAATTTTACAACGGCAACATCGTCACCTGGTTTTCGCTCCTGTGCTACCGGTAAACGCACCGGCAGTCCCGCTTTGCGGGGCTGCCGGTTTTTTTATGTGTTGTTCTGCGTCAGGATGCGGTCGATCTCCGCTTGGGCGGCGTAGACCTCGTCGTGGAAGTGCTGGGCGGAGATGCGCTCGGCCCCGTGGCCGAGGATGATGAGCTGCTCGAGATTGTCGCTCGTCGCCACGCGCACGCGGCGGCGGCCGCGCAGCTCAAAGCTCAGGCGCTCGATATACTGGTCGGCAGTCTCCGCCTGTCGGGTGTAGACGATGTGGATGTTGTGGTATTTCTCCACCGAGCCGAGGCCCTGCGGGACCTTGTACGCATCAAAGACGAGGATCAGCGTGCAGCCGCGGTAGCCCTGGTAGTTGCACAGCAGGTTCATGAGCACATGCCGCGCGGTATCGAGGCTGGTATGGGAAAGCTCCTTGAGCTCGTCCCAGGCGAAGATGATGTTGTAGCCGTCGACCAGCAGGAAATCGTCCGCCGGGCCGAGGGCTTCGAGGAACTCGCGCTTGTCCTCGCTGCGGAGCATCATCTGCGGCAGCACGTCGCGGCGGCGGATGGCGCCGTAGGTGCGCTCAAAGATCGCCAGCAGCTCCTTTTCCAGCTCCGGCGCGCCGCCGGGGGCGACGGAGCGCACGATGCGCTGCGGCGCAGGCTTGACCGGGCCGCCGAAGCGCAGCAGCGGCAGGTGGGCCGCGTCGTCCACGTCCTGCCATTTGACCTCGTAGCCCGCGCCGTGGCCGCAGAAGATGGAGCCCGCCGGGTTTTCCAGATCCCGGGCCGGGTCATAGCCGGAGGCGCGGACGAGCGCGTCGGGCTCCTTGCAGGGCCGGTAGCCGTCCACGCGCAGCTGCAGCCGCCCGCGGCCGCGGGTATAGGCCGTGACCTCGTTCGGGTAGCCGCGCAGCAGCCGCACCGGGGCGGCTCCGCGCAGGATGGTCTGCGCGCCGTCGGTCTCCGGCGGGTCGTAGTCGCCCTGCATCCGCTGGATATCGGTGATCGCCCGGCCGACGCATTCGGCCGGAAGCTCCAGCCGGAACGCATACCACGGCTCGAGCAGCACCGATTTTGCCTTCATCAGCCCCTGCCGCACCGCGCGGTAGGTCGCCTGGCGGAAATCGCCGCCCTCGGTATGCTTCTGGTGCGCCCGGCCGGAGACGAGCGTGAAGCGGATGTCCGTGACGGGCGCGCCGGTCAGCACGCCGCGGTGGACCTTCTCGGCCAGATGCCCGAGGATCAGCCGCTGCCAGTGCAGGGCAAGCGTGTCGGTCGGACACATCGTGTCGAACTGCAGGCCGGAGCCGGGCTCCGCCGGCTCCATCAGCAGGTGGACCTCGGCGTAGTGCCGCAGCGGCTCATAATGCCCCACGCCCTCGACCGGGGCGGCGATGGTCTCGAGATAGACGATATTGCCCTCGTCGAAGGCGGCCTCCAGCCCGAAGCGCTGCGCGATCAGCTTCTGCAGGATCTCCATCTGCACCGGGCCCATCAGCTGCACGCGGATCTCGCGCAGCAGCGCGTTCCAGACCAGATGCAGCGCGGGATCCTCCTCTTCCAGCACGCGGAGCTGGCCGTAGGCCTGCGCAGCGTCGGTCCCGTCGGTCAGCAGCAGGCGGTATTCCAAAACCGGCTGCAGGGCCGGGGCCTGCGCCGCCGTCTCATGGCCGAGGGTCATGCCGGGCAGTGTCTTCGTCAGGCCGGTCACGGCGCAGACCGTCCCGGCCGGGGCCTGCTGCAGGAGCGTAAATTTGCTGCCGGAGTACAGCCGCAGCTGGTCCGCCTTCTCCTGCCAGTCCTCGCCCGCGAGCAGCTGCTTGACACCAAGCGTGCCGCCCGTGACCTTCAGGAAGGTCAGCCGCGCGCCCTTTTCATCCCGCGCGATCTTATAGACGCGCGCGCCGAAGTCCTTTCCATACGCGGGCATCTGCACGAAGCGGCCCAGCGCGTCCAGCAGCGCGTCCACGCCGTCCTGCTTCAGAGCGGAACCGAAGAAGCACGGAAACACCTTCCGGTGCGAGACGGCGGACGCGATCTGCGCGTCCGAGACCGCGCCGGAGGCGAGATATTCGTCGAGCAGCGCATCGTCGCAGAGCGACAGCTCCTCTGAAAGCTCTGCCTGCGGCTGCGAAAAGTCGATGCAGCGCTCGTCCAACTCCTGCCGCAGGCTCTGCAGAAGGGCGTTATGGTCGGCCGTGCCAATGTCCATCTTGTTGACGAACACGACTGCCGGCACCTGATAGCGCCGCAGCAGCTGCCAGAGCGTCGCGGTATGCCCCTGCACGCCCGCCGTGCCGCTCACGACCAGCACGGCGCAGTCGAGCACCTGCAGCGTCCGCTCCATCTCGGCGGAAAAATCGACGTGACCGGGGGTATCGAGCAGCGTCAGCGTGCAGCCCGGCAGGGGCAGGACGGCCTGCTTGGAAAAGATCGTGATGCCGCGGCTGCGCTCCTGCGCGTCGGTATCGAGAAACGTATCCCCGTGGTCGACGCGCCCGAAGGCGCGGATGACACCCGCCTGATAGAGCATGGCCTCCGACAGCGTCGTCTTGCC
>DHKK01000058.1:20733-20903 GCA_002404795.1 Clostridiales bacterium UBA4696
CCCGCGTCCACATGCGCGAGCAGGCCCACGCAAAGGCGCTTTTCCGTCTGATGTGATCCCTGTGCAGCCATAAAAAACCTCTTGTGCTGATGATTTTGAGGTGATTATACCACAAAAGAACAAAAACGCCAAGAGGCGCCCAAAGGCGGCTCCCCTTGTCAAGGGGAGCT
>DHKK01000014.1 GCA_002404795.1 Clostridiales bacterium UBA4696
CTCTTGACGGGGCGCGGTTCACAGGTCCGGGGGCTTTTTGTATGCGGTTTGGAGAGGGTCTTACTTGACGCCCATGAGGAGCTCCATGACGTACATTTCGAGCTTCTCGAAGTTCTGCTCCTTGACGCAGGCAGCCTGGAACGCATAGTCAAAGTGCTTGACCTTGTCCAGCAGCAGCTCAAAGATGCGCTTGGAGTTGATGAGGTGACGATAGCAGTCCTCATCGGGCTGGGTACGCATGGCCTTGACGTCGAGACCGACGCACTCGAAGTTGCCGCGGTCGCCGAAGTTGTTTTCGTACAGGACCTTGACCTGGTTGAAGGCGTTGCGCAGATTGTCGACGCCAAAGGACTTGTCCTGGTCGTAGCGGCAGCCGTTCTGGTCGTTCAGATGGACGCCCCACAGCTTGTTGAGCGCCAGAGCGAAGCCCATGTCGTTGGCGGGATCGAGGCCGGCGAGGATGGAGTGCGCGGATTCGATGCACAGGCCGACGCGGCTCGGATCGACGGTGTAAGCGCCGACAGCCAGCGCGTGGCCGGCAGTGCCGCAGATGGAGCGGTCGATGGGCTCATTGGGCTTCGGCTCGACGAGGATCAGCGCATCGTCACGATAGGTCAGGATGTCGTTGAACGCGTCGCGCAGCTGGAGGGTCATCTCGACGGGGTTCTTGCCTTCGGCGCAGAGGGTGCCTTCACGGGCCAGCCACAGCTGGATCTTCTTGGTGCCGAGCGCCTTGGCGATGTCGCAGGAGCGGCGGGCACGCCACTGGGCGAATTCGCGGTCTTCCTTGCGGGAAGCGGTGAAGCCGCCGTCATTCGTGCGCTTGTCGAACCACAGACGCGGAGCGACGAACTCTGCGAACAGACCGTACTTGTCGAGCATCGCCTTGACGTCCTTGGCGTAGTCGATGATCTGCTTCTCGGTCATGTTGTTCATGTCGGGAACTGCATCGTCGTCATGGAACTGCATGCCGGCCATGCCGATCTCGGCATATTTCTTCATTTTCTCTTCCAGCGGAATGCTCTTGCGATGGCCGGGGCCAAAGGTCTCGTTGCCCTCATGGATGTTCCACGGGCCTGCGGTGAAGCGGAAAGTAGCCATAATAAAATCCTCCTGTTTGACTTGTTCGTATGGTCGTACACGTGGTACAGATATGCTTTTGCCGTCGGGCAGCTTTTGTCAGAAAACCGCTGCCCTGTACCTCCATGATAGCGAAATGCGGCGTTTGTTCAACGCTCCGTTTGCTTTTTTTGCCCGACAATCTTGCGATTTTTATTTTTTCGGTAGTCTTCCACAAATTTGCTCCCTGCGATTTGTATTGTTTGACGCACCCCTGCGGAGATTTTTTTGCGCCCGGTATCCCCGGGGGGAGCTTGCGCCGGAGCGATGGGTCCGGTATAGTAGCAGCAAGAAAAAAATTCAGGAGGAAATCACTATGCACATGGCTGACGCGCTGGTATCCCCGGCAGTGGCCGTCACGATGTACGCGGCTTCCGCGGCCGCGGCGGGCGTTTCGCTGGTCCAGCTCCATAAGGAAGAAGCCGCCGCGCCGGAGCTTGCAAAGAAAAAGCTCCCGACGATGGCCGTCATGTCCGCGCTCGTCTTCGCGGGCCAGATGATCAATTATACCATTCCCGGTACCGGCTCGTCCGGCCACCTCTGCGGCGGCATGCTGCTGAGCGCTATTCTCGGGCCCTGGGCAGGATTTTTGTCGATGATCGTGATCCTCGCCATCCAGGCGCTGTTCTTCGCCGACGGCGGTCTGCTGGCCCTGGGGGCGAACGTGTGGAATATGGCGTTCTACGGCTGCTTCGTGGGGTATTTCCTCATCTACCGGCCGCTCATGCAGGGCAGACTTCTCGCCGGCAAGGGCCGGACGAAGCTGGTGCTGGCGTCGGTCCTTGGCTGCGTCGTGACGCTGCAGCTCGGCGCGCTCTCCGTCGTGGTGGAGACGTCGCTCTCCGGCATCACGGCTCTGCCGTTCGGCGCGTTCGCGGCGCTGATGCAGCCGATCCATCTGGCCATCGGCCTGGTCGAGGGCGGCATCACGGCGGCGGTCCTGCTGTTCGTCTACCAGACGCGGCCGGAGCTGCTGCAGTGTGCGTCCGCTGGCGCGAAAAACCCCTGCTCGCGCAGAGCCGCACTGGCGATCCTGGCTGCCGCGGCGCTGGTCATCGGCGGCGGCCTGTCGCTGCTGGCAAGCTCCAACCCAGACGGGCTGGAATGGTCGCTGTTCGGCAATGAAGAGGCCGGATATTCGGCCAACATGGGTCTCGATGAAGAAGCCTACGGCGCTGAAAGCGCCGCCGCGGAAAAAGCTGCCGCCGTGCAGGAAAAGACGTCCCTGCTGCCGGATTATAACTTCGCCGGCAGCGACAGCGCCGCAGGCACCTCCGTCTCCGGCCTCGTCGGCTGCGCCCTGGTCGCCGCCCTCGCCGCCTGCATCAGCCTCGCCGGCCGCGCCGCAAGGAAAAAGACAGGAAAGAAGCAGGCTTCAGCGGGGTAAAATAATCCGCACGGCGTCCTCGTCAGAGGGAGCCCTGGAAACACACATCCCAACAGCTTCCCACTCTTAGGGGAAGTCACGGGATGGCCTTCTGTAGGGGCGGGGCTCTGCTCCGCCCGTGCAGGAGGCACTGGTTTTATGATGATCTCCGTCGGATCCGTATTGCCCTTCGGGCCGATGTGGGCATCGGCCCCTACGACGCAAAAATCAGAAAGATTTCGGGCGGAGCAGAGCCCCGCCCCTACAATCTGCCCCGCAAGAAGGTAACATTTATCAAAATTTCAGTTGCATCTTCTATTGATAGTAGTCGTTCTAAAGCAACTAGTTGCAAATCTGATTCCCCCGTATCAGGCGGCGCGTACCAAGATGCTCGTGAGGTGACTGCCGAGTGGAACGACGCCTGAAACATTGAGACTTGCCTGAATTCAGAGGCAGGAAGCACCAAACGCGTCCAAGC
>DHKK01000119.1 GCA_002404795.1 Clostridiales bacterium UBA4696
AGCAGGTGTCCGTGATGATAATACGGCGAGAGCTTCGGCGCTTTGTAGAGCTTGATCGGCCACTGCACCAGATCGCTGCTTTCTGCCAGCAGCGCTTCGGGATTGAACTCACGAACTCGTTTCCACGGGTCAAAATTCCTGTCGATCATGGCGTTCCTCCTCAGCGAATGTATCGGTCAATGGCCTTTTTGAAATCGTCGAGCGTCTGCGTATCGCCGGACTGCACCGCGTCCACGACGCAGTGGTCGAGATGGTCTTTCAAAATTACCTTGGCGATGGATTGCAGCGCACCGATCACAGCGGAGAGCTGCATCAGAACGTCCGAGCAGTCCTCGCCTTCGCCCACCATCGCGCGGACATGCTGCAAATGCCCGGAGGCTCTTGCCAGCCGGTTCTGGACGTACTTTGTGTTTTCGTGGTGGTGCGGGTGCTTGTGCCCATCCGCGTGGTCATGCTCATGCGGATGCGCGTGGTCATGCGTGTGTTCATGGAAATGCTCCTGTTCCAGTTCCTCCACATACACCACCGCCTTTCAATCCTCTGTATTCTACAAAATTTCGTGCCGCACCGTAAGCCTCCCCGGGGGATGAAATTTCAGACGCGGCGTAAAAATTGGAACCCCCTCCGGGGGTAAACTGCGAGATGCGCACATCTTTTTCGCTTGTGTTTGCTGAAAACGTGATTCAAATTGTGAAAAATATCAAAAGCCATTTTTCATTTTTGTGCGGAATATTCAAAACAGAAAGCCACATCCGGTACAGGGGATGCAAAATGCCCTCCGCGCCAGCTGCGCGGAGGGCATTGGGGATGGAATCCGTTTTATTTCGCCATCAGGCGATACAGAATGGTGACGACCTGCGCACGGGTCGCGGTGGCGGTCGGATTCAGATTGCTGCCGCTGCCCTTGACAAGCCCCTCGGAAACGGCCCAGAGCATTGCGTCGGACGCCCAGGATGCGACCGCGGATGCGTCGGAGAACTTGGCAAGATCGCCGGACACAGCCGGTTTTCCTGCGTTGCGGTAAAGCATGGTGACAAGCTCTTGCCGCGTGATACTGCCGTTCGGATTCGTACCGTCGGAAACGCCCTCGGTTTTTGCCCACTCCAGCGCCTTCTGGTACCACGGGTTGCCGCCGTCAACGTCTGCGCCTGCCGCGCGGCCAAGCACTGCCCACAGCGCGGCGCGGGTCATGTTGGCATCGGGGCCGAAAGTGGCTTTGCCGGTACCGTTGACGATGCTGTTCTCTCTTGCCCACTTCACAGCGTCGGCATAATAGGCCGCTGCCTTGACATCGTGGAACACTTCGTCGGTCTTTTCCAGCGAAATGCGTCCCTGTGCGCTGGCGTAGCTGCTGCCGACCACACCGTTCAGCTGCTTCTGGATGTACTGCGCGACAGCATCGCGGACCTTCACGCCGTTGCCGTTGTTGACATAGGCCGCACCGGCGTCCTTGGCTTCCTTCAGCGTGTAGTAGGTATCATTGCCGTTGATCAGGAAGTTGTCGCAGATGACGGCGTAGGTCGCCTTTTCGTCGAATGCCTTGCCGTTCACGGAGGTGATGGTCACGCGATTGACGGAATCTGCACGGAAGAACTTGCCGTAGGCCTCGCCTGCGTCATACTCCTTACCGGTGTCAAGCGAGTAGGTCAGACCGGAGACCTGCGCGAAGCCCGGGCAGTTTTCCTGCTGCGCGGCAGCCTCCAGCGTTTCCAGAAGCTGTGCGCCGGTCAGTTCGATCACGCCGATGCCCATCGGGGAGAACGGCAGCGCTTTCAGAAGGTCTGTTTCGGTAATCTCGCCGGAATACAGGAAGTTGTCGCAGTTGCCGCCGTTCTGGATGGCGACCAGCGGGAGCTTCTTGTTGTAGCCGTCGATGTAGTTCTGCGCATACCAGCGCAGTGCATCCGTCGTCAGATCGCCGAGATTCGTCTCGCCGTTCCAGTTCGCGGAATCCGCGCCGGTCAGGACGACATCGGAGCGGCCAACCGTTTTACCGGCAGCTGCCTTCAGCGCGGCGGCGCTCTTGGCGATCTCCGCGTCGCTGCCGCTCAGATCCGGCGTAAGAGCAGTTATGGTCTTGCTGGAATTGTCAATGACATACGCGCCGACCGTTTCCGCATTGCCCGCGTCAATGACAAGATCGCCGTATTCGCTGCCGCTGACACCGGCATTGGACAGGCAGACCGTCACGTCCGCATTCAGCTTTACGGGCTTCGGCTCAGAAACGCTCAGGCAGCCGTCCTGCACATTTTCCGCGGCAGAGACCGCAGTCAGACCGTAGAAGCCGACCTTCAGCCCGCTCTTTGTCGTGAGGACCGTACTGGCTTCAAAGGAATAGTATTCCGTTTCCGACGCAGCGTTGGCAGAAAGAGCCGTGAACGTCGCCGCTGCTTTCTCCGCGCGATCCGCCGTGACCTCGCCCTTCATGTCCTTGTTGTAGGTCAGCGCCTCTGCGCCATTCTGCAGCTCGGCCTGCGTGTAGTATTTCGTGACGTTCTTGTGGTAGCCGTAGCCGGTCGTGGCGTCAGCGTAGCCAAATTCCGCAAGGCCCATCGCCGCAACGTCATAGCCGGCTGCGTCCATCAGGTTGTAAACGCCCAGACCGCGATCACTGTTCGCCGCAACTGTGCCCTGCAGGAAGTTGCCTGCGTCGGCCAGGATCACATCTGCGCCAGCATTTTCATAGGCTGCCTTTGCTGCGGCAACCTTTGCATATACGTCCACATCACCGCGGACGTTGGCGGTATAAAGGATCACGGTCTTGCCGGTGTAGCTTTCCGCCGCAAATGCAGTGACGGAGCACAGGCTGAGAACAATGACCAATACCAGAAGAAGACTCAGCGCTTTTTTCATACTGTTTGGTTCCTCTCTTTCGAATTACTTAAAATCTGTGCAGACTTCTGCGTTTTTACCAATATAGCAAACCGCCCTGCCTGCTGCAAGCTCCCCCGGGGGTTCTGAATCTGTATTTTTTGCGAAAAAACTTCCGGCGTTGCCGAAGCACAGCCGGAAGAATGCTCTAAAATGCTCTTATGAAAAGCTGGTGGGAATGGAACTGACGTTCAGCTCCTGCGCAGCCTTTGCAAGATCGACGTCTGTGTACCAGTCGCCGTAAAGCTGCTTGGCAAGCGCAAGCTTTGCGTAAAGCACGGTCGCCTCGTCGCCCCAGAGCGCCGAGGGAGAAACCAGAATGATCTGCTGCTCCGGAAAACGCGCCTGCACTGAGGCGCGAACAGACGCCGCCTGCGACAGATCGGCGCATTTGAGGACGACCTGCGGCTTTTTCGCCTGCACCCAATCGTCCGTAACGTTGACATCGTCCCGGCTTTCTGCGATATTGAACGAGCCTGTCGCTGTGATCAGATCGCAGTATTGCTGGGTCACGCCGTCAGTCTCCGTTTCAAAGTAGATGGAGGTCTGCTGGCAGAGATAGATCTGCTGCGTCTTGTTTTGCAGCGTAAAGGTCCAGAACGCCAGCGGATCATACGTCCAGTGTGCGTAGACCGTCCGGTCCTCCGTGCCGGAAAATACGGTTTCCGGCAGGATCTGTTCGCCGCCCTCTGTCTGCGTCCACCAGCCGTCAAAGTCATATCCTTCCCGCAGCGGCACGGGAAGCGTGCCAAAGCAGTCGCCGTCGCTGAGTTCCAGCGTGGCCTCCTTGGATTTGATCCTGCCGCCGTT
>DHKK01000095.1 GCA_002404795.1 Clostridiales bacterium UBA4696
AAAGATAGGGGAGAAAAGGGCGCGTAGGTTACGTTTGGTGCATTCTGCCTCTGAATTTAGGTAGGAACCTATTTCTCGGTTGTCGTTCCACTCGATAGTCACCCTACATATGTCTTACTACGCGCCGCCTGATACGGAGGTATCAAATTTGTAACTAGCTGTCGTAGAATATTTGCCATCAATAGAAGGTGCAGGCCGGATTTGCCGGGCTGCACCTTTTTGCGGGGAAAACTGCTTTATTTGCTTTGCACCTTGTAGGGGCGGGGCTCTGCTCCGCCCGCGGGTGCCGATTTCATCGGAAGAACGGGTGCTCAGCCTTCCGACGGGAACGGCACGAAGGTCTGGAACAGGATCTGGAGGTTATCGACTTGTTTATCGGTGTGGAAGTGGCCGCAGAACCAGTGGTCATAGCGGAGCTTGGACTCGATCGCGTCCATCCAGAGCTCGGTCGTGCAGTCGACGGTCGACTGGTCGAGATCGGGCTTGAGGGCTTCGAGGGGCTTATAGCGCAGCGGGCAGGTGTGCGTCAGCATGACGGGCATCTGCCAGCCGCGGCGCGCGAGGAGGGCTTCGACCTGCCGCTTGGTCTCGTCCGACGGCTGCTCGTCCGGCCACCAGCCGAGGCCCTTGGCCAGCCGGTATTCCTTGCCGGTGGAATACGCGCCGCCCACGACGAGGCAGTCGGTCCCCGCGAACTGGTAGACCTCACCGTCCACCGCGAACAGCAGGTTCGGATACTGCGGCTCGTACAGGATCTTCCCGCCGTGGAAGCTGCCCTCCACATAGCCGGGGATGTTCTGCGGCCGGTTTTCGCGGTTGCCGTGCAGGGAGAAGATCGTGATGGGGAACTGCGACGCGCGGGTCTTCAGGAACAGATCGCGCTCGCCGCCGCCGAAGTTGAAGCCGGAATCGCCGAGAATGATCAGAATATCGTCCGCCGTGGTCTGCTTTTCGCGGCAGAAAGCCTCCACGCGGTCAAAATGTCCGTGCGTGTCGCCGGTGAGCCAGATCATGCCTTGTCCTCCTTTGCGTCGGTCAGCGCCTGCCGGCCGCGGTTTTTGACCAGCAGGATCTGCGCCAGAATGGCGATGGCCAGCTCCTCCGGCGTCTCGCCGCCGAGATCGAAGCCGATGGGCGTGCAGACTGTGTCCAGCTGCGCCTGCGATACGCCGAGGCCGCGCAGCCGCTCAAACAGCGCGGCGATCTTCCGCCGGCTGCCGAGCATGCCGACGTAGGCCGCGTCCTTCTCCAGCGCGGCGTGCAGCGCCTCGCCGTCCTGCGTGTGGCTGTGGCCGCAGATCACGAAAAACGCCCCGGGCGAGACCGCCTGCGCGGCGATCCCCTCGTAAAAATCCCCCGCGACCGGGAAGAACCGGTCGGCCAGCGCTGCGGCCTCCGCGACGGCCTCCTTCGGCCGGTCGTCAAAGAGCCAGATCTCGAAGCCCGTGAGCTTCGCCGCGCGCAGCACGCACGTGCCCACGTGCCCGCCGCCGCAGACGACGAGCAGCGGCCGCGTGCCGTACACCTCGATGAACACCTGCAGCGTCCCGCCGCAGGCCATGCCGCTCGCCGCCGCCTGCGGCACGACCTCGTAACGCACGAGGCGGTTTTTGCCGCAGCGGATGGCCTCCGCGGCGTCTTTTTTTGCCCGCAGCTCGGCAAGACCGCCGCCGATGGTCCCGGCGCTGCGGCCGTCCGCGTAGACGAGCATTTTGCCCTCGGTCCGGGGCGTGGAGCCGGTCGCCTCCACGATGGTGGCGACGGCGTAGGGCGTGCGCTGTTGCCGCGCGAGCAGCTGTAGCTGCAGAAGGTCTTCCATACTGCCTCCTCTCCCGGCCGGGGCCGGGACATGGTTTTTCTTCAGTATAGCCTGCCGGGCAGGAAGGCGCAATCCCAAAAATATGGTTATTCGCACAAAAATATCACGATGCATTTAGCTAAATCGCTGAAAATCTTCACATTCGACATAAGCGAAAGAAAATGCGACGATATCAGACGAACGATTTGACACAGCTGTTATTTTCTATAAAATATAACGCGCGAAACCAGTGCGCAGCCATGCACGCACGAACGCGTAGGCGGGGACCCCCCGCCTGTTTTTCCGGTGAATCCGGAAAAACAATGATATTTTGGGAGGAAATGTATGAAGAAACGATTGATGAGTCTGCTGCTCGTCTGCAGCATGATCCTGTCACTGTTCACCGGCCTCAGCGTGACCGCGCTGGCGGGGGACAGTGATTTTGTGATAGAGGGTACTGAATTAACAGAGTACACTGGCACCGATATTAACGTTGTGATTCCTGATGGAATTACAACTATTGCGATTGGTGCTTTTTATAAAAATGAGTATATCGAATGCAACAATACTATAAAGACCAATGTTGAGATCAAGGCTCTCGGCCACAATGTTGTGGACGGCAAGTGCACGCGCGAGGGCTGCGATTATACGGAACCGGCGCAGGAAAATCTTTTCCAGAAGTTCTTCGAAAATAAGAAGGATGACATGACCGCGGCGAATGACGCGGACAAGGCTTGGACGGCGCTTCCGTCCGGCCTGAAATATAAGCTCAAGGCTTCCGGCAGTGAGGAAAAGGTTTTCACGCTGACGATGAAAAACGGCGGCTATCTGACGGTCAAGGGTACGGTCAGCCAGCCGATGGCGAAGGTCACGGCCACCGACGCAAACAAAAAGACGGTCGGCACATTGAGCAGCACGAATATAAATCCGACGTCGGTGGCCTTTGAGGCAGTGGTCAAGAGCGGCGACGTCATCACCTTTACTTATTCCAGCTATGAGTATGCAAGCAACGACTATTATGTCGAGATCACCGACATCACGCTGGACGAGACCTGCCCGCATAGTCTGAGTCAGGAAGTTCCGGCTGAGGCTGCGACCTGCGCGAAGGACGGCAATAACCTGTATTATGAATGCCTTGGCTGCAAGGGCAAGTTCAAGGATAAGGCTTGCACGACTCCGATGACGGATGCCGAGGCGATCATCCCCGCAGGCCATACCTATGACGAGAGCAAGAACATCTCGGTCGACGACGGCAAGGCGACGGTCAAGACCTGCTCCAAGTGCGGTCTGACGACTGTCATTGCGGCGAGCAGCGGCACGAGCGAGACGACCTATACTGTCACGCTCACTGGCTCGAACGTTATCTTCACGGCCGAGGGCAAGACCGGCACGGGCTACACCGTCGGCAGCGGCAAGGACTTCTATTTCCTCGCCAAGGCCGCCAGCGGCTATACGATATCGGCAGCGGCAAGGACTTCTATTTCCTCGCCAAGGTCGACAGCGGCTATACGATCACCAACGTTACCAATGCAGCGGCGGTCGAAGGCTATGACGGCCTGTACAAGATCGCAAACGTCACTGGCAACACGACCGTCACCCTGACCACGGCGGAAGCGCCGAAGGCGGAGTATTCCTTCGAAGTCCGCACAGAGAACGGCACGCAGGTTGCGTATATCAAAGGCTACCTGGGCGAGGGTGGCGACAACGGTACGATCACTCTGCCCACCTCTGCGACCGTCAATGGCAAAGACTACCCGGTCGTCGGCGTAGCGGAGCGCGCGTTCAATGTCTCAAACGGCAGCGTTGACGGCGTTAAGAGCGGCGACTCGCTGGCCAAGATCAAAAAGACCAGCGGCAGCAAGCTGAACGGTGCCAGCGGCACGCTCACCATTCCGGAAACCGTCACCATCACGAAGGCTGACACGGACTTCACCTTCACGATCATCGGCATCGGCGAAAAGGCCCTGTATCAATATGAGAACGGCTATTCGTCCAGCGATTACTGGTTCGCAGAAGTTAAGTTCCCCAGTACCTTGCAGTACATTGGCAAGTGGGGCTGCTCCGCGCTGGCTGGCGTCACTGAGATCGACCTGAGCAATACGAAGGTCACTTCCATCGGCAGCTTTGCGTTCAATAACTGCGGCAATCTTGCGACCGTCAAGCTCCCCGCGACGCTCACGACCTTCGGCGGCGAGACGAAGACCGAGTCGAAGGAAAACGCGAATCAGACCGGCAATGACACCAATACCGGCGACTACGACGGCGGCAGCGAGTCCAACAAGAAGTTCGACGAGAAGCAGGAGGAGTCCGTCTCTTACACCGAGAACGTCTTCATGGGCTGCCAGAGTCTGCAGAACATCCTTGTCGCGGCCGACAACCCCAGCTTCAAGGATGTGGACGGCGTCCTCTTTACCAAGGACGGCAAGACCCTCGTCCGCTACCCGGTCGGCAAGCCCGCAACTTCCTATGCAATCCCGGACGGCACCGAGACCATCGAGGAATGCGCCTTCATGCAGACCGCGACCGGCATGCAGCAGAAGCCCGGCAAGCTCCAGACCGTGACCTTCCCGCGCAGCCTGAAGCAGATCAAGAGCGGCGCGTTCCGCCAGACCAGCCTCACCAGCGTCCAGCTCCCCGCGAACGTGACCTTCGGCAGCTATATCTTTGACTGCAGCAAGAGTCTGACCACCGTCACCACCGAAAACGGTGTGACCGAGATTCCGGTCAAGGCCTTCTGGGGCTGCGAAAACGTCACGACCGTCACCCTTGTCGACTCCGTCAAGACCATCGGCGAAAGCGCCTTTGAGCGCGCGGGCTTCACGTCCATTGACCTGAATAAAGTCACGACCATCGGCAAATACGCTTTCTACTTCTCCAAGCTCACGTCCGTCACCGTCCCCGCCGCGGCGGAGTGCGGCACCGGCGCGTTCATGAACTGCGCCGACCTCACCACCGCGACCGTGAACGGCACGAAGCTCGACCGGCATATGTTCTGGTACTGCACCGACCTCACCACGCTGACCGCGCCCAACGTGACCGAGATCGACGAATGCGCGCTCGGCTACTGCGTGAAGCTCACCAGCCTGCCGCTGGCCAAGGTCACCTCCATCGGCCACGGCGCGTTCCGCAACTGCCACGGCCTGACAGCCGTGACCATCCCGGGAAGCGTCCAGAGCTTCGGCAAGTACGTCTTTGCCGACTGCGGCAATCTGTCCTCCGTGACCTTTGTGGGCAACGCAAACGTCACCAGCCTCCCCGAGATGCGAATCAATAGTAGAAACCGAAAAAAGATGACAAAAGGCGCAAAAAGAGAGATAGTAAGGTGTGAACAAACTCATCAAACTATATTGCGCGATTTGCC
>DHKK01000079.1:0-8506 GCA_002404795.1 Clostridiales bacterium UBA4696
TTGTCGCAGTACTGCACGTTCGTACCGGCCACGACCACATTGCGCACCAGCTTGTCCTGCGTCGTACCGGCCGACGCGCCCAGCTCCTCCGCCGCGCCCAGAATGACGTCGTCGATCGCGTGCAGCTCCAGCTGGTCGGACACCGACACATACGTGCCGTACTGCGTGACGGCCTGCGTCACCGCGCTCTGGCCGAACTTCTGCCCCGTCGGGATCACGCCCTCGGTCAGCGCGCCCGCATCCTCAAGCGTATTCCACTTGCGCCATTCCACGGTCTTGCCGCGTCCCGCCGGCAGCACCTGCTTGCGGGCAAACTGCGTGTGGATGAGCTCCGGCCGCGCGTTTTCCAGCAGCTCGGTGTCGTAAAATGTCTTCATCGAAGCCGTCATACCGCCGCCCTCCGGGAAGGCGGTCGTCTCGCCCGTATAGGCATTCACATAATTGCCGCCCGCATTCACCAGCGTACCGGCGTCGGCAAACAGCTGCAGATCCATCTCCTGATGCATATCCATTCTCCTTTTCCTCCTCACAGACGGATCGTCTCGCCCCGTCTGGCTCTTGTTTTGAGTTCCTCTCTCGTCTGCCGCGACCAGTGCTCCGGACTCTCGGCAAACGCGCCGCCGGTCCCCGGCGCCATGCCGCTCTCGCGCGGGCGCAGATACCCCGCCTGCATGGCGGCCGTCAGCTCCTCGCGTGCCCGTCTGGCCCCGTAGGCCACCGCCTCCGCCGTCAGCTCGCGCAGATGCGTCAGCTCATAGGCGCTCTTCGCGTCCACGCCGTGCGTGACCAGCCGCAAAAACCGCGGATCCTCCAGCGCCCGGCTCAGCTCCGCCTGCGGATAGACCGCCTGCACCGCGGCAAACTGCGCCTTCAGCCGCGCATAGCCCTGCCGCATCGCCGCCTCGCGCTGCGCCTGCGTCTGCGGCTGCTTGCCCTCCGGCGAAAGCGCCGCCAGCCGCTCCTGCTGCTCCGGCGTGGGTGCCGCCGCGCCGGTCTCCGGCTGCTCCGGTTCCGCGAACGCCTGCAGCCATTCCAGTTTCTCCATCCTTCTCCTCCTTCTGCCCGTTCTCCGGGCCGTCTTCGGGTCTTGGCCTGCTATTTTCAGGACTGTCCTCGTCCATGACCCGCACATATTCCGGATACCGCGCCGCAAGCAGCCGGTACCCCGCGCCGATGGCGGCGAACGCCGCCTCCACCCGCACCCGCTCGCCTTCTTGCGGGCGCACCGCGATCCGGAAGCTGCCGCACGCCGATTCGATCTCCGGCGCCCGCTGCAGTCCCGCCTCCTCCATCGCCGCCGCCAGCGTAAACGCCAGCATCGACGCCGCCGCGCAGACGATATCGCTGCCGTACCGCGAAAAACCTGCGTGCCCGCGCACCGTCAGCGCCGTTTTGGAAAGCGTTACCTGGATCATTCCGGCTGCGCCGCCTCTGCGGCGCGTTTTCTTGCCTGCCGGACCTGCGCCGGAGCCTCCTGGTCCTCCAGCCGCACGTCCGCGCGCGTGCCCTGCGCAGCATCCTGCGTCAGCGAGGCGAACAGCTCCGGCTCATACCGCTGCGCGAGCGTCAGCGCCATGCGCTGCCAGAGCGCGCCCTGCGTCCCGCCCCGGATCTTCTGCAGCACCTGCTCCTTGCCGTCAAAATCCATCATATCGAGGCACGCGAGCGCCTGCTGTTCCATCCCCGGCCGGAAGAAGCCCAGCTGGAAAAACTGCAGCGCCAGCTCGTTCTGCGCCAGCTTCGTGTATTCCGTGTGCTTCTGCGTCGTCACCGTCACGTCGAAGACCGGCGTGCGCAGCAGTCCATCCGCGCCGAGGCTCCGCGCCTTGAGATGCGCGTTGCAGTAGGACACATATTCCTCCGCCCCGCCCGCACCCAGAATGCGGAACTTCCGCGGCAGATCGTAAAACTGCCGGATGCGCTCAATGACCATCCGGATCATCCGCGCGTAGGCCCGGTAGGCCGACCGCGTCGACGCGCGCGAGCTGCGGCCCGACGCCTCCTGCAGCGCTGCGATGGCCGAGGCCGCCGTCACGCCCGACGAGACCTGCCCGTTCGTCACGTCCGTGTTGCCGGTCGTCCACTTGAGCTCCTCGATCTTGCTGTTCAGCACCTGCACGCACACCGCCGGCAGCGTCCGCACCTGCACCTGCTGCAGCGAGTCCTGCCCCAGATTCCCGTCCACATGCACGAACGGCTTCGTCCAGTCCGCATACTCCTGCTCGTTGACCGACCCGTCCGCGCGCCGGAACCACCGGGGCGTGGCCGACATGATCGTGTTTTTCACGATGGCCTGGTCCATCCGGTCGATCTGCTCCTGCGCGCCCTTGCCGATGTCGATGTACCCGTACCCGCAGATCGAGCCCTCAATGGGAAACAGCCGGTCAAAGATGAACGGATATTCCCCGTCGTCATACAGTCCCCGCTCGCACGCAGGCCCGCGTACCGGCACCTGCACCAGCCTCCGTTCGCCCCGCTCGTCCACCTCCTCCCGCGTGACCGACGGCACGAACGTGTCGTTCTCCGTCGCATACAGCACCGTCTGCCCCACATACTTGCAGTAGTGCAGCACCGTCCTGCCGTCCACGCGCTTTTTGTAATACCAGTCCACCACCAGCGTCTTTTCCGACAGATCCACCATGTCGTCCGTCCGGTACCTTGCCAGCAGCCCGCTGCTGCCGCCGAGCTTCCCCGCCAGCTGCGGATACGCCGCCAGCAGCGTCTCGTTGTCCTCCAGCTCCAGATAAAACACGTTCTGCGACTTCTGGATATCCGTCACGCCCGGCTCCCAGACCAGATTCAGCACATTCACCGGCCGGATCGAGACATCGCCCAGCCCGCCCAGCTTCTCCTGGTCCCAGTACACGCCCCATACGCCCGTGCCCTGCTTCATCTTCTGCCAGCACGTGTCGGAGTAGACCTCCTCAAAGTCGTTCTGCTCCAGAATGCACGGCAGGATGGACGAGAGCATCTGCGCCTCCATCCGGTCGTCCGGCTCCCGCGGCCGGATATTCGGCCCCGGATAGGCCGCGATCGCGTCCGCGTGCTTGCCCATGATCACGTTGAACAGCCACCCGGACGCCGGCCGGTCGTCGTTCGGATTGCCCTTGTCTGCAAACTGCCGCCACTGCCGCAGCTTCCACCAGTCCTCGTCGGCGATGATGCGCCGCTCGAGATTCTGCCTGCCCTGCTTGTAGCGGCGCAGGATCTCCGCCGCCCGCCGCAGCTCCTTCTCCCCGATCACGGGGACGCCTGTTGTCCGTACCTCCATTGCTTCCTCCTTATCTCAGTTGGTCGAGCGGATCCGACCAGATCGCCGCCGTCTGCCCGCCCCGGATCGGCCGCACCGGCCGCGACATGCAGAAATACCGCCACTCGTCGCACACATGGTCCTCCAGCGCCGTGTCCAGATCCTCCGGCCGCGTCTGCGAATACAGCATCAGCGGCACCGTCCGGATAAACGCCCTGCAGTTCCGGAACACATACATCCGCGGATACCCGTTCTCATCGAACTGCAGCCGGTAATGGCACTGCATCCACCCCGCGATCCGCTCATTGTCGCCGGGCGAAAAATACACGCCGTACCGCGCCGCCGTCTGCGCCACGCTCTCCCCGCGCGACGCGTCCCAGATCGCCGGATCCGCCACGCCCGTGATCTCCCGTCCCTTCAGCCATGGATGCTCCGTCTCAATCCGCCGGATCTCGGCGAACTGCCGGTCCGGCGTCCACTTGACGCCCTCGTTCGGCGTCCGCGTGCAGCCGTAGAGCTCCAGGATCCGGTAGAGGACCCCATCATAGTCGACCGCCCACCACGCGCAGGAAAACGGCTTTCCATACCCGAAGTCATAGCTCCGGCAGACCGTCCACCCCCTGTCCGGTGCGAACGGCTCGATGACATGCGTCCACTGCCGGTCCCGATAGTGCTCCGGCACATCCCGGAAGTCCTCAAAAAACTGCCCCTCATACACATCCCACGACCCGTGCAGCCACGCCTCGCGCAGCTTCGGCGGCAGCGTCTCGAGCTGCTGCAGATAGTCCGGCTGCCGCTCAAGCAAGACCCGGTTGTCCGTCACCAGCGCCTGCACGAAGCTGTAGTTCTCCGCCTTCTCCCCCGGCTCGAACCGCCGGTCGATGAACAGCCGTTTAAAATACCCGTGCCCCGGCCCGCCGGGGTTCAGCGTGTAATACGTCCGCTTCGGAAATCCGTTCGTCCCGCGCACGCAGGCGTTGATCGCGTCGATCCATGCCTTCTGCAGCTGCCCCGCCTCGTCGAGGAACACCACGTCGTACTCCGCTCCCTGATACTGTCCCAGATCCCCGTCGCACGCGCAGTAGCCGAAGGTCAAAACCGACCCGTTCGGAAACTCGAACCGCTTGTCCGCCGCCTTGTACTTCGCCA
The DNA here is from genome assembly GCA_002404795.1 of Clostridiales bacterium UBA4696. Lineage (GTDB taxonomy): Bacteria > Bacillota > Clostridia > Oscillospirales > Oscillospiraceae > CAG-170. Next base: position 4,400 of record DHKK01000079.1, read on the forward strand.
CGCCCGCCAGCTCCTGCCGGAGCGGATCGATGTGGTTGTTCTGCAGCTCCCGCAGCGTCCGCCGCACGATCAGCAGCTTGATCCCCGCGTACCGCAGCGCCAGCAGCTTCGCCTTCGTCCGCACAGCCCAGCTCTTTCCGCCGCCTCTGGCCCCGCCGTAGGCGATGTGCCGGTGCCGGTCCAGCAGAAACCGCCGCTGCTTCTCGTTCGGCGCATCCATCCGCAGCTCCGTCATTGGGAAAACTCCTCCGCCTGCCCCGCAAAGACGACCCGCACGCCTTGCTCCTGCCCATCTCCTTCGCCCTGCAGCTCCTGCCGGATCTCCACGGCCTGCTTCATCACCTTCGCCAGCTCGCCGAGCTCCTTGCCCGGCGTCTCGCCCTCCTTGATCTGCGCGAGCAGCCGGCGGGACATCGTCTCCAGCGCCTTTTCCAGATTCCCGGAGGCCTTCCCGATCGGGTCGGCGCGCTTTCTCGTCCCCTTTTCCTCACGCATCCGCATACCTCGCGTTGATCGCCCCATAGAGCTCGCACTTTTCACAGTGCTTCGTCCGGCAGAAGATCTCCATCTGCTGCCGCTTCGCCCGGGCCGACACGAACGTCAGCCGCAGAAAGCTCTCATCCGTGATCCCCTCGCAGAAAATGCTCTTCCCGCTGTCCTCCCGGTAAAACGGGCACCAGACCGGCAGCACGCCGCTTTCTTCCCTACGCATCCGTATCCTCTCCTCTCTCGTACCGGTATCCGGCCTGCGCCGCCATCCGCCGCAGCCCCAGCGCCTCCAGCAGGAATTCTTCCATGCACTCCTCGTGCACCACCGCGCCGTCCGCCGCCGCATACCGCCCCTCCGCCCTGCGGACCGGCTCCCGGCACCAGCGGCAGCAGCCGCAGACCACCTCCATACCAGCTTCCTCCATCATATTTTTATGCGATTCAAGGTTGACAAAAAGCACCGCAGCGGATACAATAATTGTATATCTGAACTTCCCGCTGCGGCGGCTTTCGCTCCCGCATCTGCACGCTGAGTGTATCTCATTTTCGTGCGATTGTCAAGGGGAGTGCGTCGCACATTCGTTCGATTCCACATTCTGCACAAAAGTGAGGTGTCTGATTTGTTCATTTATGCCAGATTTGATGCCCTGATCCGCGAGACCGGCGTCACCAAAGCCTCGATCGCCCGCCGTCTCGGCCGGACCCCCACCATCTGCCAGGACTGGAAGGCCGGCAAATCCGAGCCGAACGACGAGCAGCTTTCCATCGTCGCTTCCGCCCTCGGCACCACGCCCGCCTACCTGCGCGGCACATCCGACGAAAAAAAGCTCCCCACCGAGCCCGTGCCCGGTGAGGAGGATCCGCTCGACGCGCAGCTCAGGGAGCTTCTTTCCCACGCTGACGATGATCTGAAGCAGGCGATGATCGCCTTTCTCGAGCGTTTTCAAAAAAAGTAAGAAATTGCTGCTTTTCTTCCCGGCTCAGCGCCTGAAACAGGCGTAAGATGGTCTCGTCCATCTCCCGCGTCCGTCGGCGCGATCCGGGCTTCCCCTTCGTATTTTCCGGCATCCTACATCCACTCCCATCCTTCCGTTCCGTTCAACCAGGTTCTTGCGTTCGAGGCAGTATGTGTATATTAAAACATTTGTTCTAATTTTTCAAGATGGCAGAACAACCAAACTATGGCCAAATTTTTTGTCATTTTCTGCCGCCTCCCGCCGCCCGGATTCCTCCTTGACGCACCGCACATTCGGTGCTAAAATATCCCTACCCGCCGGTGTGGTGGAATGGCAGACACAAGGGACTTAAAATCCGGTGGGTCTGTTTCCCCGCCGAATCTTAAGTCCCCAGTAAAATCAAGCGTTTTCAGTTTTCAATGGCCGGAGCAAGCCGGAATTTCTCTCCTGTTTTCTCTCCGTCCGCCGCATCTCCTTTTTTGAATATGCCGCTGTGTTGGAATCGGTAGACAAAGCAGACTTAAAATCTGCCAGAATTTTACTTCTGTACGGGTTCGAGTCCCGTCAGCGGCACCACTCAGAAATGACCTTTGGATGTCAGATGACCGCGCAAGCGCGTCCATCTCGACAGCAAAGGTCTATCTTCGTTCATCCCCGTGACCGCTTCGCTGGGTCACGGGGATGTGCCCTAAACTTGACAGTTTGATTCACGCCGACTTTTTATGCTTCGCATGAAAAGTCATCTCTCACCTGCGCAGTCGCTCCTCCTCTCAAAATCGTAACCGCTAACGCTGGGTTACGATTTTGCTTTTTGAAGCACGTCCGAGCAATAACCTTGTCGCTTCGCGATGGCTTTTACGCGCTTTCGAGTGCTGATGAAAGATCGAGCAGATTTTCCATAACTGTACCTACGCTGACCTTGGATTCAGAGTCAAGGTGTGCGTAGAGATTCGCTGTCGTGTTATATGTGCTGTGACCGAGCCATGCCTGGATATCTTTCATTCCAACACCCTGCTTCAGAAGCATACTGGCGCAGCTATGACGAAGTTCGTGAAAAGTGATCTTTCGGAATCCGGCTTTCTTCAGGTATTTACGAAAATGATCTGTTATGAAGTCCGGCGTATAGGGAATGCCAAGCTGATTGACATATACATACTCACTTTCGTGATAACAGTTTCCGCAGAGTTTCCTGTTGGTCTCCTGCTGCTCTTTCATCTGAAGCAATATCTTTTTGAATTGCGGCATTAAGGGAAGACTTCTGCAACTGGATTTATTCTTTGCCCGATCCTTTGCAATGATTTTCCGCTCTCCGTCTACAATCGCCTGCGTCACAGTATGCTCGATCGTTATCCGGTTGCTTTTGAAATCAATAGCCCTCCAACGAAGGCCGGCGATCTCACTCCGCCGGAGTCCATAATATGCAGCCATCATAACCGGAAATTCAATCGTATCCCCGTGCACTGCTGCAATCAGTTTCTCTGCTTCTTCCGCGCTATAGAAATTCGCGTTATGCTGTATCGGCTTTGGTTTCTTGACCCTATTCATGGGATTTACACGAATGAAATCCATTTTCAGCGCATATTTGAATGCGCTCGTCAAATTCGCGTGGTAATGGATCACGGTATTATTGCTGACATGCAAAGCCGTCTGGCAATATGTATAGAATTCCTGAATCTGAACAGCTTTTATTTCGCCAAGCGTAATACCGCTTTGTTTGAAAAACGGCGTAATTCTCTTTTCGATATTGCTTTTGTATCCGGCGTAAGTGTTTTCCTCCAGATTTGGTCTTACAATTTCCAGCCAATAGCCCATATACTCCGCAAACGGCATTTGGGCTTTATCGTTCACAACCGGCGAGAGATATTTCGTTCGTGTTTCCTCCAGCATGGCTTCCGCCCGGCGTTTGTTTCCTTTTACCGCCAAACCGGTCCCGATCCACTTCGTCTTGCGTTCTCCTTGCTCATTCCTGAGTTCGAGAACCATATAGTATTTCTCATTCTTAATTTGCAGATGTCCTGCTACCATCATATACTCTCCTTTCGGTAGCGGTAAATTTTCTGCCAATGACTGACTTTATTTTACCACTCCCATAAACTGAGCACAATGTTTTATTTGAGCGTCAAACATCTTTAGAATTCGTTCTTCGCCTGACGAACGCAATCACACTTGCTTTGGGAATCAGAACCCCCCGACCGATTTTGAAAAACTCCACTTCGCCATCGTGCAGACATTGATAGACCGCTTTTACGCTGATACCGCCCATCATTGTCTGAAATTGCTTCACATTCACCAAATCTGGATAATCCGCAAACAGATCCTGAGTTTTCATTCTGCCCTTCCTTTCTAATATCTTTAATTATGTTAAAATCTATAGTTTGAAAAAGGAATCGGCAAATGCGTACAGTTTTGCCAACTCATCCACTGCCTGCTGCCGGATTCTCTGTGCTGTCCGTACCGTCATGTGCATGGCTTTCGCAACGTCTGTCCATACATATGACTCAACGTAATATAGCTGAAGCACCCTGCGCTGGCGTTCATCCAGTAGTCCAATATAATGCAGGAGCCGATCGTGTTCCCGCCATAGATCCATATATGCAGACGCAAGTTCGCTCAGCGTCTCGGCGTTCATCTTTTCAGCCGTTCGCTTATAGGAGAGTGCAAC